>JBDIVP010000253.1:0-5250 GCA_039794325.1 Candidatus Inrsubterrania sp.
ATGCGCAATTGATCTATTTCACCGGAAATGACCCGGTGATCCACATCGGAGTCAAAAATTTTCACCACCCCTTCACGGCGAAAATCAAAAATCTTATATCCTTTATGGACCGGCACACATGCCTGACCATACAGCGGCAATGCGATGAAGGATTGAGCTTTTCGAAAATGATATTTATAGGCAAGAAACTTGATAAGGGTCAGGATGTTATTTTGAATCGCTCTCCACAAGCTTTTCCCCTGAAGGCCCCCGAGAAGCACTTGGAACGGATGAATGGTTGCTTGGGAGGAAGGCCCAAACCGAACCGGATCGGGCTTACAAAACAGAAGCCAGACTAACACCCCAATATTTTGCTGCAAGCACAAAAACCGCCTGGTCCCGCTTTCCAACTGCAGATAATAAAATGAATCTGATTGCCCCACATCCATCTATGAGATTTCCGTTTCTGATTCCAATTGGAATGCCCTGGGGTCGCCGAGATCCCGCCTACCTCGACACACACTCCGTTTCCCACTTTAAAAGCGGCCGAATCACCCCATAGATATGCCCAACAGTGTCCACGCGGGCACCGGCACCATCCATGGTATCGATGACCTGAATCCCCACGGCATCGTCGACCGCTATTCGCCGGATTCGCGGCATTTTCGTATACATTCTTGGATTGATCACATACAGGCCTTCCGAAAGCAGATCGCCCGGGATCCAAGCTTTGCTCACATAGCGCCCCACCGGCTTCGCCTTATTTCTCCAAGCCGGATCGTTATCGATCGACTGGAAGATCCCGATGCCATCTCCATTGATAAGGTGAAAGTAGGTCTCAAATTCATGGCCTGACTGCAGGACCTCATATTCCAATTCCACGCACACCGGCTGACTGATATTCACGACCCCGGTACATTGCCCATCTGTGGTTTTGGCCCGTACGGCACATAGGCGAATGACCTCATCTCCAGGGGCGTCCAAGAGATCAGGCCACACCCGTTCCGCTTTCGTCCCCCCGTCGGCACTCAAATACAGACTGACCATCTCCGGTGACGGCCCATCGGCCAGCACCCCCCCTTTGTTCAGCAGAATGGTCCGGGGACACAAGCGGGTGATCGCCTGCATGTTATGGGACACAAAGAGGACGGTACGGCCATGCCGGCCGACATCGTTCATTTTATCCAGGCATTTTTTTTGAAAATTGGCGTCCCCCACGGCGAGGACCTCATCGACAATTAAAATTTCCGGCTCCAGGTACGCAGCCACCGCAAAGGCCAAGCGCACCTTCATCCCGCTCGAATACCGCTTGACGGGCGTATCGATAAATTTTTCAACCCCGGAAAAATCCACAATCTCGTCAAACTTCCTATCAATTTCCTTTTTCCTCATCCCCAAAATGGTCCCGTTCAAATAGACATTTTCCCTGCCCGTCAATTCGGGATGAAACCCTGTGCCGACTTCAAGGAGACTGGACACCCGTCCGTGGATGGTGGCCCGGCCGGTGGTAGGAACGGTGATTCTCGAAAGGATTTTCAAAAGCGTGGACTTCCCCGCCCCATTGACTCCAATGATCCCGACGACCTCCCCGGCTTTGATCTCAAATGAAACGTCCCGGACCGCCCATAAGACATCGGACGGATCCGTCTCCTGATCGGGACTCACGTCGTCAAAATTATACAGTGAGCGATAGGTCCGGTAATTTTTGAGGGGATTGACCAAGAAATTACCGATGGTCCGAAAGAAACTGTCCTGCATGGTTTCCTTCAGCCCAATCCGGTAACATTTGCTGATATGCTCGGCTCTGATGGCAATGTCTTTGTCGTTCATGGGGTTTCCTCGAAACGCCGTCACACGGTCAAATCACATCCACAATAATCCGCTCCATCCGTTTAAAATACAACGCCCCGCTGATCACAAGAATGACGGATGTGACCATTCCCGTCCCAATATACAGCCAGGGCATGGGCATTCCGAGCAAGCAGGCTCGAAACCCCTCAATCACTCCGACGATGGGATTTAACGAATAGAGCAACCGATAATGTTCCGGGATCGACGAGGCGGAGTAGACAATGGGAGCACTGTACATCAGCATTTGAATGAAAAACGGCATGGCGTGTTTAATATCCCGAAATCGTATGGCCAGGGAGGAAAACCATAAGCCGATGCCTAACGGCACGGATATCATCATCGCGACAAACAGGGGAAACCACACAAGATTCCAGGTCGGCGCCACGCCATAATATCCCATAATGCCAACGATGATCGTCATGGAAATTCCAAAATCGACCAGCTTGGCCAACACGGGTGTTACCGGAAAAATGATTCTCGGGAAATAAATTTTTCCGAGGATTCCCGCCCCCTGAATCAGGCTGTGACTCGCTTGGGTCGTAGCCTGTGACAGATAGGCCCAGGGGATCACGCCGACACAGGCATATAGCACATATGGAATTCCGTCCGTCTCGACTCCCGCCACTTTTCCGAAAATGATCGTGAAAATGGTAATCTGAATAAGCGGGTTGAGAATGGCCCACAAAAACCCCAGGACGGTTTGGGCGTAAAGGGCCTTAATGTCACGCCACACGAGAAAATAAAACAGATCCCGATAGTCCTTCAGTTCCTTAACATTGATAACCTGCCAGCCGGGTTCAGGTTCAATGACGGTTATAAATTCGCTACCAGGGTGCGTATGACTTCCCATGTGTTCCCCTTGACTCCTCATTCATAAAGTTCTTTTCTCAACACTTCATTCCCCTTAGCCTCCCGAAACCAGGACATGAAAAGGCAGGACGTTGCCGAGACGGCACCTCCATCACCCTGAGCCCCATCCACTCCTCCGGTTCAGGTTCCATCCACCTCCAATGATCCTGAGGGCTTCCCCGGAAATCATGTGCGCGGACTGCGCGGGGTCGCAGGGTGTTGATCCGGATGAATCACGGAGTTTCGATGCACGGTACCGGTGGGGCTTGCCTCACTAGCTCTCCCTTTGGATTCAGCCATTTACAACTTCCCAATGACTTTTTGAGCCGCATTCTCTCCGCTGATGTAAGCCTCATCCGTCCAATGATAGCCCCATTCACCAAAACGTCCACAATAGGCAATTCCGATATCATCCAAATAGCCATGAATGCTCGACAGGGCCCTTACACGGTCATGATCAAAAATGACATTACAATAGGGAATTTTTTGGGCTCCCGCATAGAGGATTGCCTCGTCCTCCCGAAGCAATCCACACTTTTTCAAATCTCGAATGACCGGTTCAATGCAGTCCTCCGCCGACACGTTGCATGGCCGGTATTTTGAAGAGAAATATATTTCAGCCTGAATACTGCCACACCCTTCCGGCGCGTTATTGGATGAAAGCATGTGCGGAAAACTCAACCGGGAAAAACAGATATCCCGATCGTAAAAATATGACACATGCGCGTCGGAAATATCAGCCCGATCAAGCCCCACATTCACCATGATTCCCGTTGAGCACGCCAAGGCATTCACGGCATCCAGCACATCCCTGGGCACATCCTGGATGAGGGGGAGTAATTCAGGCAGCGGAATGGAAGAGATCAGATGATCGTACGAGACATGGGTACCGTTGGCAAAACGCAGTTCCTGTTTCCCGGGGTCCAGGGCGATAACCTTGTGGTTGGTATGAACATTCGCAATCTTGTCCAATTTTTGGAGGTACGCAACAAACCCGTTTTTCTTAGGATATCGGAAATGCGTAATGTAATGCACCTCAGGGGTCTGTGGAGACAGGGCTCCTCGCAGCACTTCCTCCAGGTTCGGCCGATAAAATCTTGGCGCAAGCCAATCGGTCGTCAACTTGTCCGCCGTCACCGTGTGATACTTCAGACCATATTCCATCGGGAACGTCTCAGAAAACGTTTTCCCAAAATTATGACACAGCCATTCGGCATAGTTTTGAAAATCCTTATCCGGAGCCTTTTGCGCATCAATGAAATCACAAATGATTTTGGTCACCATATCCAGCGGCAGCCCGTACAGATTGCACTGGGCGGGGTGTTTAATCCAATATCCCTGCCAATAGTTGTTCATCTGAGCCTGGATGGTCTCATATTCTCCATCGACATTTTCCGCAAACAAATTTTGGATCCGTTCATTTTTCGTAAAGGAAATGTGAGGGCCTTCATCAAAGGTAAAGCCATTTTCACAGAAGGACGCGGTATGCCCCCCAATATAGGGATGCGCTTCAAATATCGTCGCTTCATCCAAGACCTCTTGCAGACGAGAGGCCGCCCCATACCCTGCCATCCCAGCCCCTAGAATAAATATGCGTTTCATGATTCCGGGAAAATCTCCTTCTTAATCTTTAAATGTGAGGCCCACCACTTGATGGTAAGATCCAACCCCTGATGCAAGTCAATTTTGGGGGTCCATTTCACTTCATGGCACAACCGTTCAATTCGCCCAACGACCAAGGGGGATTCATACGAAGGGGCGGCCAATGCCCCCAGTTGAATCAAATGCTCCATGTGTAATTTTCTTCCAATGATGTGCAGCATGTCTTTCAAGGCAATCGGGATACCCGAACCAATATTGACGGCGCCTTTGACCTCGCTTTCCAGCAATGCCACAAGCGCATCGGCCACATCCTGAACATACAGGTAATCCCGGATTTGATTCCCATGCGTACAGGGAGCATTCCGGTTATTCAACAGCGCTTGAATGACGGAGGACACCAAACGCGCCGGTTGTTCATGAGGTCCATACACAAAAAATATTCTCCCCCACGCCCAACTCACCCCTGCCTCTCGGCTAAACGCCTCCCCTAACCGCTGCACCGAATTCTTGCAAAGCCCGTAGAACGAATTCGGATTGGTCGGGGTGAAATTTTCCGTACAATACCCGTAGTTCCAATCGTATTCCGTGCATGATCCGGCAAACACAGCTCTTTTCCCTCCGTGCTCTTGAAACGCCTTGAGAAGTTCCAGGCTCGCTTGGACCCATGCCAGGTTTTGAATGGCGCCGGATTGGGCCCATTTTCCAGGCACAATATGCCAGGCAAGATGGAGGAGATACGCAGGTTTGACCTTTGCCATGATCCGAGCGATTTCCCCACTGTTCAAAATGTCAGCCTGGTGCCACTCTATACCTCCTTGAGGGCCAGGAGGCCGGGAAGTCCGAAAAACGGCGTGAACGTCAAATTCGCGCGCCGCCAAGGCATTCAAGCAATGCCGCCCGATGAAACCCGTTGATCCGGTTACCAGAAGCTTTTCCATCAATCAGCAGGACATAGTCAGGGAAGGGAGG
>JBDIVP010000254.1:0-5241 GCA_039794325.1 Candidatus Inrsubterrania sp.
AATGGACGGGTGGTGTTTCAAGGAATGGTCGAACCGCAGTTGGGCACCCTGCTTCGTGAAGCCCGCCACCGGTCCGATACCCGCACCCTCTATCACGCCACTCTCACCCTCGACATCCCCCAGGACTAATAAATGGGTCGGGAGTCATTTTTATAAAAAAGACTCCCGACCCCTTTAATTGAGGAGTTTGCAGAAGAGATTGAGCCGCTGCATGTCTTCCAGGCTGCCGGCGGGGGAGGCGGCGATGCGGGGATCGGCCACCACCACGGCCAGGCATTGGGCACGGGAGAGGGCGACGTTCAGGCGATTGCGGTCCAGAATGAAGCCCAGGCCGCGGGATCCATATTCGCCATAGCTGGAACACAGCGATAGGATACAGACGGGGGCTTCCTGCCCTTGAAACCTGTCTACGCTCCCCACCCGGGCTTCAGGGGGGAGAGCCGCCTGCAAAGCCCGGACTTGGGCATTGTAGGGAGCGATGAATAAAAAATTTTCCAAGGCAAGAGGTTTCGTGATTCCTTCCTTGTCCGTATAGGGTTGTCCGCACAGCTCCTGAAAAATCGCCGTTACCCGCCCGACTTCCTCTTCGCTCTGTTGAATGTTCCCGTCATGCTCAACTCCGCTGAGGACGATGCCGTTTTCACGGGTGATGAATCTGATTGTGTCGGTGGCTAATCCAATTGTTTGTCTGGCGCAGTCGGGGTGCGACGCCAGGCGTCCTTCGTACATACTTTCCGAGATAAACCGGCAAACAGCCGGGTGCATCCGCCGGGATTGGCCGAGGAACAATCCATTTTGAGAAGGCACCACAGCATGAAAGACGGGGGCATCGGGGTGGCTGGCCTCCGTGTCTTTCAAGGCATATTGCAGAGCGGACAGCCCGGCGTCACCGGGGTGGGACCCCTGCACGGGTTGTTCGAGTTGCATTTGATCGCCCAGGAGTATGAGGTTTTTGGCGCATCTGGCCATGGCGATGGCATTGGCCAGGGCTACTTGTCCGGCTTCATCGATGAACAGAAAATCGAGTGCCTCTTCCCATTCGGGCCGGGTAAACAGCCAGGCTGTGCCGCCTATCACCCCACGGGTGTAGGCGGAATGTGCCTGACCGGTATCGGGGAGGTGCTGTAGGCCGGGATGTGTTGTAAACAGTGGCGCATCCGCGTCTCCTCCCACCTTGATTCCCTGAAGGGGCCTCCCCAATGACTCGGCCGCCTCCCCACAGGCACTCAGCAAATTCATGACGACGTGATGACTGTTGGAGGTGATGCCGACGGTCTTTTCCGCAGCCAGCAGGGAGGCGATGACCTGTGAGGCGGTGTAGGTCTTGCCGGTACCCGGAGGCCCTTGGATAATCAGGCATCCGCCCGACATCGATCCGGCAATCCGGATGGCGGCCTCAGTCGGGGCCTCATTCGGGTATTGCAAGGGAGTCATGGGTGGCACGCGACGCAAGAGGGCGGTCACTGGTTGGGGCAGGGTGTCCGAGAGGTGTAGGCGGGCCACCTCGGTCAGCGCGGTTTGAATGATGGTTGCCGAGACATATTCGTCGGGAAGTAGTGCTCCCTGTTGAGGAAATAACCCCTCGCATTTTTCCTGTAATGTTTTCTTGCCGATCTTCAGCTTGAGAATACCTTCGGAGAGATCCAACTCCCACAGCGTGAACTTGGCATTCAGATTATGGGTAAACATCACCCTTGAGCGATGGCCGGCCGCCAGTTTGCATTCCTGTGATGCATCGAACCGGTAGGCTTGAATGAGCGATTGTTTGTCGACTTCCGGCGATCCCACAGCCGAAAGTCCTGCCAGGCAGGCCGGGTCATCGTACAGTTCTTCGGTTGTCGCCTTGGCACGGTCAAACATCCGCCACCACATGGGCTTTTCTTCCCGACGGTGAAAATCGATGAGGTCGGCCAATACCATTGAGACGGGATCGTCTCCGGCGCGGAGTTTGGTCGCCGTATCCAGTCGTGTTTCGATTTCCGGGGATAATTCCTTCGGCGTGGAGGGGGTTGATGGGGAATCCGGCAGGGGCGCAGTGATTGGGTGATGAATGACGATCTTGCGTAACCACTCCAGCAGTTCCGCGGTGGATCGGCAATCGTCTTTGTTGTAGTCGCGGATGCTGTTCAAAATTGGGCTGTATCGCCACTCACCCGGTTGCCGGCTTTCGATCCAACGGGCATATTGCACGATGGAATCCATGGCCGTCCCCACCTCGGTGCTGCGCTTTGGCCGGTACAGCCGCTCGACGGCCTTGAGCGAGTAGCTGGGTTCCCCGATGCGCAAGCCCTGGCGGACGATCTGACAGAGGTCGACGAACACGTCGTTCCGGAGTAAGGCATCCACTTCATCCTGACGGGTGTCGTGGCGAGTGCTTAGCCGCCGGACGGCCCCAACCTCGTAGGGCGCGTAATGATAGATATGCAGGCAGGGGTTGGTTTGCCAGCGCTCGTAGACCCAATCGATGAAGCCTTCAAAAGCGAGCCGTTCCTCCTCACGGGTATGCGCCCACCAGTCCTTGAAGTCGAAGTCAGCATCCTGATGGAGTCGTGTGCAGACTCCGAAGAGGTATTCCAGGCCTCCGGCCACTAACGGATATCCTTCGATATCGAAGAACACATCGGCGGGATCATCAGGGGGTAGGGCAAGAAGCCCCTTAGGCTTGTTATTCGTACCGGTGACCGGAAGGACGTCAAAGTGGGGAGGCGCGTCCGGATTGGTGGTCCGATCAGCACGCGTCCGGCACTGAAGCCGAGCTTGAGCGGCGAGTTTTTCCAAAGAGTCTTGGGTAAGTTTGGGAACGGATTGTCCTTCTGCCAGCGCTAGGTCGGACATGGTTGTAATGCCGGCGTTCATCAGCTTTTTCATTTGACCGGAGGATATGCCGGCCACCTGCACGAGGTGGTCCGTGTCCTGAAAGACCTGCTCGGCATGAGACGACCATCGTCCATGGTCGGCGCGAGGGAGGGGAATAGGGCGTTCGGTGAGGTTTCCGGTAAAACTCTTCTGCATGTTCAGAAAACCGGCTTTGACATGGCGGTAGTAGTGAAGGAAATCCTCCACACGGAAGGCAACCCGGTCCTTCGTACCGAGAATGAGTCCGAATGTGTCCGGCATTGGATCGCCGGTCATGGCGGCGAGCATCTCCGAGTAGCAACACAGTTGAATGGCAAAATGCGGTTTGGGGGAACGGGCGAGTTTGGTGTCCCACACCTGATACCGTCCCGATTCATCGAGCAGGAGGAAATCGGCAAAACCTGCAAAGGTCTCATCGGCCAAAGCCGCTTGATAAATAACCGGAGCGTGGGCCTTGATGGCCGAGAGGGTGGCTTCCCGGGTGACGAGGGGATCGTGCATGGGAATTTCGACCAGCGCTGTATCCGATGATCTGAAATCGGCCAGAACCGCCTGTTCATGCTCTTCACCGGTTTGAGCAATCAGTCGTTCATCTTCGGTGATCGCATCCGGAGCTACGGCGCTGGGGTTCTCCAGATGCAAACGATCCATCCAGGAAGCAAATGGCGAGGCCAGAAAGCGGACGAGATCGCTGGGCGAAAACACCAGTTGTCCTGAGGGGTTTTTCTTCATGACGGAGGCTTTGATTCTCGTTGCAAGCTGTAAAGGGGGACAAGTTTCTGAAACACCATATTATAACGATCAGGTGGCTTCATGCTTGTCAGCATGCAAGTTACGGATCATAACCCTGGTTTCTTCGAGTAGACCCAGAAGACTCTGGAAAAGAGTGTTTCGAGACTGCTTCATGTCGCGAAGCTCTGCGAGTTTTTTGTCCACGGCCTCAATCTCTGCCGTCAGTGTGTCAGCAACGTAGGCCCTCGTTATCTTGTCGTAATGCATTTCGATCGTATGCGCACAATCGTTAAACAGGTTTCTTACCTCGGAGCGGCTTTCCCTCAGATCCCTTTCCCTCTGAGCGGCGGCGGCATCCTCCTTGATCTGTATGGCGATGTTGAGGATGGTACCGGCGACGGCGAAGCCGCGTCCAACATTGGCAGCAGTCCGCCCCCACTTCACGGCTTCCCAAGGCTTAAAAGACTTACCGAAAAATTTACCAATGGCCTTCAACGTTCCATGGCCGGGGGTTCCGGAATACTGGTTCAACTTTAACAGGTCGCTCAAGGTGTTGGTCTTCGGTGTAAAAGAGTTCTTAAGTAAGAACTCGCCCAACTTCGATGAGATGTCCGAAGTCTTTTTGAGTTTGGACATGGTTTCTGGTGTGATGTGGGCCTCTTTAATCCGCCGAGCGAGCCGAGCGAACAACTCTTTGGCCAACTCGCTGTTGTCGATGCCTCCAACTTGCTCATTAAAATCCTCCGTGTGCTTGGCAATCATAGCCTGAACTGCATGATCGAGTTCCTCGGCGGATTGTTGAACCCGATCCCGAGCGCTTTTGAAATGTTGATTGACTTCCTCTTGATCCGCGGAGCCATGGATCATCTCTGCTATTGTTCTCCCCTCCTCGCAAATTTGCCATCCGGCTCGCTGGATTTCTCCCTCCACCGCGTGAAAAATGCGATTCTGGGTTTCGAGAATTGCATGGCGACGTTGCAGCAGAACTTCCTCAAGGGCATCAACGTCCTCGTCCCCGGTGGATTCGGTGGCCAATGCCTCTTGGAGAACCTGCTCGAGGGTATAGAGAGCAGTCGTGTAGCGACCCGACAAACCTTTTTCGCGGACGAAGTTATTGAGTTTTTGAATGAAAGTGGCGATTCCACTTTTTCGCAAAAGGGCCGTGGCAATCCTTTCGTCTTTTTCTGTTTTCCCCTCCAGTGCGGCCTCGGCGTCGATGAAGCTGATGTGGAGGTCTTCCGGAGAAAATGGTGTGAGCACCTTTTGTAAATCCTCGCGAATGACCGTTTGCATTTCCGGAGTGTTCCCTTGGGCACAGCGGCGCATTTTGTTGACGACGAGCAACATCTCATGCGCTTTGCCTTTTTCGATGGCTAGCGTGCGGAAGTGCTGCGCGAGATGAGAATCAAACAGTTCGTTTGTCACCACGAAAACGAGCAGATCCGCATTGGCGATGGCGCGATAGCTCAGTTCATCATGGTCGGGACGTAAGCCAGTGTGGATCCCGGGGGTATCCACGACCTGCACCCCGTTCCAATCGTAAGTGTGCGTCTTCTCCGTCGTGATACCTGCGCCGATTTGAATGTCCTCCCGGCCTGTTAGAGCCTTTATGATGGTTGATTTGCCAGCGCTATATTGACCTGCAAAGACCAG
>JBDIVP010000255.1:0-5230 GCA_039794325.1 Candidatus Inrsubterrania sp.
CAACACATCGATTTGAGCGATCCGATGAGCTATGTCCTGGATTCGGGAAGAGGCACCTGCAACCCGAAAGCGGAGTTCGGTAAAGAGCTGATGCTCAAGATGCTTCAATTTTTGGTCGGCACTGGACAGACGCCCTTCCAGTTCCTGCAATTCATCCGTGGTAAAACGTTCGGCATTGACCAGCGTTTGTTTTCGTTGGAATTCATTCGGTACACGAGAAAGATTGGCTTTGGTCACCTCAATGTAATATCCAAATACTTGGTTGAATTTTATTTTGAGCGAGTCAATACCGGTTTGCGAGCGCAAACGGGCTTCAAGGTCCGTCAAGACCTTGGTGCCTTCCGTGGTCAAGCCCCGCAGTTCATCGAGCTCTGGATTAATGCCTGTCTGTATGATCCCACCGTCTTTGGAAGATAAGGGCGGATCCGGAAGAAGGGAGTGCTTGATCCAGTCGGATACGTCCTCAAGGGAATCCCAATGTGCATGGAGAGCTTTCAAGATGGAAGACTCACATGAGGCTAAGAGAGTTTCCAAGTCGGGAAGGGCACCAAGGGAACGCTGAAAATGTATCATGTCTCTGGGATTGGCGACTTCCAGGGCAATGCGACTATTCAAACGTTCCAAATCTTTGATGGCTTGAAGGGACGTTCGAATCCCCATCCGTGTCGGCAGATTTTCATACAGTTCTTCAATCGCCTCCTGGCGTGCGGTAATGCCGACCACGTGCGTCAAAGGTCGGACGACCCATTGCCGGAGGAGGCGCGATCCCATGGGAGTCTGCGAATTGTCGAGGGTTTTGAGAAGGGTTGGACCTTTTGACTGGTCTGAAAGGGGTTTCAACACTTCCAGATTCCGCAAGGTGGTCTGGTCAAGATGCATCTCCTGGTCCAAGGGACGAAATGTGGGATATTGAAGATGCGTGTGGATCAAGGTTGGTTGAGTGTCGGTCAAATAGTGAAGGAGTCCGCCAATGGCCTGTATGGCCGGCCCCGGCGAAGGCAAGGGGAGGTCGTTCACCTGTCGGTCTTTGAAAAGCCGGGAGAATATGGTCTGGGCTTCCTCAAGTAAAAAGGTTTTTTCCTCCCGGGGGACTAACCGAGAAATGGGGAGTGTGTGCAGGGCCGTAGAGAGTGTGTCGTTCAGAAAGAGGGGGAAAATAATCTCCCGGGGTTCAATTCGAAAGAGTTCATCGGCGACCTGCTGTAGCGAAGTCGGATTTTTGGTTTCCGTTATCCAGAATTCACCGGTGGACAGATCCAGAGTGGACAATCCAAATCCCCGTGAAAGGGCTCCCGGGGCGTCAGGTGCGGAAGTGGGAGGAACGTAGACGGCCGTCAGATAGTTGGCCTCCCGGGCGGGCAACAGTTCCTGATCGTACAGTGTACCGGGTGTATAGACTCGGACAACTTCCCGCCTGACCAATCCTTTGGCGAGTCTGGGGTCTTCCACCTGCTCACATAAGGCCACGATTTTTCCGGCCTTCAGCAGGCGAGCGATATAACCGGTGGCGGCATGGTAGGGAATGCCGCAAAGTGGAATGGGATCTCCTTTGACTTTGCCTCGGGCCGTGAGAACGATTTCCAGAATTTGGGAGGCTTCCTCGGCGTCGTCAAAAAACATTTCATAGAAGTCGCCGACCCGGAAAAAGAGAATGGCTTCCGGATATTGGGCTTTGATGGTCTGGTATTGCCGCATGAGCGGTGTGAGGTCAAGATCCTTCATGTTGTCATCCAGCTGTGACAAAAAATGGAAGAGTGAAAAGCGATTGTACGGCAAATCATGACAAAACGGGAATTCGAATGAGCTGTGAGGTAATTCAGATTGAATGAGGATGATCGGATTTCTTGTCGCCCTCCGACAGGTAGATCCCGAGGTGAGTCAGGATCTTCCGGCTTTTGGGTCCTGTTCCGGAAATCGTGATCAAGCGGATATTGGGAGCATCTTCATGAGTCAACCGGACTTCCAATCTGTCTGAAGGGAGGCCGTGCTCCAAGCGATCGGCCCATTCAATAACAACCAGGGATTCGGAGTCAAAGTATTCGCCCAGTCCCAACGATTCCATGTCTATCTGCCGTTCCAGTCGATATAAATCGACGTGAACCAAAGGCAATGGACCTGGATATTCCTGAATAAGAGTGAAAGTCGGGCTGGTGATTTGATCATCAGGGATGCCAAGGCCTATGCCGATCCCTCTGGTAAACACCGTTTTCCCGGCTCCCAATTCCCCGATCAGTGAGATCGTCAATCCTCCAGTCAGGGCTTTGGCTACCGCTTGACCAAGGTCAAGGGTCTTTTGGGGAGAGTCCAAGCGAAGGTGGAGGACGCCGTCTGTCATACGATCCATAGGTGTTATGTTTGTTTGCCGGTTATCATTGATGGTTCGCGTCAAGGGTGTCCGTCAGTGCCGATGAGATGGATGCAATAACGTCGCTGGCAATCAGGGACGGTTGGCCGACTCGGCCGGCCCCCAGATCGCCCGCGAGTCCGTGGAGGAATACTCCCGCTAGAGCGGCATTCCAAGGCGATAGCCCTTGTGCCAGTAGCCCGGTGATTATGCCGGTCAGGACATCTCCCATCCCGGCCGAAGCCATTCCGGGATTCCCGGTTGGACAAATCGCTGTTTGACCAGTAGGGTCAGTCACCACGGTTCTGGCCCCTTTTAAAACCAAAACCACCCTATAGCGTTCCGCAAAATCCTTGGCAATGCCCACTCGATTCTCATTAATGGACTTGGCGGAAGCGGTTCCCCCCAGTAATCGGGCCATTTCGCCGGGGTGAGGGGTCAAAACGGCAGGCCATTTCATGTTGGAGAATATCTCGGGATGCCCGGCTACGGCATTCAGGGCGTCGGCATCCAGAAGGCAGGGGCACTCCAATTGCGGCAGGAGCTTGATCAGTAAAGCGCTGGTTTCATCAGATGTACCAAGGCCGGGACCGATACCCAAAGCGGTCTTTTGTTTGCTGAAGGATAGAAGTGCCTTTTCGGATTGATGGCCCAGCCGGTGATCCGGGGTTTCCGGAATCGGGGAAGTCATGACTTCCAGCAATTTGGATTCAAGAATCGGAGAGATGCTTTCAGGGGTTGCCACCGTTACTAAACCCGCACCGATCCGTAACGCACTGATTCCCGCCATGGCGGCAGCCCCGGTTTTTCCAGGAGAGCCGGCAAGGAGGCCGACGTGGCCGAAGGTACCCTTGTGCCCGGTCCTCGGTCGTGGGGGGATGAGACTTTTGATTATCTCTTTGGTAATTAAACGGATGGAAGGGGCAAGGTCCTGTACATAATGTGGCGGAATGCCGATGTCCACCACATCGATCCGTCCGGTATGATCAATGGCTGCTCCCAGGAACAGCCCCAATTTCGGATAGCCAAATGTCACCGTGAGATCGGCGCGGACAGCCACGCCGAGTATGGCCCCTGTATTGCTGTCCAACCCTGAAGGAATATCGACGGCAATTCTTTTGGCCGGAGAGCTATTGATGGCGGTGATGGCCTGTGCATAGGGTTCTCGCACCGGTGAGGTCAGGCCTGTGCCTAGAAGAGCATCCACCACGAAAGTGGCATCGTTTATAAGGGACGTCAGGATTTCAGGTGAAACGGGGGGATGGTGGAGCCGAAAGGGTTCGAGAACCTTGGTTAAACGCCGGTACATGGTCTTGGCGTCCGGCGTGAGTTGATCGGCATCCGCCAGGAGCACGGTGTCTACGATAGCGCCGGCTTTGCGTAATAATCTGGCGATAACGAGTCCGTCACCTCCATTATTACCTTTCCCGCAGACAATGACCACTTTCCGGCCTTTGACGGATCCCCAGATGGCCAGCATGTGGTCGACGACTCCGGCTCCGGCTCGCTCCATTAAAACCGTCCCCTGAATCTTGGCTTCCTGAATCGTTCGGCGATCCAGGTTTTGCATCTGTTCCGCCGTCACTAACCACATAAAAGGCCGGTAAAAATCAAAAGGTTTGAGATCAGGTAGGAAGGAAGAGAGTCAAGGCTTTCAAAGGGATGATGATCTGTCTTCCCCTCACATGAGTATGTCTCAGGAGGTCCCCAACGATTATCCAATGAGATGTTTCATCTCCTTCACGGCACGTTCAAGGCCGATAAAAAGGGCACGGGAAATGATGCTATGACCGATGTTGAATTCTTCAATCTCAACAATACGGGTCAAGGGCTGAACGTTCAAATAATGAAGTCCGTGTCCGGCGGAAACCCTCAAGCCCAGCTTCGAGGCTAATTTTGCAGCTTGAACCAAGGCATTGAGTTCGGAGGCCTGGTCCGCTGGCCTCCTGGTATGGGCATATTTGCCGGTGTGAAGTTCTATCAGATCGGCTTGAATTTTATGGGCGGCCTTTACTTGGTGAAGGTCAGGGTCGATAAACAGGCTGACGGGAATCCCTCCGTCGTGCAGTAATTGTACCATCGCCTGAATACGGTCCCGGTGCTCGGCTACGGCCAATCCCCCTTCTGTGGTTAATTCCTGCCTCCGCTCCGGTACCAAGGTAACCAGGTCAGGCTTCACATTCAGCGCGATTTTGGCGATGGATTCTTCCGCTGCCATTTCCAGGTTCAACTGGCAATGAACCATTTCCCGTAAAATGGTGAAATCACGGTCCTGGATATGTCTCCGGTCCTCCCGAAGATGCACCACAATACCGTCGGCTCCGGCCAATTGGACCAGTGATGCGGCCATGATCGGATCCGGCTCATGCCCCCCTCTGGCTTGGCGAAGGGTGGCGACGTGATCGATGTTAACACCTAAACGGGGCATGGGAAGAAAAAAGGGTGGATACGGTAAAAATAGGTGCCATTAGGTGGGCATTATGTCAAATGGGAGACTCCCTCGCAATCCAAAGGGCCGGGGCCGAACGATCCCCTCCGTCAGGGTTGGGGCCTTAGGCCGTGGGAAAAAAGACCAACGGATGAAATTGACTGCTTCCCTTCCCTCAACTAGAATAAAAATTCTAATCCAAGAAGCGAGTTCTACTCTATTTTTCCCCACATTACAACAGGACACTTCGTCGATTTTCATTGACCATGGAACCTTTTTATCGCATTCAACGTTTGCCGGGATATGTCTTCAGTCAGGTTCAGGACCTGAAGCTGAAAGCACGCAAGCAGGGTGAGGATATTATTGATTTGGGGATGGGAAATCCTGATCAGCCGACCCCGCGCCATATTGTGGACAAATTATTGGAGGCGGCTCAATTGGGCCGGAATCACCGGTAC
>JBDIVP010000256.1:0-5216 GCA_039794325.1 Candidatus Inrsubterrania sp.
CTACGGAGCCACAACATTCACATCAGCATGGATGGCAAAGGCCGGTGGGTCGACAATGTGTTCGTCGAACGGTTATGGCGCAGCGTGAAGTATGAAGATATTTACCTGCGGGCCTATGAATCCCCCGCAGCCCTTCGCAAAGGGTTAACGCAGTACTTCCAGTTCTATAATACCCAACGTCGGCATCAAACGCTCAACCGACAGACGCCGGATGCCGTGTATTTTGGGGATATGAAGGAGAAGACGGTGGCATCATGA
The DNA here is from genome assembly GCA_039794325.1 of Candidatus Inrsubterrania sp. Classification (GTDB taxonomy): domain Bacteria; phylum Nitrospirota; class Nitrospiria; order Nitrospirales; family UBA8639; genus JACKFE01. The sequence continues at coordinate 259 of JBDIVP010000256.1, forward strand.
CAGGCAGAAATTTCACTTATCGAGCTGTCCAAAAAACGGGGACCATTTCTTTTAGAGGTGGGATCATCAGCCAACAGGTTCCGTATTTTGAAGGTCATAAGACGCCACCAAGTGCCGGAGGCAACCAATAGATCCACGCAGACTTTCAGATCGTTGCATGGCAATTTCCGGTCGCCAAAACAAGGAAATAAATTCGATAAGCCGCGAGGAGTAAGCCGGGCCAACCTGTCGCCCGCTCCCTCCCCGTGGCACCATGTCCTTTTGGATTGCGGTGCGACGGGAGTTCCGTGCCAGGTTGACCATTATTTTTTTGGGATCATCTAAACTTTCAGGATCTTTTGGGACCTTTTCGGAACTCACGCCTAGGAATTTTGCAAGCCGTGATGGATCAGCCAACAACCAGGACTCAACCTCACGGACGGCAACACGAAAGCAAAGATGTTTTGCCCTTTTCGGTAGCCAGCTATTACAAAGAAGAGGGGCACAGTCAGCATCTTTGTCAAGATCGACAAGGATGACCCATGGTGCCCGCATGGCTGCCCTGTTATAACCAACAATCTTTTGCTTCAGAAAAGACTTGCCTTCCTTGCCATAAACCGCTCCCAATTTTGCCCCCGCGTGAACAATGAGTTTACCGACTACCGCTTCGTCCACCATTCCTTCCACAGCCGCTGAAATTATGACCTCGTTCCCCACTTACCTATTCCCCAAACAAGGTGAGTTGCGCAGCCATTTCCGGACGGGTTTTCGGGATAACGGCATCAGCGAGTGTCAATCCTCCCTGGAGCAGATCACGGATATCTTGAAAATCACCAGCAGGATTGACTTCTGTGCCCTCTCCTCCTGGACGAAGCAACAATACCTCGTCTAATGCAATCCCATCGTCCCTTAAGAGATCGGGAGAGTGCGTGCTGAGGATGATTTGTCGACCTGTTCGGCGTTGAACACGTGCGAACATTTGCGGCAGGAACCGCACAATCTCAGGATGAAGTGAAAGCTCCGGTTCTTCAAGCAAAAGCGATCCGCCACCTTCCATTGCCACCCACAAAAGCCCCATAAGGCGAAGGGTTCCATCCGAGAATTGCTCTTCCGTCTGCCAAGCCCCTTGCGGCCTCCAATGTTCGTACTTTCCCCTTAGGTGGGGCGTGCCACGATCATCTCGCCACAACTCGATTTCCGTAAGTTGGGGAACGGCAACACGCAGTGCGTCACGAATTTTGCGCAACCGGGCCACGCGAGTTCGCTCTTGAGTCTTGGCAATTTGTTCGAGAAAGTCTCCACCAAACGGATCATTTGCTCTTCCCACAGACCGATCCGGTTCGCGCACAAGTTGTGGGACGATATGTAAATATCGAATTGATTCGAAAAACAAAACCAACCCGCGGAAGGGACGGTTGACGTTCACCTGCTCAAGGTAAGTTTGCGTCAACCGGTCAGGATCTTGTTGGTCTTCCTTATTCGGTCGCTCTAAAATGGTTTCCCCGCCACGGACTACCTTTTCTTTAGTAATCCGGGCGTGACGTTGTTTATCCTGATTAAAACTTAACTCGTATTTCCACTCAGGCAACCCCTCGCGACCCTGAACGGCAACCCCCAGCTCTATATCAGGATACCTACGTGCAGCCAGACATCGGATGGCACTCACTCCTCCTCGCCTACGCACAGCCTCCTGAAATCCTCCACTGGAAGACGCCAGATCTCGCATAAAACGGAATACGTCAAGCAAATTGGATTTGCCGGAAGCATTCGGACCCACAAGGAACACACGGTTCGCCACACCCACGTCACAAAGGGCAAAATTCTTCCAGTTCTTCAACTGGATCCGGGAAAATCGTAAAAGTCCCTGCTCATCTCTCATCCAGATATCCTTTCATCTGCAACCATTACGACGGCACATAACCTTACCACACCAAGAAAAAGCATACCCCACATTAGTCCGACAATCATTGAAATCTAACCTTTAAATTTATAAATATAAATAGCAGGGTAAAAAAAGGAGGGAGGAAGGATAATTTTTCCAATCTCCCTTGTATTTTCCCAAGAATAGGCCATTCTTATTTTCGTATTATAAATTATGAAAAGCTAAATGGTTTTAAGACAGAAATCAAAGCAGGAGTTTTACTCCAATCTGGTAGAATGTGCACACTCTCCAAGCTCACGGTAAGAATTGGCCGGCTGTGCCCGCCCTACCATATCTCCGCGGTAAAACATCCCGCATCCCTGTAAAAATCATCGGCGGGCAGTGCCCGCCCTACCCAACCTTACCGTCTCCGATCTCTTGTTGATCACGTCGGACCATTCAGCTACCATTTCCTTTTGAAGGCTTGCGCGTTCGCACGCCGGGCCTTTCTCATCCGTTCAGGCAAACCCTGTTCTTCCCCACAAAGTCAATGCCGGCTTTTGTATGGGGCTCGATTCTGAAACTGGGAGTCCATTCTCCACCGGAAGGTACCGCTACTGACCACGATGCCGAAAGCCAAATCCGCCGGACATATTTCTTCTTCCCGATTTTCCATTCTTGACGCCATTCCGACCGTGATCCTGATGACGGTGCTGTGGTGGGCGCTCACCGACGGTCAGATGGACTCCTGGGTCGTCGGCATCCCCGTGATCGCCCTTGCAACGGGGCTCAGTCTGTATTTACAGGCCCATGACCTGTGGCGGTGGAACCTGCCGGGACTCATCAGGTTTTTCCCCCGTTTTCTTTGGATGTCCTTCCGCGGCGGATTGGAGGTAGCGGTGCCGGCGTTTCACCCGCAACGCCCGCTGGCGCCAAAGTTGCTGACCTACCGCTTGCGGCTGCCGGAGGGACCGGCCCGGATTTTTTTTATTAACGCCACCAGCCTGTCACCCGGCACGTTCAGCGCCGACCTGAAAGACGATCAATTGACCATTCATGTCCTGGATGCCGGCGGCCCCGTCAACAAGGATTTGGAAATTTTGGAATCGCTGGTGGCCGGGCTGTTCGGTCTTCATCTTTCGCCGCAACCTCCTTCACAACAGGAACATGATGAGTGAGTGGTACTTGGGCTTGGAAGTCTTTCTGGTGTTGAACCTGGTTGCCGGACTCGCCCGCATTCATCGCGGTCCCACACCCGCCGATTCCATGCTGGCGGTGCAACTGTTCGGTACGACGGCGGTAGCCATTCTGTTGTTATTCGCGCAAGCTCTCGAGCGCCCCGCGCTTCGAGATGTGGCCCTGGTCTTTGCACTGTTGGCGGCCGTTTCCACGGTGGCATTCGTCCGGCGCGTCTGGGGCGGAGCTGCCGACCAGGATCGGGAGGAAGGTCCATGACATGGGTTGATTGGGCGGCCGTGATCCTGACATTCATCGGCGCCCTGTTCTTTCTTGCGGGCACTCTGGGGTTATTGCGGTTTCCCGATGTCTATACCCGCCTGCATGCCCTGACCAAGGCCGACAACGTCGGCCTGGGCTTTTTGACGGCCGGGCTGGCATTGGAAGCGGAAACCTTGGCAACCGTGGTCCAACTGATTCTGATCTGGTTGTTGGCCTTGCTTGCCAGCGCCACCACCTGCCATCTGATCGCCCGCACAGCCCTTCGCGGCGGCATCCGCCTCTGGAGGCAGGAATGAACGAACAGGCATGGGTGCTCGACTGGCTGTTGGCTCTTACCCTGATCTCCCTGGCATGGCAGGTGTTGTCCATCACGGACCTGTTCAAGGCCATTGTGCTGTTCATCGCCACGGGCCTGATCATGGCCCTCACCTGGGTGCGGTTGGAAGCCGTGGACATTGCGCTGGCCGAAGCCGCTATCGGCGCCGGACTGACGGGTGTCCTGTTTTTAACCACACTCAGCCATCTGAGTGCCCCGCGCAATTCCGGCGAACCGTCCGACTCCACCTCCACACAGGAGAACCAGGACGATGAGTCCCGCTAAAGGCTTACAATGGATGCTCCCACGCCTGGTGGTGTTCCTCCTGTCACTTCTTCTGACCGTCACCCTGGGCATGACACTGCTTTCGTTGCCCCCCGTCCCGACGGAGCTGGTGGAGTCCATACACCATCACATGCCCCAAACCGGGGTCAGCAATCCGATTACCGGCGTCCTGTTGAATTTTCGCGGCTATGACACCTTCCTGGAAATTGCGGTTTTGCTGGTCGCCGCGCTGGGCGTCAAAGCCCTGCCCCATCCCCCGCACGTCCGTTCCGCTTCCATTCCGGCTTCGGGTCCGATTTTACGAGCCCTGGTTCGTCTGGCCATGCCGTTGATGGTGTTAACTGCCGGTTATTTACTCTGGTCCGGCTCGGATGCCCCCGGCGGGGCCTTTCAAGCCGGTGCCATTCTAGGGGCCGGCGCGGTTCTGATTTTGTTGGCGGGCCTGCCGGTCGCCCACTGGTTTCATGGCACGTGGTTTCGTCTCGCGCTTGTGCTGGGATTTGTCCTGTTCCTGGGGGTGGGGCTTGTGGGCATCGTCTCGGACAGGCATTTTCTGGAATATCCCCGCGATCTGGCGGGCGCCCTCATTTTGCTCATTGAAGGCTCCCTCACGATTTCCATCGCCCTGGTTTTAGCGACGTTGTTTCTGAGCAATCCGCATGAGTCTTCGTCCGATTCCCGAAGGATGCAACAGAAACCGTGAGCCAGTTTCATGTATACGGATTGACGGGGGTGATCTTGTTCGGGCTGGGGCTTTACGGCCTGATCGCCCATCCTCATCTGATCCGGAAAATCCTCGCGTTCAATATTATGGGAAGCGGGTCGTTTCTGTTGTTGGTGGCCATCGCCTTGCGAGCGCCTGGACCGACACCCGATCCGATTCCGCATGCCCTGGTGCTCACCGGCATCGTGGTCTCGGTCAGCGCCACGGCCCTTTCATTGGCCCTTATCCGGCGCATCCATACCGAAACCGGTCTCTCCTCGCTCCCGGGAGAGGGAAGACCTTCACCCGCTTATCCAGAATCTGCTCCATCGGAAGAGGATGCCTCATGAGCTGGG
>JBDIVP010000257.1:0-5208 GCA_039794325.1 Candidatus Inrsubterrania sp.
CCCGGACTTCACCTTTCTTCCGGGTTTGACCGGCCGGGCATTGACCCGTATACGTCCCAATTGAATCAAGCGCTGAATCCCGGACCGGGAGATTTGGGGTTCCCGGTGAACCAAAAAATGATCCAATCGTTTACGGCTTTCGCCTGCGGTGATGACAAATTCGGTAATCACAATATGATCCGGTATCGGGCAAGTTCTCTTCCCATCCGGTCCTGTGGCACGTCAGGGTTCCGGTCCCAGTGCCATCTCCAACGCGGCAAGCAACTCCTCGCGCTGGAGCGGTTTCATCAGAAAGACTTTGACCCCCATACTCTTCGCCTTCTCATCGTTGATCACCGGATGATACCCCGTACAGAGAATGATGGGGAGATGCGGATTGATCTGAAGCAGGATTTTGATGACATCCTCACCGGTCATTTTGGGCATGGTTTGATCCGTGATGACCAGGGCATAAGCTTCCGGGTTGGCCCGAAAAGCCGCTAACGCTTGATCGGGATCCGTAAAAACATCGGCGGCCAACCCTAAGGCTTCCAGCATTTCCTGCCCGTAACGGGCCAAGACGTCTTCATCGTCCAGGAACAGCACCTTTCCCTTGATGGACGGCAATTTCCGTATCCCCGTGACGATGGCCCGATCAACCACGGGTTCGGGAATTTGAGGGAGATACACCGTAAACGTCGTATGGCTTCCCAGAACGGAATCCACCGTCACCATGCCGCCATGGGCTAGAATAATGCCGTGAACCGCGGCCAATCCCAATCCGGTTCCCTCCCCAACCCCTTTGGTCGTAAAAAAGGGATCAAAAATTCTGGGAAGGATTTCCGGAGAAATGCCGGTGCCGGTATCCCGAATTTTCAGCTGGGCATACGTGCCGGCTTGAAGGTGCGGATGAGCCTGCAATAAGGTCGAATCCAGATGAACGGTTTTGAGGTCCACGGCGAATTCTCCACCGCCGGATCGCATGGCATATGCGGAATTGGCCCCCAAATTCAGAATAATCTGCTGCAATTGCCCCGCATCTCCCAACACAAAATACCGTCCGTGTCCAAGAGATGCTTGGATATGGACGGTGGCCGGCAAGCTCGCTCGCAATAATTCAAGGCCTTCCTGCAGGACGGCCCGCAGGTCCACCGGTACCAGTTGAAAATCGGTTTGCCGGCTGAATGTCAAAATCCGATTGACCAGATCCTTCGCCCGCAGCCCGGCGTTGAAGATTTCGTTCAAATTCCGGCACAGTTTTTCCTGGCCTTCCGCTTTCATCAAGGCCAATTCCGCAAACCCCAGCATGGCCATGAGGATATTGTTGAAGTCATGCGCGATGCCCGCAGCCAGAGTGCCGATCGCCTCCAGCTTTTGCCCCTGCCGTCGTTGTTCTTCCAGGAGATGCTGCATAGTCACATCCCGGATATCCACAACCACGCCCGTTACCGATCCGGTCATATCCCGAAACGGGACCATTTGCGCATCCATAAACCGCCGCCCCAAATTGGGTAATTCGATCCATTCTTTGAAATTGATCACCTCGCCGGATAAACTCCGATCCATCTTCGGCTTAATCAACCGCTGGAATAGGTCCTCTCCCAACAATTCCCTAACAGTCAGTCCGATAAAAAAGGGCTGTGGCTGCCCGAACAGTTCGACGTATTGCTGATTCACGGCTTGATAGCGATACTCGCGGTCAATAAATGCCAGAAGACTGCGGCTGGCTGAGACAATCTGATCATACCGTCGTAACATTTCCATCGTATGATACCGACCGGTCACATCCCGGCCGACCGCATAGATCAACCCTTCTTCCACCAGAGACGTCACTCGCCATTCCAACCACCGGAAACTTCCGTCGCGGCACCGAATGCGGTTGGGAAAATCGATCACGTCCTTTCCTTCAGCCAATCGCCGCATGGCTTCCAGGGTTGAATCCCGATCAGCCTGATGCGCCAAATCCAGGAAGGTTTGCCCCTCCAGTTCCTCCGGAGTATACCCAAGGGTTCGTTGGAACGCAGGATTGATGCGCTTCAGCTTGCCTTCAACATCCGCGACACATAACAGATCCAGGGAGAGATGGAACAACCGGTCCCGTTGTAATTCAGCATGAATCTGTTCGGTCATATCGATGGCGATCCCGCCCAGCAGCATCGGACGCCCTTCCCGGCAAATCGGAAACTTATAACTTAAATAATAACGATGATGCCCGCCCTCATCCTCTACATCCTCCAGGGATTTCATGGTTTCCTGATGGGTCAACACCCACTCGTCGTCTCGCGTCAGCGCTTGCGCTGTACGCTCGGGAACGATTGCATCCATGGCCTTCTCCAACCACTCATTCGGGTTCAGATGAAAGGTCTCCTCAAAGGTTTTATTGAGAAACACCATCCGTTGCCGATCATCCTTGATATAAGCCAATCCGGGGAGATGGGACATGAATAAGGAAAATTGTTCCTGGCTTTCACGGAGGGCGGTCAGGACCGCCTTGTGCTCGGTGATATCCGCGCACACAATCAGCGCCACCGGATCAGGGGCCTCGGCGACAAAACCCGACGACAGCACCTTGACTACCTCACGTACCCAAATCCATTCACCGGACTTTTTGACCTTTCGAAACTCCCACGTCGACAACCGGTCCGGCCGCTCAAAGGCTGCCATCAGACTACGCTGCACGGCGTTCCGATCCTCTTCGATGAAGATCTGCAATACGGACTGCCCGGTCAGTTCATCCGGTCGATACCCCAACTGACCGGCACCGAACCGATTCACGGAAAGGACGGTTCCATCCCGGGACACGGTGAAATACATGGAGGGAATATCATCATACAGCGCACGAAACCGTTCCTCGCTCCGCCTCAGGGCATCCTCCATGGTTTTTCTATGCGTAATATCATGAGTCACCGCCAAATGTTCCATGCGATTACCAATAGGATTGTGAAACGGCACCGCATGCGTCTCCAGCCATCGCCGATTGCCTTTCAGACTGATGATTTCATATTGGAGGGTGCGTTGCTCACCCTGCAACACCGCCTGGTGCATCGCCTCATACGCGGGGCGATATTCCGGGGCCACCAACTCAAATACCGACCGCCCCCATCCATCATCTTCCCGCTCCGCTTCGATGAATTCAAATCCGGCGGGGTTCATATGAAGAAGCGTACCGTCGGCGGCAATACGTTTGATACAACCTGGCCCTGTATTGAGCATCAACGTGACCAACCGTTCCCGTTGAGCGCGTTCCAATTCAGCCCGTTTGCGTTCGGTGATATTCTTGATCGTGCCGGCAATATATTCCTTGCCTTCATAGGCCACATAGTTTGCCGTGATCTCCACGGGTACCAACTCTCCATTCCGCCGGCGGTGCAACGTTTCGAACACTTTGGATTTCTGAGCCAGTAAATCCTGCCAGAAGGCCTCACAGGCTTCCAGGGAATAATTCGGATCCCAATCCGGAATCGACAGGCGAAGCAGTTCCTCCTCCGGATAGCCGTAATGCCGGCAGGCCGCTTCGTTGACGTAGACAAATCGAAATCCTTCCTCCGGACTGAGCCAGTAGATCGGATCATCAACCTGTGAAATGATGTGCCGAAAGAACTGCAGGGCCGATTCGCTTCGTTTTTCCTGCGTAATGTCGGTCATGGCTCCAACCATCCGAACGGCCTGACCGTCCCGGTTGCGAATGATTTGACCACGGTCACGAATATGAATATACGTGCCATCCCCGGTTCGAAACCGATAGGTATCCACCCAGACCAGCCGGTTGCCGGAAAGACTGTCATGGAAACTGTTCACAACCCGTTCCCGGTCATCCGGATGAATGTATTCCGCCCATGAGGGAATACTTGGCACCAGGGCCGGGCCATGCCCAAACGCTCCTGTCTCCACCTCGCTCCACCACAGAGTGTCGGTTTCAAGATCCCAATCCCAGAGCGAATCATTGGCGGCACTCGCGATCAATCGGAAGCGTTCCTCGCTTTGCCTCAGGGCATCCTTCAGTGAACCGCCATCGAGGGATTCTCCGATCGGGGCAGCCCCATTGAGCCCTTTCTCCGGGAGGGTTTGCATCTGCACCGCTAAGCGGTCAGAAAAAGCACCATCTGCCGCCAACTCCCCGGCGCGGTCGGAAACAAATTCCATGACACAGAGCACCCAACCGGGTTCCGGATCCCAGGAAAGGGGGGAAAGGGAAAAACGAATCTGCACCCGATGACCGAAACGGGTCTTGAGTGTCCCTTCAGTCGCCACCGGGGAAAGGCCGATGCCGTTCACTCCCGAACCCGAACAGACTCCTTGGCATAACTCCCCTTCTCCCTGAATGAGATCCATGCGTTGGGCGTGTTCCGAACACAAATCCTCCACCGTCCAACCCGTCAGGCGTTCAGCGGCCGGGTTCATATAGATCAGGTTCATGCCCGCATCGCGCACATAGACCGCGTGGAGCATCTGCTCAAGAATGGTTTGAGACAACTGTGTCAGGGGCATCATCTTCTCCTCGCTTTGCCGACCATCATGACCTCTCAGCAATTAGGAACCGGCGCCACAATCGCCCAGGATATGAAAAATGCCATCAATGCACTAGGCACTCTACACAGCTATCCGAAACGGGACGTCTCTCTTTCCAAACCCGATTTGTCTGATTTGCACGGCACAGAAGGCCACGATGAGGTACCGGGCTCAATATCGTTCTCTGATAGTCGTCAATGTAGCAGAAAAGACAGGAGGAGAAGTGAAACGAAGGCGGATCATCAAGCTGGTAAATGCTCATTCCCTCACACATTCAGACCATAGTACCCGGGCTCTGGGATGATGGTCGCCTTCACGGCCCAAATCGAGAACAGGAATGTTGTCCAAAAACCCGTTTGCAAAATCCCGGTATTAACAATCGAACGGATTATAGCATGAGACACTCAGGATGAAACCCTATTTTTAAAAAGGCTTTTCGCGTAATCGTGTTGGTCCATTTTGAGCATTTTGTATGGCAAGCAGCTTACCTCTGAGAACTTTTAGAGAATCGCCTTCTCATCTCGCATGCCATGTGCATGTCCTTGGATACTCCCGGCATTGTGGTGAGGGTCCCCCAAACCATTGGATTTTGCAGACATCACACAGCTTATGGAGGTGCTCGCAAGTTCCGCAAATCCTTTTTTCTTCCAGAGAGGGAGGATTCTGACCTTGGGGTAACCCAAGGTCCATGTCGTTAAGAGGGTGGGAGAAATACAATAG
>JBDIVP010000258.1:0-5197 GCA_039794325.1 Candidatus Inrsubterrania sp.
CTCGGCCTCATGGGTATCTCAAAGGATACCCTGATCGACGGAGTCGACCAACTCGCCGGCGTGTCCACATATCTAGCCGAAGCCCGTCATGGATCCATCAATTTATTCATCTAACGTTTCGCCATAAAAAGGACGCGCACCCATGCAAGCCGATGTCAAACTCGATACATTAGGATATTTCTGTCCCATGCCGATCATTCTGACTTCCAAAAAAATCAAGGACCTTGTCCCGGGGCAGGTTTTGGAAGTTATTTCAGACGACGAGGGCATTAAAAAAGATATGCCGGCCTGGTGCGAGACCACCGGCCATGAAATGGTCGGCATGGAAGAAGAAAACGGGGCGGACAAGAAAATTTTTAAAGCCTACGTCAAAAAAGCCGGCAGTTGATCAGGGGCACCTTAACATCAACCTCACGCCCTCGCAGACAAGACCATCATCTCCGAAATAAGAGTAAGTGCAACCAAAGGACAGGGAGGTAAAGGTCACTGAGGATGAATCATGTCCTCCGGACGGACATACCGGTCAAACTCCTCTCCGGTGATCCATCCGCCGGCAACCGCCTCATCCCGAAGGGTCCTACCGTTTTTGAGAGCCGCCCGGGCGATTTGGGCGGCCTTATCGTAGCCGATATGCGGCACCAACGCCGTCACCAGCATCAACGAACGCTCCCGTAACTCGGCAATCCGCGGCATGTTCGGTTCAATACCCACAATACAATGATCCGTCAGACTTTTGATCGCATCGCTCAACAAACGAATCGATTGCAAAACGTTAAAGACAATGACCGGTTTGAACACATTCAGCTCCAGATGACCTTGTGCTCCGGCGATCGTCACAGTGGTATGATTGCCCATGACTTGAGCACACACCATCGTCATCGCTTCACACTGAGTCGGATTCACCTTGCCCGGCATAATGGAGGAGCCCGGCTCATTTTCAGGAAGGAGAAGTTCGGCAAGCCCTGAACGGGGTCCCGACCCCAACAAGCGTATATCATTGGCAATTTTGTTGAGGCTGACCGCTATCGTATTCAATACTCCGGAAATTTCCACCATGGCATCATGGGTGGCCAAGGCTTCGAACTTATTGGGAGCGGATTTAAACGGAAGCTTGGTAAACTTGGCCACCTCCTCGGCAAACTTTTCATCAAATCCCGCCTTGGTATTCACCCCGGTCCCCACCGCCGTACCCCCTTGAGCCAGCGGAAATAATCGTTTGAAACTGTCTTGAATTCGATCGATTCCCAATTTCACCTGCTCCGCATAGCCGGAAAATTCCTGCCCCAGCGTGAGCGGTGTGGCATCCTGCAAATGAGTCCGCCCGATCTTGACGAGATCCTTCCAGGCCAGGACTTTTTCCGACAATACATGGTGCAAATGTTCCAAGGCGGGAAGGAGATGATGATGCAATTGCTCAACCGTCGCAATATGCATGGCCGTGGGAAACACATCATTGGAGGACTGTCCCCGGTTGCAGTGATCGTTCGGATGGACCGGCGTTTTGGAACCCAGCGCCCCGCCCAGGCGTTCAATCGCCAGATTGGAAAGCACCTCGTTGACATTCATGTTGGATTGGGTACCGGATCCGGTCTGCCAGACCACTACAGGAAACTGATCATCCATCCGGCCGTCGATGACGTCCAGCGCCACCGCGGCAATCGCATGGCCGATGCGCTCATCAAGATTGTCGAGGGCGATATTCGCCAGGGCCGCACACCGTTTGACGATTCCCAACGCCCGGATGAGCGGCCGGGGCAGACGCTCCGTACCGATTTTAAAATTCTCTATGGAACGTTGCGTCTGTGCCCCCCAATATTTGTCGGCGGGCACATCAATCGGCCCAAAGGAGTCGGTCTCGGTACGGACCTCACCTAACGGTTCGCTCATACCTCACCTGAAAACTCATGATTTTCCATAAGGATCGAATGCTGAAGATGACCTGCATCATTCGCGTTTGAAAATTTCCTCCATTGGAATACGTTCAAGGCCTCCTTCCCTATTAGGCTCTGAGCCTCTTTTCAGCTTCCGCCCCCCAAATGTCGTCTAATTTTTTATCCTGCTCATCAAGACTCGTGATAAGGTCCTCAACCAGCATAAAGCGATCTTCCCGTTTAAGGTTCAAGGCCTCGACGTGAAGTTCCTTCTTGCTCAGGCGATTCACCCTCTCCTTTTCAAACAAAACAGAACCTGCGGTTGGCTGGCAGACCGCAGACCCACCCGCCAGCGGCGGTCGGCGGAACGTTTGGACTCACCGGTGGGAGCTTACGCGCGTCCGGGCTAAGCGCCTTGTTCGACCTTTTCACTCTTCCTCATCAGAAAACACGTTCATTGCGCTATGAACCACTGCAATGACGTCTATTTAATCTGCTTTAATGTGATAGATGATTCTGTATGGACCGAACAATACTTCTCTGATGTGATCGACATCGTACTCTGGTGCTTGGCGACCTGACTGGGGAAACCTGCCGATTTGCTTTGTTCTCTTTGTGATTCGATCCACTGTGCGCAAAGCGTAGGTTTTTGAGTCTTGTGCAATGTGCGCATATATGGCATCCAAATGTGCCTCGGCTGTCTCCGTCCAATGAATTTTCATTCGGGTAGACCGTATTTCTTCCTAATTTCTGACACAGCCTTTGTTCTGCCTGACCTGCTATCGTCAAGACCTTTTTCGATGGTTTCACGCACATATATTTCGTGCATCAGGTCATCCCAGGTTGCATTGGGCGGCAATTGATCTACCAGTTTGTGTGCATCTTCTTTTCTTATAACATTAGACATCTCTCACCTCCCCGTGACCTGCCACCTGTCAAATTATCCATATTTTGCCGACCACTCATCAGTTCCCTCCATCATTCTTTGAGCAGGCACAGCCCCCTTCAATCCCGTCAGCACCCCATCTGCAGTCGGCAGAACGTATAACTTGAGGGGTGCGGAGACAGCAAGCGAAGTTTTTGGTGACGGAGCGCTCCCCTCGAAGCACATGTTAGGCATGAAGTGACTCGATGAATTCTTCTGGAGAAACACCAGCGTGCCGATCTTCAACTCGCGGTGATTTGGCACAACGCATCCAGCCGATCCACGGCGCATGACGATGTGACTGCCGCGCTGACGAGCGACCGCAAAGCCCAAACGTTCCAACGCACGCACGACATCTGCGCCCGAAACGACCGGGAGCTTAGGCATGTTCCGCCACGTGGAACGAGGTCAGCAGTGGCCGACCGGCAACAGTGAGCGGGAATTCTTCTAAATACAGTTCGGTGGCTTCCCGGAGATTCGCCAAGGCATCCTCAACAGTTTCGCCTTGAGTGGTTGTTCCAGTTTCTGGGTTGTATGCGACATACCCCCCTTCTAGAGCCGGGCTTAATACGGCAGAAAGTTCCATAATTTCCTCCTGCAAGAAGTTGGTACCGAGCCTAACAATGATCAGGCGGATCCACATAAGAGCCGGATCTGCCGATTTCCGTCCGTCTAGCATAGCATCGAATTTTCTGAACAAACCGACTTTGTCGTGTCATTTTATAAATTACGATCATGGGGCCAATTATCACGGGAGGCTCTACTGATGGATCGGCCTAACACTCTTCCTTCAATGGGTCGCATTCCCTCCCGCAGACTGCGAACATCTGTCGGCCGCCGGTTGAGAACATACGTGTCGATCATCCTCCTTTGGACGTGGCGATAGCCAACAATTCCGGTTGACGATTGCTCCTCATTTGAGTTCGGGTACGGAAAGATGAGGACACTCTTCTTTCCTTTTTTAATTATCGTCTCCTCAGGACCTGGAACCCTCTGGAAATTCTGGAAAAAACCAGCGGTTCATTATCCTCTTTTTACAATATAATAGAAAGTCCGTAATTTACCCACGTTGCCCAAAAGAGAGCGTTTCGCAATCTATATGGTTGTTTAAGTTCAATGAAACTCCATAGGATTTTTAAAACATTACGATAAAAAATAAATTTTTCTCAATGATATTACTTCAAGCCTTTAGACCCTCAATGCTCCCGCACCATCCAATACGGAACTGATGATAAGGAAACTGAACTCGCAAAAGCTTTCAATCTATACTACCTTTGGGAAGGACACAGCGCATGAGAACGGCCGGCAACACAATTCCGGGGCTTAATTCAAGTGAGAGGTGTCGAAGCGGCCGAAACCCCAGGGCCTCGTAAAAGGGTTCAGCGTTCAAGCTGGAATAGACTTCAAACGTCGTGATGCCTGCGGTGCCGGCACTGACCTCGCACCGCTGATAGATCGCTTTTCCGATCCCGCGTTTGATCCAGGCCGGATGCGTTCCAAAATGCCGAAGATGCCCGACATGCTGCTCAATGTGCCCTGCGTCCGGCCTTCCCGGGGTCCAACACCGGCGAGAACAGCTTCATACGGCCACCATTATTCGGTTTTCGTTGATGGAGCTTGCTGTCACCTCATCGCCGGCCAAGCCTCACAAACAAAGGTCTTCGAGCAAGTTGTCCTTTTCCATACAACAAACGATTAGTACCGCAAGTTGATCGTCATATAAAGGATTTGGCCATCGTAAGGAAAGCTGGCAGCAGAGAATGAAGGGGCCCCAATGAGACCTTTGGCCTCGTTTGAAAAACCATAGCCTTCTATGGGAATTCCCAGCCAATTCGTATTCAGTTTCCCATTCATATTTTCATCATGGATGACGGCTATCGCATAGGTTCCGGGTGAGATGCTGAGAAAATCACATCGCGCTTTATTGTCTAGAATTTTCATAACCATGATTTTCTTGGCCGATCGAAGGAACTCATGGGGAAACCCTTCCGGGGATTCAAAGAGGGCACAAGCCAGGTTCCCCCTACTGTTTTCAATATTCAGAATCGTTACATGAATCCCCTCGTATGGGGGATGGGCCAACACAACGAGGGCACTCATTTTATGGACCAATACAGCCAATAAGGTGACACAGAGCACTCCCGTAGCCCGCCTGTATGCCCCCAGGACGATTTTCCTGACGTGTACCATCTGACTAATCAACCTTCATGCTTGATCCACAACAACCCATTGACGAAGAGTCATCACGAATATTGTTTCATCGCAGCCTACTCTGGCTTCCTCGGTCTATTCCATAGTTAGGCACAGCGGATTTTTGAGCATTCGAAACGGGAAGTCAAGAAATGGATTCAGGGGAATATACGCTTGTATTTTTCGTCTGATTACTGGAAGAATGGGGTGA
>JBDIVP010000259.1:0-5196 GCA_039794325.1 Candidatus Inrsubterrania sp.
GATCGTGACGTACCGATTTTCGGCCAAAGGCGTCACCGCGTCGGTAATTGGGCCTTCCAGGATCCGGCCCTGCCGGTAGATGTCACGGAATGCTTGATTGGATAAATATCCCCGCCCTCCTAAGAAGGTCTCGGCCCGCGCAATAGCCTGATGGACCTCCAGATGTTCCAGGCCATGTAGGGGGTTGTGATGAATAAAGGTCTGCATGGGCCAGAAATGAGAAATGGTTTCTCCAGCCAAATGAATCAGCGATCTGACCTCGATGCGTTCGATTTCTTTGAATGACTCTGCTTCGGGTGCCGGAGAAGCCTTCAGCATGTGTATCCTCTGGTGTCAGACTCAGACGTTCAAGACTTTCAAACCAACGTTCCGCACAAACTTGCGGTTCCCATCAAGAGGAGGAGTGTGCCAGTTTCGTAGGCTGATAAATCGCGATGAGAAATATCCGGTCGAGGCTTGCCGAATGCGCTCTGGTGCAGCATGGTTGTAAAGATCCAATTGACCGAAAGCCACACGGTGAGCAACAACAGCCACACCGGAAGCAGGCCGTCGGTCTCCGGGGTGTCCGGCGGGATGGTCGTGAGCCCGCCGATTACCGGAAGAACCGGTAACAGCATGACCAGTGAGATTAAAAGCGTGAAGACTCCTCGAAAACGGGGCATTCCGGACCCCAACCCATGCAGGGTGGCCAGGCTGTGTGCCCCGTATCGTTCGTGCAAAAAGGCAAAGGCCATCCACATGGCGCACGTCAACAACGCGACCGCAATCCCGAAGGGGATACCCCATGCGGCCACTTGGGAAAATTCATCGACCAGCCCCCACGGCAACGCGAGCAGGACGATGGTGGCATAGGCAAGACTCTCACGGGGAAGGCGATGTCCCATCGCTTTCAGAGAGGCATACAGGGCACTTCCCAGCGCCAGCACCGGGAAAATTCCCATTCCCTCAAAAGGAAGCGTGCCTTCTAAGTTTTTCAGCTGGGACAACCCCGTCGCCAGCCATACGACAACCCAGATCCCGGCAAGGGACATCTGAGAAGCACGGACGATCCCCAGCAGTGGCAGATGAAACGGAATCAGGGGCAAAAAGGTGATCAGCAGAAAAAGTCCCCCGGTCATGGGAGCTTTTTCACCCATGACGACCGCCATGACACTGAATAGGAGGGCTAACCCGAGATGAGCCAAGGCCAGCGTCTTCTGAGGAGAGGTTCCCCTATAGCGGAAAAGAAAGACCCCGGCATACCCCAGCAGGCCGATCATGAACATCCGGTTGACCGGCTCCACCCCTATGACGCTACCCAACCCCAATCCCGCCAGCAGAATGGCCGGCATGATGTCATCGGATATCCGGAGGGCATCCTTTTGACCCAGAACGGCGCAGAAACAGGACAGGAGAATGACGACGGCCAGTAGGCTGCCCGTGGAATCGATTCCGGTTCCCCATGCGAGCCAACCCAATATGCCGGCGCCAATCAGAATGGTGGTCAACCCCATTCGCCAGAGAGTTGTCGGTGAGAAGTGTTTCATTGGATTCCCATTAGCAGCAGGCCGGGGACGAGAGAGAAGAACAGCAACACGTCATATTCAAGACCCGGATTCCTTGGCCAAGGTTAAAACCGGTACGCCACTTTCTGAGCGAAGCGAAGCAGGGAACTCCCCAGCTTTTTATATATTCCATCCACATAACACCGGTTAATTAAGAGTACCCACCCGGTCTGCCGGATCGAGAGCACCCAATTCGGGTTGAGGATTTTTTGGCCGCGCGCGGTGGTATATAAAATCAGCCATCCAAACAGTACCACCAGGGTAAACACCAGGATCATGGATTCGAATACCAGAGGGGGAAAGGCGGCGGTCATGAAAAATCCATTGGCGACCCCGGGCTCCGGATAGAGAAAATGCGTGAAGGAGTCCCCTGCCCAGAGATAAATGAATCCGATGAAAAACAATGTGGCGATCATGGCACTGGCTACCTTCCAGGACGCGACGGCCTGCAAGCGATAGAGGCTGAAGATGGCCTGGGAGGCCGTCACCCATCCGAAAAACAGAAAGATGACGGCTCCATGATCATCCCGCAGGGGAACATTTAAGACGCCGTGGTCCACTAGAAGAATCACCAGCGGCATGAGCAGCGTGACAATGACCCCTGTCGTCCAGGTGAGTTTAGTCGACACCACGGCCGGTCGCGGACCGGAAACCGGCGGGAATTTCGGTTCATGTCGGGCTGCTTGGATAATACTGCCGGAACTCAAAAACAGGGAGGCCTTAAAAAGTCCATGAGCGATAAGGTGGAAGATGGCCAGGGCAAAGGCTCCAAGGCCGCACTCCATGATCATGTACCCCATCTGTCCCATCGTAGAAAATCCCAAGGTTTTCTTGATGTCGTTTTGCACCAACATCATTGAGGCTCCGAGAATGACGGTGCACGCGCCTACGATGAACACGAGATGAAGGGTTGTGGACGAAAGGGCGTAAAACGGCGCCAGGCGGTTCAGCAGGAATCCTCCTGCGTTGATGATCCCGGCATGCATTAACGCCGACACCGGGGTGGGGGAATCCATCGTATCGGGAAGCCAGACGTGCAAAGGGAATTGAGCGGATTTCGCCATTGCGCCGACAAAAATCAGGATGGCGATGGGTGGGACAATGGGGAGTTCGACGGGGAACCCGGCCCATAGCCGAACGGTGGGAGGATCCGACGCGGCCAGTTGAAAGAGTTCCGTGAATTCGAAGGTGCCGAAATACTTATAAATGAGCAGCAGGCCGCAAAGAAAACTGATATCCCCGATTCGGTGGACCAATAAGGTTTTTCGAGCATACTCATAAGCCGGGGGATACGAAAAATTGAAGGCCAACAGGAGATACAGCACCCAACTGAGTAACTGCCAGAACAGAAACAACATCAAAAAATTGGAGCTGGCGACCAATGAGAGGATGGTGAAGGTCATAAACCCGAGTAACCCGAAAAACCGTTCGTACCCGGGGTCGCCCTCTAAATAACGGCGGGAATAGATATGAATGACCGTACTGACACAGGAGATGAGGACCATCATCACGGCCGTCAGCCGATCGATCAACATGCCAACCGTTAATGCAGGAGAGGCCCCGTATCCCCACGACCAGAATGTCAACTGTACGGTGCCTTGGGTGCTGACCTGATACAAGGTTAGAAAGGAAAAGAGGCTGGAACCGGCCGTGGCCACGATCCCGATAAGCGCCACATGGGGTATCAGGCGTTTGCCCTGCAACCCGATCACCATGGCAGCCAGCAGCGGAAGAAGTGGGATGAAAACAGCCGTGTTCATTGGGAATCAACGATAGGATTGGAGAGGCAGCGGTAGTGAGAACACCCCGATAGACCATTCGCCGCTGTGGTTATTCGTGGGTGCAATGGGCTGTCTCGCACGAACCAATTACGCATGGTCCTCTTAATTAACGATCGCACGTGCGATAAGCAATAATGCATTAGACCCACACGTGCGATTTTCAGCAATGTATTGGGCCCAATTAATGAGCCTTTAGGGACCAACGCGCTGGTGACGTTGACAAGGAAAAAATGATACCCGTGGAACCTATCGGTCAACGTCTCTCCGCCTCCGGTTTGCCTGTGTTCTCCGATAATAAACGGTGGGCGATGCCCATCCTTCGAAGAGGGGGATAGGGGGCGGAAGGGGCGTGTGCTTCTTTGAATGCATGGATTTGGGCACAGATCCTTCGCCTGGAGCTTAGTTAATGAGGGCGCCTCTGTTTGAAGGCTGGATATATGAAATTTCTGGGAGGCGCAACAGTTGTTTCCCAAGGTCTGCAATGCGATGATGGGAAAAACGGCAGGCTATTCCGCCACAGAGATGGAGGTGTGATTGATGTCTGAGCACAAGATTACGTTGGAGTGGAAACGGGCGTCGGAGGATTTTTCGTACGAGTCGTATAATCGGGATCATGAACTGAAGTTTGGCGGGGGGATTCAGGTGCCGGCATCAGCCGCGCCGGAGTTTCGGGGCAATCCGGCTCATGTGAATCCCGAGGAAGCGCTGGTGGCGGCGTTGTCGAGCTGCCATATGCTTACCTTCCTGGCCATTGCCGCAAAGAAGCGGTTGGTGGTGGATCACTATCGTGATCAGGCTGTTGGATTTTTGGAAAAGAATGAGAAGGGCAAGCTTGCCATGACCCGTGTCATCTTACGCCCTCATGTTGCGTTCGGAGGAGCCCCGCCACCCACGTCCGAGCAACTCGCCCAATTGCATGAGCGGGCTCACCAGGAATGTTTCATCGCCAATTCGGTGACGGTTCAGGTCACAATTGAACCAGTGAATTGATACACTAATTATATGGGACCCGATGAACCCGAACGGCTGACCCGCCGTACCTTTCTCGTCCGGACAGGGCTCCTGATGGGAACCGCCGCCACCGCAGGTCCCCTTCGCATGGTCTCAGATGCGTCGGCCCTATCTGAACCGTCAGAATCCGCCTCCTCACTCAAGGTTGACAGCTGGGAAGCCATTCGTGATCACTTTCCTTTGGCCCGTGACGTTGTCCATATGGCCGGCTTTTTTCTGTCTTCACATCCTACGCCGGTGCGGGAGGCGCTTGAGCGGCATCGCCAAGGACTCGACGCCAACCCCATCGGCTATTGGAGCGACCATCGCGAGGAATTGGAGCGTGACGTGCTTCATGCCGCATCCGAATATCTCGGGGCTGAGCCGACCGACATTGCCCTGACGGACAGCACCACAATGGGATTGGGCCTGCTGTACGGGGGGCTGACCTTGAAGCCGGGTCAGGAGATCTTGACGACGGTTCATGATCACTACTCCACCGAGGTGTCGCTTCGCCTCCGTGCGGAGCGGACGGGAGCCAAGATGCGACAGATCCCACTTTATCGGAATCTGGCTACGGTGTCCGCCCAAGAAGTGGTGGAGACGCTGGTCAAGGCAGTACAGCCCGAAACCCGTATTATCGCGGTGACCTGGGTGCACTCGAGTACCGGCTTGAAGCTTCCTCTTCGTGCCCTGGCTGACGCTCTGGCCCGGATCAACAGCTCTCGAGATGAGGACGATCGTGCCTTGTTGTGCGTGGACGGGCTCCATGGGCTTGGTGTGGAGGATTTTTCCATGGACGCGCTCGGGTGTGACTTCTTTGTGGCCGGAACCCACAAGTCACTCTTCGGTCCGCGTGGGACCGGCCTGGTGTGGGGGCA
>JBDIVP010000260.1:0-5149 GCA_039794325.1 Candidatus Inrsubterrania sp.
GAATTGTCGCCGTTACGCGGGACTATGGCGCCCGAGACATCTCAATTCTCATTCAATCCGGCAACTTCAGCGGAGTGCCGGTCATTGATCCCGGCAATCGATTGGTCGGGGTCGTCACCGAATTCGACGTTTTGAAAGCCATTTTGGCCAAGAAAGACCTTCAAGCCCTGAAGGCGGGTGATATCATGACCGAGGATCCCATCACCGTCGAAGAAACCGCTACAGCCGAAGATATCGTGAAGCATATGCTCATTCATCAGATTATTCGAATCCCCGTCGTCCGTGACGGAAAATTGATGGGAATCATTTCGCGCACCGACCTCTTGAACCATTTTGTGGCGACCAACATCATTAATGTCTATGGAGCCTGATGTTCCCGAATTTTCATGAATATCCTCATTGATCCTTTTCCGTCCTATTTTTCCTATTGGCACTCTGAGGCCATTTGCAACAGGCTGAAAAGCAAAAAATGCGGAAAAATGAACCAACATAAATTAATGATCACTCACAACTCCACTGATTTTCCTGCATCTTTGCCCGTGCCAACCATCCTTGAACCTGGCACGGGTCTTGATTCTCTACAATACACAATTGGGATCTTCATGGAGGAGGAGTGATCATGCTATTGGTTGCCACAGTGGATTCGACCCTGCGACGGGATCTCAAGGAACTTTCAGAAGAAAAAAGGGGGTCCTGCTTCGTGTTTACAGAAGGGACGCATATCGTTGAAACCGTCTTGGAACGGCAACCTTCCCTGGTTATTTTAGATTTGTACCTGACCAATCCCAGTGGATTGGAAATTTTGCGCCGGCTCCGCGCCTCGGGTTATCAGGGCAAAGTGGTCGTCCTCGGAGGACAATCCACACAAACCCTGGCTCCGGAGGCATTTCGCCTGGGAGCACACCAAATTGTGGGGCGTCCTTTTACCATTGATCAGATCATGGGGGCGGCACGGGTGGCAGGGGGAACCCTTGACCAGGATCCGAATCTGAACTGATGACAGACAGAGCTTCTCAACCGGGAGGAATTCCGATGACGCGTTTAGCCAACCTTGGTCACAAAGAAAGGGTCCTTCGAGTCGCCCTCGGCCTGACTCTGCTGATGGTTGGTGGATTTGCCGTTTTACCCGAATGGGGAAATATCTTGGCCCTGGGTATCGGATTGATTGCATTGCTGACGGGAGCCTTGGGATATTGTCCGGCATGGCATGCGTTTGGAATCAACTCATGTCGTCATACGCCTACAGAAAACTCACCTCCGCAGCATTCGTAGGGAAAAACGACCAACCCTTGGGAGACGAAAAAACGAGTCTCCTGATCCTGAAAATGTTCCGTCCTCCCCGTCCGGCCAAGCCCCCCCTGCACGTACGTTCCGATTCGGCCCCAACTTTTCATAAACAGATTGCACGAAAGGCTTGCCCATGAAGAATCAGCCGCAACCGAAATTCGCCATACTTGTCGGTGGCGGTCCCGCACCCGGCATCAATAGCGTCATAGAAGCGGCCACCATTCGAAGCCACCTCGGCGATGCCGAAGTCATCGGCATCGAGGAAGGATTCAAATGGCTAATGAAAGGCGATGCCTCTCACATCCAACTATTGGACCGTCGAACGGTCAGTCACCTACATTTTCGTGGAGGGTCCTTACTGGGAACCTCACGGGCCAACCCGACCAAACGCCGTGAGGATTTGGCGACGACTTTTGCCATGCTTCAACAATTGAAGGTCACCGGACTCATTACGATCGGTGGGGATGATACCGCCTTTTCCGCTTTTAAGTTGGCCGAATTCGCCGACGGCCGCCTACAGATCGTCCACGTTCCTAAAACCATCGATAATGATTTATGTCTCCCGCATGGCATGCCGACCTTCGGGTTTCACACCGCACGGCACCTGGGAGTCGAATTGGTCAAAAATCTCATGATCGATGCCCAAACCACCTCCCGCTGGTATTTTGTGGTGACCATGGGACGCAAAGCCGGCCACTTGGCTCTCGGTATCGGCAAGGCGGCGGGAGCCACTATCACCCTCATCCCAGAGGAATTCAAAGGCGGCCCACTCAAACTTTCGCACCTGACGACGATTCTGGTCGGGTCCATCATCACACGCCTGGCTCAACACCGTTCCGATGGTGTGGCGGTTTTGGCGGAAGGGCTATCGGAAATTTTGGATCAGGAGGAATTGACACTGTTGGGAGGGGTGGAACGTGACGACCATGGCCATATTCGACTGTCGGAACTCGACATCGGCAAGGTCCTGAAGGAAACCGTTACCCGGAAGCTAAACCATTTCGGCCTAAGTAGTACTATTGTGGCAAAAAATATCGGGTATGAGCTCCGGTGCGCGGATCCCATTCCCTTCGACATGGAATACACCAGGGATCTCGGATATTGCGCCGCTCAATATCTGTTGGACGGGGGAAAGGAAGCCATGGTCTCCATCATCGAGGGACGGTTTACCCCTCTCCCCTTCCATGAGATGCTTGACTCCACAACCGGTCGGACCCGTGTACGGATGGTCGATGTGGATGCCGAATCCTATAAAATTGCTCGAGCCTATATGTCCCGCCTTCAACCTGAGGATTTAACCGATCCTGACAAGGCCTCCCGCTTCAGCAACATCCTCAACCTTTCACCCGGACAATTTGCCGGTGCCTTTCAGGACGTGGGTTAATCGCCTTGCCCATGCAGGGGCAGCCCATGGGATGACACAAAAGAAAGAGGCGCATGCCCCTACTCTTGAAAGCGTGCAAGGGCCGTTTCGTAGGCCTGGGTCATCTCGTCCAACGCTTGATCCATATCGCCCTGAAGCAATGGCCAGTTCTTGTCGTTGGCCGTTTTCAATGCTTCTATCCGCCTCTGTACCGCCCGGGATTTTACGGCTAAGTCATCCAATGTCGATTTCCAGCTCCCCTGGACCTCTCCTTCCACCCGCATGTCCTGTATATGATCCAGCAGGCGAGCCTGCTGTTCCTTGATCTGTCCCAAGCGAATTTCGACTGTCCTGTAATACGCCTGAAGCTCCAATTCGAGTGCCGGGGGAATGGCTCCTTGCCTTTCCGTTTTGGTGGCTGCACCCTCGAAATTCTCCCGTTGAACATCATGCGCGACATCGGCATCGCCACACCCACTGAGGATCAGCAAGCCCACACAGACCATGAAGGGCCATACCCCACCGGCAGCCCCCCCCTTTTCATATCCGGCTCCCTTGACGGACTGTTCTTTAGTCATCCTGTCACAAAAATAAAAGGGTCAGACCCATTGATCAAAGTCGAGATGAGTGATCAACACACGAAGAATATCGCTTCGAATCGGCATGCCCTTCAGTTCCCCGGCTTCGCCGACGATCGGCATGGCTCCGATAGGTTCTTCAAACATCACCCTCGCAATCGCTCTGACTTTGCTGGTGGGACAGGCCGACAACACCAGCATTTTCACCGATCACCCCTACCTGAATCATTCCCCTACCCATCAACACACAAGAAAACCTATACGTCGGTTATACACTTCATCCGCCATTCATGGCAATCAAACTCATAAACTGAGTTCTTTGGACCGGTCCATTCACTGTGGCGGACATTATCTTGCAGTTTTGGTCTGGCTCGATGGAGGATGTCCCCCGTCGATGGGTAGATGAATGGTGAAAACGGTGCCTTGTCCGGCTTCGCTGTCCACCGTGATGGTTCCGGAATGGGCATCGACAACGTCTTTTACGATTTTCGTGCCAAGCCCGGTCCCTCCGGCCTTTCCACTTATCGCCCCTTTTGTAAATAACGCATTTCGGATTTCCGGGGGCATCCCCTGACCGGTATCGATGACTGAAATCACAATCGAGTTTCCTCTCGGATCGGTTTCCCCTTTGACCGTTACGGAGCCGGCCCCGGATATTTCTGGAATTGCATTATTCACCAGATTATACAGCGCGTTAAATAGACGGTTTTCGTCCGCCCGGATCGGGGGCAGTTCATCCAGCCCCTGCGCATCCAGGGATACCTCCCGTTCCGCGGCATAAAACCGAAGGACTTCAAAGACCCCATGGACCACATCGGAAACCCGGCACATGGTAAACCGGAGAGGGCTGGAAATGCCTTTCACCGTATCGGCAATTTCCCGCATACGCCCTTGAATCCGGCGGGCATTATTCACGATCATGTCGATGGCGTCCTTGGAATATTGCCTGGTGCCTTCAATCTGCGCCGGAGTCATCCCCGGCAGATTCGCAAAACATCCCTGCAATTCCTCATCCAACAGTTTGGCTCCGTTAAGAACCGGCATAAGCATATTTTTAATATCATGGCCGATATCCCCCAACATCCGTGTAACTCCGGCCAGTTGAGTCTCTTCCAATAATTCCGCCGTCAGGCGTAATCGTTCACTGATGTCCCGGAAAACCACGACGGCCCCGATCAACATGCCATTCTCCCAAATCGGGGAAATATAATAATCAACGGGGAAAGATGTTCCATCCTTGCGCCAGAGCACCTCGGTGTCCTGATGATGAATGAGACCCTGTTTGAGGGCGGCTTGAATGGGGCAGATTTCTCCGGGATACGCGGATCCATCGGATTGTGTATGATGAATCATCTCATGCATGGATTCCCCGACCAATTCCTTCTCCCCGTATCCCAACATGTTGGCCCCCGCCGGATTTACAAAGGTTACATGGCCTTCAATATTCAATCCAAAGATACCTTCCCCGGTGGACGCCAGAATCAACTCATTCTGCTTAGCAAGCCGCCGATGGTCCTTCATCACGTTCTGCGCTTTCATCATGGCCGCAATCCGGTCGGCTACCCCTCCCAAAGTGTGCAGGGTAAAGCCGGACAAGGGTTCCCGCGAAAACATCGCCACCACTCCTACCACTTCCTGTTTGGTCAACAAAGGATATCCGGCAAAGGCCACACACTCTCCTGATTTGGCCCAACACGGGATGGGAACCCGGGTATCCTCCAGAGCCGAATTCGTGAAGATCGGTTGCTGTTCATACGCCATTTTTCCAATGTGCTTTTGACCGAACCCCTGAAGGGATTCCCCCTCCGGCACTGGACACCAGGACCCTCCATGTGCCTGTAATTGCAACCCCTCCCTCTGGGTTTGCAACGTCCAAATGCCGACCCAGGCCGCATTGATATGCCGAACGATCGCTTCCACG
>JBDIVP010000261.1:0-5145 GCA_039794325.1 Candidatus Inrsubterrania sp.
CCCTCAGTTGATTTGGCACGGCGGGGTGGGTACAGAGGATGAGTCCTCGGCTGAAGTTGGAGGGTACGCTTCGCCGCCAGAGGCAGAAAAGAACAATATCATAAAAGGTTCCTGACACCTTTGAAGGAACAAATCAGGGTGGTGGACGGGCAAGAGAACACGTGATTCGATCCGCCGGAATGTTTTCCAATGACCACGGAGGACTAGGCCGGAGAGACGCCAATCGGGACGACTCTGATTTCCCCACGGCAGAAGGTGCGGCCCCGGCGGACCGCGCGGATCGCCACATCATAGATGCTTGAGGATCACTGTCGGAATTCGCCTTTGGGTCCGTCCTTGCCCGTTGGTCCGGCAGGAGTAGCCGGCGCTGAAAGGCCAAGGCCATCACACCTGTGCCCAGGAAGATGAATCCGATCATGGCAATGCCCGCCATGGTCCCCAACGTATCCCCCGTCACGCCGAACGCCACGATTCCTCCGCTGGCCGCCGCCATGCTCGCCGTACCGATCAGGGTGAAGACCCGCCCCATCAAATGGTGGGGTGTGGTTTCTTGAATGAGAGACCAGGTAATAGGGTTAAAGGCGGCCGAACTGGCGCCGATCACACACACCAAGAGAAATACCCTGATAATCGAGTGTGTTTGTGACAACAGATGCAAGGCACTTCCGCCCAGAATCATAAAACACGCGATCAGCATGAGGCGGGCACGTTGACTGACATTTTTCAGGAAACTGAGGCTCAGGGAGGTCATCACCATGCCGATGCCCATCGACGACCATAACCACCCCAACCATTGAGGATCAGCATTCAGATGGTCATTGACGAAGAGGGGCAGGACATAAATGAAGGCACTGGCCCCCAAGGTAAAGAAAACCGTCATGACGAGCAGGAACCGCAACAAGGGCGTTTCCCGCAACACATACCCCAAGCCGGCAAGCAGATCCTGCCCCATCGTCCCCGGTTCCTCGGCCCTTTGAGGAACGGCGGAAAACCGGGCATTGTGAATCGGCAGAATGAACAATGCCGACAGCAGAAACGTTACCGTGTTCACATACAGCACGTTTTGCGTTCCCAACCAGGCGATGAGCATCCCCCCCACCGCCGGCCCGATCAACATGCCGATATTGACGGTGGAATGGATTAGGGAATTGGCGGACATCAGCTCGGACGGTTTCACCAGCAGCGGAAGCGAAGCGGCCAGACCCGGGCCGAACACCGTTGAAAAGATGGCTGTAAAAAACACCAGTACATACAGGGCTTCCAAACTCAGCGCATCCAACGCATAGAGAATCGGAATAAGGGCGATGAGAAAGGCTCGAATGATATCAATGAGCACGAGCACTGGTTTTTTGGGCCACCGATCCAGATACACTCCGAGCATCGGGCAGAGGATCAGCGGAGGTATAGTCTGCAATAACCCGATCATCGTCATTTTCAAAGCCGATCCCGTCAGTTGGTAGACGAACCAGATAAGCGCTATTTTGGTCAGGCCCTCGCCGACTTGAGAGATCATTTGAGAGGTCCACAACAGGCGGAAGTTCCGATTGTGAAACAAATCCCATCTGGTATTCGATAGGCGTGCGGGAACAGGAAGTGCAGGCATAGATTCTCACTTGATTACAAAACCGGTAAACGGAAGAGCGCGTCGGACCGTATGTTTCCATGACCGGATCAGCCGGTCATCGCCGCCATGGACCGAATCAGCGATACATCGTGCCGACTCCGCAAGAATTCATAGGCCGCCAGATATTCCCGGGCCATCCGCTCCGCCGTAAACCGTGCTTCAAAGGCATGGCGACAGTGCTGCCGTTCAAGCATGGCGACCCGTGAGACGGCACGAACCATTTGGTCGGCTGTTTCACAACTGAAACCGGTTCGGCCGTGATGGATCAATTCAGGAACAGACCCACGACGCATAGCAATGACCGGAGTTCCGCAGGCCAACGCTTCGATAAAAATCAACCCAAACGATTCGGGACAATCAAAAGGAGCTATCAAGGCATAGGCGTTGCCGATCAGCTCATTTTTCTCGGCATCCGTGATTTCTCCCACATACTCGATCAAGGGATCCGACAAAAGAGGGGAAATCACCGTATGAAAATACTCTTGATCGACCGGATCAACTTTCGCGGCGATTTTCAGGGGCATGCCCACGCGCTTGGCGATGTCAATGGCCACATCCGGACGTTTTTCGGGCGTGAGCCGACCCACAAAGACCAGATAATGCCCGGCATCCGGATGAAAGCTGTAGAGATCTTCCGGGAGCCCATGATAGATGGTCTGAAACCAGTTGGCCCACGGCACCGTCCAGCGCTGAGCTTGTGAAATGGAAATAAGGGGACAATCATGGAATTCTTCAAACACCGGCTCCAGCTCCGGAAAATCCGAGCGGCCATGGAGAGTAGTCAAAACGGGAATGGCGCATCGGCGGGCCAGGGGAAAAGCCAGAACATCAATGTGCGAGTGAATGATGTCAAACTGCTCGACCGAGGCAAAGGCCTTTTCCAACATCATGGCCACAGGAGCTTGTGGATTCGAGACCGCCGTAGCCGTCCGAAGCGCTTGCCGGCACATCGGGCGGAGAAAGGCATTTGTTTGGGAATCCCCCGAGGCAAATAAGGTCACCTCATGACCCTGTCGAACCAGCTCCTCGGCCAAATACGACACGATGCGCTCGGTCCCGCCGTAACGTTTAGGGGGCACGCTCTCGATTAAGGGTGTTAATTGCGCAATCCTCATGAACCCTCCTTTCTAGTGACCGTAATTCGGGATCAATCCCTTGGACTTCTTCATGAGGATTGATGTGACCGCAAACTTGATGCCCTACTCAATAATTGTGGGGTCAGCCAAGAACCTGTTGATTATAAGTTCTTTTAAAAATGGGGGAGGCAACCGGACGGAGACGCTCCGGAAGAAACTTGTAAATTCTACAGGATGCCATGTAATTCCTACACGGCCCTCTGGAATCATGGATCTCCCTCAAGGACTGCCATGTTCCAGGTCCCCAACCAATCCAGATCCGATGCCACTGTTTGCACGGCTTGCGAGGACCTTTTGGGGGGCAGGTTGAACAATCCGATAGCAAAAACGGGCCTTTACTTCTTTCGTGATATTTCGGACAATGCAACCTGGTATTGAACCTTCCACCCATCACACTACACGCTTCACCTCATGAAATCCTGCAATTACCTCATCAGCATATTGCTACCTTCTCAGCGCCACTTTTTCATATGGATGGTCCGGGACATGGTAAGCGGCGGGAACCTATGACCTTATTTCTGCTGATTCTGATGTTTCTTCTGACCACCATGCCCGCACATTCAGCCGACACATTGAAGCATCAGGCCGCGGCGGCTCTGAAAGAATTTTTTCAGGTTACCGGTCCGGTTGCGGAATTTCACGGCCGCTATGAAGACACTCCCCCCGAATATGGAGCGACCTGTCGCGTGCGCCTGGATTTTTCCGAGCCTGGCCAGGAATATTTCACGATCAGTGGGGAATACACTCCCTCGACGTCAATCGGAGATGGCATCTATTTTGATGCCCCGGACGACACTTTCGTGACGGTCAACTTTGAGGGTGACACCTTGATTCTTGAACAACGCCTTCGTGACACCTTTTCCACGGGAACACACACGTATATGCGTCTGCATCAACAACCCGGAATCATCAAGGTGACCATCAGGGAAACCAGCCGTTTGTTGTTTTTTTCCAGCACCCAGGTGAAACATTGCGTTATCTCGATGGAATGAACCGACCGCTCTGCACCACATCTGCTCCAGCGGGGAGCTGGGCACCATGGCAGGCGCACCAACGATCTTATGATCAAAGGAGAATCCTATGGCAGTGGATCCGACAAAACCACGAACCGTTCTGGTCATTCACGGCGTTCAAACCGGTGACAGCGCCGATCTAAACCAGCACACATTGATCAAACAACTGCTGGACAGCCGGTTGGGCAACATGCCGCTCAGGTTTACGACCGACCTGTTCCGCTATGAAGATCTCAACGATCAAGTGCAAGGCAAATACCAGAAACTGGTCAAGTTGATCGTGGCCAATCCGGTCGGGCAGGCCCTGGCGTCAAAGGCCATTGATCTGATCGGCGATGTGGTCACCGCGAGGCTCGACACCAGCACGGCAGCCAAAATACGGCAAGGGTTTAAGGAAAAAATTCTCGAGATTTTTGACGCCGGCAATCCCTGTTATGTGGTGGCCCACAGTTTGGGCTCCATTTATGCCTTCGACGTCATCAACGATCTGATGACCGAGAAGGATTTGTTCGACCGGCAATCCCGCCGGACCTGGCCGGTACAAGGCTTGATCACTCTGGGCTCTCCCATCGGCCTTTCCATGTTCAACAGAGGGCGGAAAAAGGTCCAGTCCTTGGGCGAAGGCGACAAGATGTTCCGGTGGGTCAATTACTGGGATCGAACCGATCCGATCGTTTCCGGCAAAATGTTCGGCCAAAATTTGACCGGTTATGAAATCGCCGAAAAATACCGCTCCCCTTCCCCCCAACAGGGATGGGTCATCCGGGATCGGCCGGTGGATACCGGCAAAGTCTGGTTGTTGGCGCATGTCGCCTATTGGGACAATCCTATGGTCGGCGACGGCTTATTTGATATGGTCACAAACTAAGAGGATTATCTTATGCACATCATCCCTCGAAACATCGCCTGGTTAATCGTGTTGGGATTTCTCACCGGATGCACCCATTCCCTGTATCACGCGGAACTGGATGCGCTGAATTCCGAGGAGTTTCCACGGAAAACAGTCCTGTACTGGTCCAAAACAGACAAGCTTATCGGGGCACCCAAAGCCGGTCCCATCCTGTTGATGACCGCCTGCAGCACCCGTCGAATTCATTTTGACGAAACCGAAAACGGCATTGTCTTTCGTGGTACGCCCGGACAGGACCGCATCCCTGGGCAACCCGGCACCGTGACCGAAGGCACCATTTGCGGAAAAGTCCAATCCGCCTCAAAAATCACCGACCTGCAAGCCGGCCCCTTGTCACTGACAGTCCACTGCGAGGCCATGACCGATGAGTTCAGCATCCGGACCGGATTGTTTTCGCCGTCCTACCTGCAGGCGCGTGAAGAACCGTACGTGGTTGACGTTCAAGAGGAACGGGACTGGAGT
>JBDIVP010000262.1:0-5119 GCA_039794325.1 Candidatus Inrsubterrania sp.
GGCCGGGAACCCAATGGTATCGGTAGTTTGATAATTAGGAATCACGTAACGAGGGGGAACAATGAAGGCTTACCAAGATGGAAAAAATTATTTGGTGATGGGTTTGGCAGTTATCGGGCTGTCGTTGTCGGCCTGTGGTGGAGAAACCGGACCGCCACAACCGCCTCCCCCGGCGCCGCCTGAATATGCCGACAAGCACATGCCCGATGGGTATTGGAATAATCCTGAAATTATCGAGGAAGGTCAGAAGATCTATACCGGGCAACAAAATATCGACGTGAATTGTGCCAGTTGTCATGGAAAAGACGGGAAGCCGGTAAAGGCTGGGGCCAGGGACTTTCGCAACACGGAACATATGAAATTATATTCTGACTCCCAGTGGTTCTGGCGGGTAAGTGAAGGTGTGTCGGGAACTAAAATGAAGGCGTGGAAGAGTAAATTGTCTGAGGATGAAATTTGGAAAGTTATTGCCTTTGAATCGACTTTTGGGCTAAAGGGGCAAAAGTATGATCCTGAGGCTAAGGCTTGGGTTCCAGCGA
This sequence comes from Candidatus Inrsubterrania sp., assembly GCA_039794325.1. Taxonomy (GTDB): domain Bacteria; phylum Nitrospirota; class Nitrospiria; order Nitrospirales; family UBA8639; genus JACKFE01. Next base: position 540 of record JBDIVP010000262.1, read on the forward strand.
ATTAGATTGCGACCGTAATGGTGTTAGCACAGAGGTCGTCCGGGTGGCGACCTCTGTGATTGTAAGGCTCTTTTGACATCTCAAAAGAAGAAGGAGGGCTGAGCCCCTTGAAGACCTTTAATCGTAGTCTATGGATTTTTTGTGTACTGGTGTTCGGTGGTGTAGCCTACGCGTTTGGGCAGGAGCCACCTCCACCGCCGGTGGAATTCCCTTACACGGGCAACCGAACCGGTGTATGGATTGTAGCTCAACTCCACATCTTATTTGCCGCGTTTATATTGGGGGCCCCGATATTTGCCGTAGTTTCGGAATGGCTCGGGTACAAAAATAATGATCCGAAATATGATCGTTTGGCCAAGGAGGTCATAAAGGTCACGGTTATCCTTTATAGTATGACGGCATTGACCGGTGGACTGTTTATATTTGTCCTTCTGGCTACCTACCCTGATTTTTCTACGTGGTTGATTAAGCATTTCTTTTTGATTTTTGCCGTCATTTATCCTCTGTTATTTATTCTGGAGACCATCGTTCTTTATACATACTTTTATTCATGGGATTCCATGAAGGGAAGTAGGAAGGCCCGCCATATTGCTCTGGGCGTTCTGTTGAATGTTGTGGGTACGGTGACGTTGTTTGCTATTGATGGTCCGACGTCATTCATGAATACGCCGGCAAAGGCGGCCGGAGATATTTCCCTGGTTGATTTCATTGCTTCCGCCTCGCTGTGGGACAAGATGGCGAATTATAGCTGGATGCCGTTGAATCTCCACCGGCTGGTGGGGAATGTCACATTCGGGGGGTTTATTGCCGGTTTGATTGCGGCCTACATGTATATGGGGTCAAAAACGGATGAAGAGCGATCCTATTATGATTGGATGGGGTTCGTGGGAAATATGATCGGGGTCGGGGCATTATTGTTGCTCCCCTTTATGGGGTACCTCCTGGCTTACGAGCTTTGCGATTATGATGCCTCGATTTGTCCGTACATGATGGCCGATCAGTTATCAATGTTTTTTGAAATGCAAGGCGCCATGATCGGCCTAATTTTCCTGGCCAGTAATTACTATATCTGGCTCAGTATGAAGCGGATTGATGGCGTTGAAGGGGTCAGGATGTCCGGTTTCGTGGCTATAGCCGTATTGTTGATGCCGGCTATTATGGGCTACACATGGAAGCTTTTTCCTCCGCCGGAGCCTCAATCCTTGATCGTTTTGGCACTATTGGTGGTTGCGCCATCCATTCTGAGCCGATTGCCGGGAATGAAGAATTTTACGGTATCCGCATTCACAATGATTAAGATCGGATTTTTTATGATTGTGGTGGCCAACGCTATTTGGATGACACCACACGGATTTGTTCCAACACAAGGATTGGCGACGGAAGAATTGGAGCTCCCATCCTGGGCCAGTGAACTGGCCCTTATGCCGGCGAAGAACGCAGCGGCGTTTACCTTGGTGTTTCTGACGGTGGTGAACTATATTATGTACAACCGGGCAATTAAGCGTGGAACCATCTTCTGGGGAAAAATTGACTTTGCTTCACAGTTCGTACTGGTTTTTTTAGCGTTCAGTGCCATTTGGACCATGGGATTGATGGGAGCGGTCAGATCTCTCACCAGAAAGTATTTCCATGTGTATAATTTGGTGCCTGACTTTACACCGGAGGCGTATACGCCGACCTTGGCATATTCCTCATGGGTGATTACCGGTGTAACGATTGTCTTTTATGCGGTGGTCAGTTTCGCCATTCTGGTGACGTTGCGGGCTTCCAGCCCGAAAACGGCTGAAGTCAAAGCCGCCGCCATGGCGGAACCGGTGAAATCTTAAGATATTGGACACTTCGCCAAGTGGAATTTCATGGCTGATAAAAGGTTTGTTAAGGCTGTTCTAAAAAAAACCACTATTGGGGTCATTGTTGGAATTATTTTAGTGGTGGTCGCGAAAGCAACGCATTTTCCGCCAATTTTCCAGATCATGTTTTTCCTGTATGCCATGTTGGGGGTTATTGTGTTTGTTCTTTTGGATGCTCCACCTATGAAACGGTTGGAGGGAGGGAAAGCTGTCGTGGCGTTGGTGGTGTTTTACCTGCTTCTTTCCGGTCTCTATATCGCCGGAGCCTCGATTCTCCCCCAATTTGACCCTGAAGATGAAAAAGGGAAAATCGAAAAAATCTTGAAGGCCAGGAGGGCTCAAACAGAAAAAGGTAAAGCGGAGGAACTCCTAGCGCGAGCAAAAGCTCTGGATGAACGAGCCAAGGCCATTTCCAAGCAGTTGAGTTCTTTGGGGGCTGGGGTTCAAGTTGATGTCCCAGTAAAGCCAGCTAAAGACACTGACGTGGCTGATTCCGGAGATATGATAGCGTTGGGCAAGGAACAATGGGAATTGCAGGAGTGCTATAACTGTCACAAATTGTTCGGTCAGGGAGGAAAGAAGCGAGGACCGGAATTGGATAATATTGGAAATCTTATGACTCCTGAGGAGTTAAAGGAGAAAATTCTTTATCCAAAAACTTGGATGGCCGAAGGCTTTGAAAAAGATTATGAAAAGGGAAAAATGCCAGACAAGTATAGAGAATTAATGTTTCCGGAAGAAATCGATGCATTGGTGGCTTTTCTGGCTACGTTAAAGGATTCATCCGTCAATACCCCTAAACCTATTAAGAAGAGCTAAAGAGCCATGCAACCCAAATTATCGGCAAAAGCCGTTTGTTCGGATAGAGAGGTTGGCAAAATTACGAAAGTGGTCGTCGATCCTCTGTCTCATGAAATCAGTTATGTTGTGGTACAGAGTGCTACCAATGGAAAGGCCGGCGAACGACAGGTTCCTGTTTCAGAAATCCTTGAAATTGTTAATGAGGATGAAGTGGCCTTCCGGTGTTCGTCGGATGAGTTGGAGCAATATCCACTTTTGGATCGTGACTCTTTTGTCACGGTAAAGGAAGTGGAAATTGCCCACTTGGAGGATAACCTGCATGTGGAGCCAGGGGAAGTGTTGGTTCCTTTGCCTCGTCTGGAGCGGGAAGTTCCGCGACGAATGTTTTTTGCCAATATGACTCATGCCATCGGAGCACTCATTACCCTTCCACTTATTTTCCCTGTTCTTAAATACCTCATGAAACCGATGTACCAGCCGTTTGATAATGCCTGGTTTTCAGTCGGGAATGTTTCAAAAATTAAACAGGAAAACATCGGCTACCAATATAAATTTGTGCGAGGGTTTAAAGAAGCCTTCATGCCCGAACAAAAAATAGAAAAAAATATTTGGGTGGTTAAGGCTACACCGAATGTTCAGGAGGCGGTATACGGGGGAGAGGATAAGAAGTTTTTTGACCATAATGGTGACTTGGTGTGGGCCAACAAAGCCAGCAGCCCCTATATCGGCTTCTCTGGAAAATGCCCGCATTTAGGTTGCGGCTATAAATGGAGGAAAACGAAAAATTTCCCTGATGGGGTCTTTCTCTGTCCTTGTCATTTGAGTATTTATAATGAGGCAGGAAAAGTCCTTGATGGCCCAGCCCCAAGGGCTCTTGATGTCCTCCCGATGAAAGTGGATGCGGCCGGAACCATCAGTATCATTGATATCGAATACAAAGCGGGCGTTGAAGACCAGATTCGCCTTTTATAGCCAGAGTACAAAACCTTAAATTTTTAGAGGGATTCATAATAATCTTATGGAAGGTCCATCCAAAGTTGTTCAAGAAGAACCCTCCGCCTTCGAAAAAGTTGTTGATTTTGTCGACCAGCGAGTAGGACTGAAAACCATTCAGGCGAAGATGCTGAATGAACCGGTGCCGGGTGGCTCGCGGTGGGCCTATGCTTTTGGTTCTTGTCTGCTTTTCATTTTTATTCTCCAGGCGGTAACCGGCATCCTGTTAATGTTTTATTACGTGCCGAGCACGGACCACGCTTATGCCAGCACCCAATACATCATCCATGAGGTGGATTATGGCTGGTTCCTGTTGAGCTATCATTTCTGGGGATCCTCAGCCATGGTGGTTATGGCCTTTGCCCATATGTCTCAGGTGTTTTTATGGGGAGCCTATAAGAAGCCAAGAGAATTAATATGGCTAGTTGGTTTGGTCTTATTTGGAATTGTTATGGGTTTCGGGTTTACGGGGTATTTATTACCTTGGGATCAGCGGGCCTATTGGGCTACCGTGGTGGGAGTGGAAATCATGGATAAAACTCCTATCGTCGGGGATTTTATGGCTCGATTTTTAAAAGGTGGCCCCACCCCCGGCCAGATGACCCTCAGCCGGTTTTTTGTCATCCATGTCATGGTTCTTCCTGCTGCCCTGGCAGGGTTAGCAGGCTTACATCTGTTTTTGTTCAGAAAAGCCGGCCCGGCAGGCCCGTTCAGGGGCACTCCGGAGGAAATAAAAGCCAAGACGGATTACTTCTTCCCTCGCCAAATCTGGAAGGATATTGTGGCCATGGCTACGGTGTTTTTGATTGTCTGTAGTTTGGCCTTTATCGAACCTGTCGTCCTTCTGGAAAAAGCGACTCCTGATCCTGGAGATTACCACCCTGAACCGGAGTGGTATTTCTTATTTCTGTTTCAACTGCTCCGGTTGAAGATATT
>JBDIVP010000263.1:0-5114 GCA_039794325.1 Candidatus Inrsubterrania sp.
CCCCCGGGTCCGACTTCCACAGACGCGGCTTTGAAGGGGCCCATACCAAGTTTCACTTCGGCACAGCCAAAGAAAACGCCACCGGCAATCATAACAAGCACGAATGTAATCACGGTGCACGTAAGTCGCATAATGTGCCCCTTCTCCCTATAAATTTTCGCCGATGGGGCTTTCTAAAAAGCTGACTGGGCAAACCTTTGTGATTCCGAAGGAAGTTCCTTATTTTCCAACCTCTCGGCGTTTAATCATTTCCGCGGTAATCATGTCGGCAATGCCTCGATGTCCATGGTTGATCGCCACATCCAGAGGTCTCTGACCTTTGGCATTTTTCACCTCCAGCTCGGCACCATGTTCGAGCAACAACCGGCTCCCCTCTCGACTTCCCCGTTGCGCGGCCAAATGTAAGAGAGTGCCCTCCTGAATATTTTGGTTCACGTCCGCCTTGGCTTTGACGAGAATCCGCATCACTTGAGGATGGTCGTTATAGGTCGCGTAATAAAGAGGCGTGTGGCCTGTTTGATCTTTGCGGTCCGGAGAGGCCTGATGCTCGATCAACAATTCGGCAATTTCGTGATACCCTTTTTCAGCAGCCAGGTGAAGCGGAGATGTGGAAGCATTCGATGGACCATGGACTTGAGCCTTATAGTCGAGCAGGACTTTGACCACATGCGTATGGCCATCACGGACCGCCCCCATTAACGGCGAGGGGCTCTTCGCAGGATTGACCGTGGCACCCTTGTTAATCAAGAGTTCCGCCATCTTGGGACGATTATTTAAGGCGGCCAGATAAAGCGGGGTCCACCCTTTCTTATCCGTGGCGTCCACCGCCGCCCCTTTTGCAAGAAGCATCAAGGGTGTTTCATTTTCCCGCCCGAATGCGGCATGGTGGAGGGGAGTCCGGGCTTGTTCATCCCGGCTGTTGACGGCCGCGCCCTTGGTGAGCAGTAAATCGACCATAGGGGCGTGTCCTTCCTTTGCGGCCAGATGCAGCGGGGTTTGGCCTTCATGATCTTTGGCTTCCACATCGGCCCCACGTTCAATCAGCACCTCGGCTACCTTTTTCGATCCCTTCCGCGCCGAGATATGTAAAGGAGTCCGGCCTTCTTCGTCGGTTTTATTGACATCGGTCCCTTCATTTAAATGGCGCCGCACCGCATCGACGTTTCCAGAATCCACCGCATTTTCTAACGTCGCGGTATTCCGCAGGGTGCAGGAAGAAGCCAGAAATCCACATAAAACCAACGCAAGCAGGACGGCATGGGTCAGAGGGTATGGATGCATGGTTGCAGAGACTCCTTTTAATTGTAATCGAGCTTTTCTTGACAATTGAGGTCAAAGACCCCGAACAACAGGTCCAACTCATCCAACATATGTTTGGCCACATGGGCATGACCGTTACCCTCCTCCTCGGCTCTCATGCTCCCAATCTTGATTAATCAATCGCGTCCATCCGTTTTTTACCGGATATGTTACATCTGGGCCCAAGTCGGACTATTTAGGGGAGATTGCTCAGGGTGAGGTGTTCGGATCAGGGTAACCAGGTAAGGAACGACGATGATGAATTCAAAACAAGATTAACTTGCAATAGGGCGATATTGATTTTTGGGGACAGTTTATTGAGGTTCGTCGGAACTACGCACGAGGCAAATTAACCACTCCCAAAAGTGGGAAATTTCGACGAGTGGATATGTCCATCGAATTAACTCAACCCCATTGGAATCTCCATGTTGAACGGAACTGGAAACCATATAGAAAGGGTGGGAGCAGATGCCCTCATGGGTCTTTTGTAATCACGATGGGAAAACCTTGGCAACATTACTACCTGCGAAAAGGGTGGTTTTATAAAAGTCATTCAAGCCTCAGGGTTTCGGCATATTCGATTCCATGATCTGAGACATATCTTTGCCATACTCCTCCTTCGACAGGGGGAAAACCCAGTATATGTGAAAGAACAAATGGGCCATAGCTCTATTCAGGTGACCTAGACCAGTATGGCCATTTGATTCCCCACGGGAACAAACAAGCCGGCGATCGGTTGGATTTGATTGAAAAAAATTCCATGTTTCCCGAGCAATCCGCAACCCAATTGAAATAGGTTTTTTTGGAAAAGAAAAATGGGGTGAGTGACGGGTTTCGAACCCGCGACCTCCGGATCCACAATCCGGCGCTCTAACCAACTGAGCTACACCCACCACTGAGCGGAAGGTTCTACAGGAAGAGGCTGATCTTATCAGAGGATTTTGAGGGTCGCAAGCAAGACTGCAGTCAGGCGGACAATCTTTCTTTTGTCCCTTTCATCTGCCCGCGTTCCTTCTCCAACCCCACCCATCAAGTTGACCGAATTTGAAGGGCTGTGGTAAGAATGCTTCTTAGTCAATTTTCAGGAGGGTTTCATGGCCAATCGACATCAATCGGCAATTAAAGCGGCTCGTCAATCCATTAAACGGCAGGAACGGAATCGGTCGATTATGCGACGGGTGCGCACGTTTATGAAGCGGGTTCACAGCGCCGTGCAGGAGAAAAACCCCGACGTCGCCAAAACGTCCTTAAAGGAGGCGACTTCGGAACTGCATAAGGCAGTGACCAAAGGCACATTGAATCGCAATACTGCCTCCCGCTGGATTTCACGCCTCTCCCACCGGGTCAATTCCATTTAACGAACGTCAATCGGATTATCGTTGATAGGCGCCCTTTTCTTTTCCGGGAAAGGGCGTACGTTTGCCTGAAGTGGTGGGCCCAGGGCCCCGTCCCGCGCGGCACAATTCCAAAACCAGCTCATCCAGGACGAGTTTGGGTGCAATGGCCCGTCCGCCTTTTAAGGCGGAATCGGCTTTGACCAACAACTGCCAGGCTTTCTGCAATTGGGGCTCCCGCCAGCGTTCAACCTGTTGAATGAATTCCCTGGCGCGAAACGGCGGAATGCCGGCCTTCTGGGCGGCCTGTTTGGCATCCGCCCCCTGGTTTAAGGCCGATTTGGCCTTCCACACACGCCGCAGCTGCCAAAGGAAGGCTCCCAGGAGGCGGAGCGGCGCTTCCCCCATTTCCAAATTTTTCGCCACGATTTCCAGCGCCTTTCCCCGATCTCCACGGGCCACCGCCTCCGACCAGTCAAACACCGACATGCCGGGTGGTTTTCCCCTGACCATTTCCACCTCGGCCGCCCCGATCGTCCGGGATTCATCCGGAAAGGCCGCTAATTTCTCCAATTCATTCCTGACGGCATATAACCCCTCGGCCGCTTGATCTTTCAAGAGTTCCAGACCGCTTTGATCCAGGCGTACCCCGCACTCACGGGCTTGTTGAGCCACCCAGGTTCCGCGTTGATTATCAAAGAGCGGAGCACAGTCAATCACCGTCGCCCGCTTTTTGAGTTCCTGCACCCATTTTGTACGGCCATCCAATTTGGTCGCCGACACGATCAACGTGGCCGAAGGATTCGGTGACTGAAGATAGGGAATCAACGCTTCACCATCCCTGGCGGACAGCTTTTCCGCCCATTTGACCATAATCATACGCCTGGCGCCGAAAAACGACACCTCTTCAGACAATGAAAGGATTTCCGAGGCGTCGGTTTCATCGCCATAGAGAATGTCGCAATTAAACGGTTCAGAGGCGTTTTCGGCTGACGGATCGGCGTGAGGAACCTTCGAAATAGCCTGCCGGAGAATGCCCAACGCCAAATCACGAAAGAAGGGCTCTTCCCCCATCACGAGGTAGAGGGGACCGAGCCCGTCACGCTGGAGATGGGCATGGAGTTCTTGAACTTTCATCGGCATGTCCGGCCCACGAGGCTCCGGCTGATCGGCCCCATGGCCTTAAGGACCAAAGGGAGACAAGGAAGGAATCGGCGTAGCCCGTGGAGTGACCGGCGCACTCCTCATCCGCTCCCGGTCTTCGGGAACCTCCGAATCCTCCTTCACCTCTTTTTTCTTCGGCTGTCGTTCGAATTTGCCTTGTTCACGGGCGGCAAAAAATCCATCGGAGATATCCTCGGCCATCAGGTACCCGGCCTGCTCCAGGGCCCGATCTTGTAAGACGCGGTTGAACTGGAGTCCGCTTACCGCATCGGAAGTCGGGGTAGCGCCGATAAAAAATTCCGCGGTACTCATGCTGGTTTTTGTCCATCGAACCCTGCCCCTTGTCCGGTCCTTCACCGTCACCGCCACATGTACCTGTACGCGGCTTTCCTGTGTCGATGTTTGCGAAAACGAAAGGGAAGGAAGCATGACAGACAGGATGGCCCCTTCCAGGACAAAATCCGCACCCCTCTCATCGTCCACCACTTGGGCCATGCCGGCAGATTGCAATGAACGGCGGAGATACTCGGTATATTTTAATTCCAGATTAGGCTCGAACGACCGGTTTTGAAAGGTCCGGATCGCCAACCGAACCGGGGGACCGACCACCGACACTTCCGGTCCGGGCCCGATCACCGGTCCCGGCCCTTCAACCGTAAACTGATAGCCGCAGCCGGCGACACCCAGCACGCACACGAGAATCGCACTGCATATCGTTATCAGGGAAGGACGGCCCATATCGAAAACCGGGATCATGCGCTCATACCACAAAATTCACCAATTTTTGCTCGACGTAAATCACCTTTCGGGGACTTTTGCCCTGCAACCATTCTATCAGTTTGGAATCGGCCTGAGCCTGGGCAATGATTTCATCCTTGCCGGAGCCGGCCGGCACAACAATTTTACTGCGCAGCTTGCCGTTGACCTGCAGGGGAATCGTCCACTCGGCCCGCTCGGCCCAGGCAGGTTGATACTGGGGCCAGGGTTGCCGGATCACACTGGGTTCCTTTCCCAACATCACCCACAATTCTTCCGCCACATGCGGGGCAAAAGGCGAGAGCAGCAACACCAGCTGCTCCACCGCTTCACCCCAGGCTTGCCGTTCAGCAACGGACAGAGCCTCGGCGGGATGCTCGTTCCACACTTTATACAATTCGTTGACCAATTCCATCAGCGCCGCGATTGCGGTGTTGAACTGGAAATCACGATCCAAATCCTCCGTCACCTTTTTGATGGTTCGATGGGTCGCCCGCTTGAGTTGATCCGCTAAGGGGGAGGGCTGGGCTTCGTTGGTCCGGGCCTCGGCCTCCGGGATAC
>JBDIVP010000264.1:0-5082 GCA_039794325.1 Candidatus Inrsubterrania sp.
ATCGTCAAGGTTATTGGTGGCGGGGTTCAAGTTTTCCGGGAGTTTGCGTTCCTGGCCGATAAAATGCCAGGGATCTTCATAGACCGTATGAATCGTCTCATGCCCCACCTCCACCCGGCGGGCAATGCCCTCAATAAACCGGCGGGCATCCTCGCTCGACAATTCCGGTGAACCCGGCTCTTCGGCAATGAGATAGTCATGGTGCCAGAGCGGCCGGTCGTCATCCCGCCAATAAAGGCCCAAGGCCCATCGGGGGAGCTGTTCTCCCGGATACCATTTCCCTTGTCCGAAATGGAGTAGTCCTCCGGGGGCGAAACGGTTTCTCAGGCGTTTAATCAGGTTCTCCGCCACCGGCCGTTTCGTCGACCCGACGGCTTCGGTGTTCCATTCCGGGGCATCGGGATGATCGATGGAGACAAACGTGGGTTCCCCTCCGATGGTGACCCGCACGTCGTGGACGGCCAATTCCCGATCCAAACGTCGGCCGAACTGCTCGACTTCCTGCCACTGTTCCTTGGAATAGGGCTTGGTGACCCGTGGGGTTTCCACGATGCGCGTGACGGACATGTCATGGGAAAAGGCGGTTTCGCAGGCTTCAATCGGACCCCCGATGGGAGCCGCTGTTGAGGGATGGGGTGTGCAGGCCAGAGGGATATGACCCTCGCCGGCCAGGAGGCCCGATGTGGGATCAAGCCCGACCCATCCTGCCCCCGGCAGATAGGCCTCCACCCAGGCATGCAGGTCGGTAAAGTCCCGATCGGTTCCCGAAGGGCCGTCCAGCGACTTCACGTCCGCTACCAGCTGGATCAAATACCCGGATACGAAACGGCTGGCGATGCCCAGATGTCGAAGAATCTGGACCAGCAGCCAACCGGTATCCCGGCAGGATCCGCTGCCCAACTCCAGGGTTTCATCCGGTGTTTGCACCCCCGGCTCCATCCGCACGATATAGGCAATGGAGGATTGAAGCCGGCGATTCAGGTTCACCAGATATGGGACGGTGGGATCCCCCTGGGGTTTCGGGAAGTGCTTCAGCCATTCCTGGAGGCGGGGACCGGCCGTGCCCGTGGCCAGATAGGGCACCAGGTCCTGTTTTGCAAGAGGGTCGTACTCGAAGGGCAGGGTTTCGGCATCGGGTTCCAGAAAAAAGTCAAACGGATTATAGACGACCATGTCGGCCACTAGGTCGACCTCAATATGAAATTCCTGGACTTTGTCGGGGTACACGACCCGGGCGACATAGTTGCCGTGAGGATCCTGTTGCCAGTTCAGGAAATACCCCTCGGGTTCGATCTTGAGCGCATAGCTGACAATGGGCGTCCGGCTGTGAGGGGCGGGTCGCAAGCGGATGACCTGTGGGCCCATGTGAATGGGCCGGTCATAGCGGTAATGGGTGCGATGGTTGAGGGCGACGTGAAGGGCCATGGACGATCAACTGCCGGTCGAAAGTCGATTGTAGGGCATTCATCGGTGCGCGCGAAAGGGTATTTTGTGTTTCTCCTGCGGTGGGGGCGGGAGGCCGGGGGTATTTCGGTTCAGTCTCACAAGACAGCTGTGTTAAGCTGTCGGAGGTCGGCTGGTATTCCTTTCAGGGCATGTTCGTATGGCACATCATTCAAATGGATGAAGACGTGAAATCTCTTTTTGATCGGTATCAGATGAAGGCGGGCTACGATGAGATGTTCGAATCCACCGGTGTCCCGCGCCCGCACTACCGCCGTTTGGTCGAACGGTTACGAAACTTTCCCCTCAAAGATCTGGAATTAAAGCGTAGGCAGGCGGAGCAGGCGTTTTTGCGGCAGGGCATTACCTTTACGGTGTATGGGGATCCGCAGCAGACCGAAAAAATATTTCCCTTTGATCTGATGCCCCGGATTATCCCGAATACCGAATGGCAGGCCATCCAGGAAGGCCTGCGGCAGCGGGTCAGGGCCCTGAACATGTTTCTCGTGGATTTATACGGAAAGCAACGTATTCTCGATGAGAAGATTCTGCCCCGGGACCTGATCGAGAGTTCGCTCCACTTCCAAAAGGATCTGGTGGGGTTCTGCCCTCCCAACGGGATTTTCATCCATGTGGCCGGCATTGACCTTGTACGCAATCATGTCGGCGAATATTTCGTCCTGGAAGACAACCTCCGTACCCCGTCCGGGATTTCCTATGTCTTGGAAAACCGTCTGGTAATGAAGCAATTGTTCCCTAATCTATTTGCCGACATGCGGGTCAGGCCGGTGGATCAGTATCCCATGCAACTCCTGGAAAATCTGAAAGGGCTGGCCCCGCTCGGTAAAGACAATCCCACCGTGGTGCTGCTGACGCCGGGGGTGTTTAACTCAGCCTACTTTGAACACAGTTTCCTGTCGCTTCAAATGGGTATTCAAATGGTGGAAGGCCGCGATTTGGTGGTGGAATCCGACAAGGTTTTTATGAAGACGACGCAGGGGTTGGAGCAGGTGGATGTCATTTACCGCCGAATAGATGATGCCTTTCTCGATCCCGACGTGTTTCGCAAGGATTCCGTGTTGGGAGTCCCCGGCCTGGTCCGGGCCTATCAAGCGGGCAATGTGGCCCTGGCCAACGGCATCGGCAACGGCATAGCCGACGACAAGGCCGTCTATACCTTCGTTCCCAAAATGATCGAGTTTTATTTGAGTGAGAAGCCGATACTCCGGAATGTGCCGACCTATTTATGCGGGAACCCGGAAGACCGGAAGTATGTGTTGGATCATCTCGAAACCCTGGTCGTCAAGGCCGTGGCGGAGTCCGGGGGATACGGCATGTTGATGGGGCCCAGCTCGACGAAGGCGGAGCAGGATGAATTCCGCAAAAAGATTGAAGCGAATCCCCGAAGCTACATCGCTCAGCCGGTGGTAACTTTATCCCATCACCCCTGTGTGGTGGATGGTGAAGAGGAGATGCGATTGGTCGGACGGCATGTGGACCTTCGCCCGTTCGTGTTGTGGGGGGAAGATATCACCTTGTCGTTGGGCGGGTTGACCAGGGTGGCCCTGAGGGAAGGCTCGTTGGTGGTCAATTCCTCCCAGGGTGGCGGCAGTAAGGATACCTGGGTGTTGGAGGGGGATGAATAGCCGATGTTGAGTCGAACGGCCGAATCTTTTTTCTGGATCGGGCGCTATATTGAGCGGGCGGAATATACAGCCAGATTTGTCAACGTCCATTATCATCTGTTGACGGAAATCGCCACTCGTGAGGATCAGGCGAATGTCTGGAGGCGGTATCTCGAAGATACGGGCGAGCTGGAAGTCTATGCCGATCTGTACGGCGGCGTGCTGACCCGGCCGGTCATGGAGTTCGTAACGCTGAGCCGGGACAATCCGAATTCGTTGACCAACCTCATCGCCTCCGCCCGGAACAATGCCCGCGGTATTCAGGATCAATTATCGAGCGAAGTCTGGCATTTCATGAATGATTTTTATCTGAGTCTCAAAGGCAAGACAGAATTGGATCTCTGGGCGGATACCTACGATTTACTCGGGCATGTCCGGAATACCTGCTATACGCTGGATGGGGTCATGGGGAGTACCATGGTGCATGACGAAGGTTGGAATTTTTACCGGCTGGGGAAAAACATCGAACGGGGCGGCCGCACGGCACGTCTTATCGATATCCCGGTGTTGAGCGATCCCACCACGGAACCCCGGCGGATCTCGGAATATCATGAATGCCTGGCAGCCTTGAAGTCCGCCAGCGCGTTTGAAGCCTACCGAAAGTTTTACTCCGCCCAATTAGTGCCCAAAAAAATCGTGCAGTTTCTTCTTTTTCATAATAAATTTCCGCGATCCGTCCGGTTCACGACTACTCAAACCAGCAAATTGGTGGAACGGCTGGCGGGCGGGACCCGGCGGGCCGAAACCCGCCAAGCCATTCGATTGGCCGGGGCATTGGCCGCGGATTTGGAGTTCGGCAGTTTGGAAGAGGTCTATTCCATGGGCTTGTCGGCTTTTCTGGGGCAGGTCCTTGAGCAATTGGACCAATTGTCGAATCTCGTGGCTCAGGCATTTTTTCGGACCGGCGGCTACTCTCCTGCCTCTCAATTCCAATCTCAGTCCCAAACCGGATAAGGGTCGAAATGGCGGCGTTCCGGTATTCAGGTTGAACCATTTGAATCATGTCTGATCAATCCGTCCTGCTGGTTATTCCTCCGTTGACCCAACTCAATACCCCGTATCCCTCGACGGCTTATTTGACGGGCTTTTTACGTTCGCAGGGCTATCGGGCCTATCAGGCTGATGTGGGGATTGAAATGGTCTTGGCGCTCTTTTCCCGCAAGGGGTTGGAGCGAGTGTTCAGTGATCTTCGTGCCCTGCCGCTGGAAGCGCTGCCCGGAGAAGCCCGGCAAATGTTGAGTTTGGAACGGGCCTACATGGATACGATTGAGCCGGTCATCCGGTTTTTACAAGGGCATGATCCGGCGATGGCACCCCGAATCTGCCAGGGTAAATTTCTCCCGCAAGGCCCCCGTTTTGCCGGAATCGATCCTGAAGACCCCGGCCGGCAGATGGGCTCCCGCAACCGAACGGATCAGGCCAAACATCTGGCGGCGTTGTATCTGGAAGATCTGGCCGATTTGGTACGGGCCACTCTTGCCCCGCATTTTGCGCTGAGCCGATATGCGGAATCCATTGCCATGCAGGCCGCCTCATATGGTCCCTTGGCCGAGGCCCTGGCACAACCGATGAGTGTGACCGACGAATGGATGGTGGAGGCCCTTTGGGAGCATGTTGAACGGTATGAACCGGATGTGGTCGGCTTCTCGGTGCCGTTCCCTGGCAATCTGTATGGAGCCTTGCGGATGGGGCGGGAGTTGCGAATTCGGCGACCGGAAATCACGATTGTGCTGGGTGGCGGCTATGCCAATACGGAATTGCGGCGGTTGGAGGAGCCCCGTGTCTTTGATGTGGTGGATTTTGTAACCCTTGATGACGGGGAACGGCCTTTGGTGTGCCTCTTGGAATACTTGCAGGGGAAACGATTGGAAGCAGATCTGTGCCGAACGTTTCTCCGGTCCGGCGGGCGGGTGGTGTGGCGAAACGGAGCCCGCGAGAGGGATGTGTCTCTTTC
>JBDIVP010000265.1:0-5076 GCA_039794325.1 Candidatus Inrsubterrania sp.
CGGCATCAGATGATCGAGCAGGCGGGGCAGGGTTTTCTCTTCGTTGAAGACGGGGATGATCAGCGCGACGGTCATCTGCGCACCAGGTATACCGTCAGGTGAGCACGCAGTGAGGGACCCGCAGGAAACTGAACGATTAGGCGTCCGGTTTTTTGGGAGACTTGAACATGAAAAAGACGACAAGGGCGATCGTCCCCCAGTAAATCACATATTTATGCCAGAACAAGACTTCGCCGAAGTGAATAAAGGCCAGGGCACAGATGGTCGACCCTACAATCACCGCATACCGGACCGTGAGGTTTTCCACCGACGAATAGGCCCACATGGCCATTCCGCCGAAATAAATGATCATGGGGAAAATGCTGATTTCCGCGCCGGTACTGGCGGAGAGGAAGACCTGCAAAAAACCGATGAACACCATGGCGGAGCCCACCATGCGAATGGCCACCTGCATTTGCTTGTCTTCCGTATCCGAGTCCTCCTGCCGAATCGGGGGGCGGGGAGGAGTTGGTTTGGGAGTCGGGGGTTCGTTCGACTGAGGCTGAGGGTTTTCCGGAGTCATGATTACCACTTGAAATGTTTGCTAAGGGTGAGCCCCTGTTGATAATAGGAAGATCCCAGGGCGGATCCATACAATTGAACGGGGATCTCACGCATTTTTTCGTACACCACCTTAAAAAAGGTTTGCCCGTCATGGATCCGGAAAGGGACATCATGTGGACGGACCTCCAACACGACCTGCGTGCCCTTCCGTGTATGATGAGCGTACCCGAAGCCCGGATCAAAAAATCCCGCATAATGGGTTCGTAATTCTCCGCAAGCGGCTTCATACGCCATCATTTCCGAGGAATACCCTGGGGGCACCTGTATCCGTTCCTTGGAGACCAGGATATAAAATTCTTCCGGCTCCAGCAGCATGGTGGCGGTGGCATTGCGCTTCAGGGGTTCCCAAAAATCCGTTGCCGCATAGTGGCCGATCCGGCTCAAATCGATGACATGACTGTTCTTTTTAGCCCTGTAGCCCACGATCGATTCGGCCTGTTCCCCGGCCCCTCGAAGATCCACACTTAAAAACAACCCGTTATCCACCCGCAGCTCCTTGACGGACAAGGGGCGATCCGCTTCACCGGACTCTCCATTATGAAATAGCAAAGGGGTTTTGCGATGGAGGGTTCGCAAACCTGCGTCCGACACCAGGGGCCTGCCTGTCATCAGCCGCAACTGATTCAAGGATAATCCGGTTTGCACCCGGATGGTAAAGGACCTGGGCACGATTTCCAGGAACAAGTGCCCTTCGTAGCCCGCACGAATTTCATCGAACCCCACGTGGAGATCCGTCACCACACGGGTAAAAATATCCAGGCGTCCCGTGGAACTTTTGGGGTTGGTGCGGCCCCGGACTTCCTTAGGGAGTTTCACCCGTTCCAACAAGGGCACCAAATACACATGCCCTTTTTCCAAAATAGCCCCGTTGGTCAGATCCATGTCATACATCACCAGATCGGACCGGTAGAGGTCTTCAATTGTAAAGCGGGACTGTCGACCGGATGGCTCCGGCAGAAAACTGCTGAGCAGCCGATAGGCTTTGGTTCCCAGCCGCAAATCCAAACTGGCCGGTTGGATCTGCTTCGCGGTAATGGGGACATCGGCCCGGATCACCCGCTTGCGCACCAGGCTTTGCAAGTGCTGGTAGGGTAAGATGCCCGTTGGAGGGGTTTCGGCCATCAAAATTCGTCCATGGCGCCGGCACTACACATTCCCCCGGAGAGGGGGGCACCCACCATCGGCAACTCCCGGCTTCCCTGATTGGAAGGTTGGGGATAATGATAGGTCTTGTTTTCATAATTTTTCAGAACCGCCCCTTCTTCGTCCAAATTCAACAGATAATCGCTGGGCAATAAAGGGATTTTCCCCCCTCCGCCCGGCGCATCGATGACGAAGTGCGGCACGGCCATGCCGCTGGTATGCCCCTGGAGGGCTTGTATGATTTTCAGACCGGTTTCCACCGTTGTCCGGAAATGATTCGTCCCTTTGGTCAGATCGGCCTGGTACAAATAGTAAGGCTTCACTCGGGCCAACAACAGTTGGTGCATCAGACGTTTCATAATCTCCGGATCGTCGTTGACCCCCTTCAGCAACACCGTCTGGGCTCCGAGGGGAACCCCCGCATCAGCCAGACGCCCGCAGGCTTCCTTCACCTCCGGCGTCAATTCATCAGGATGATTGAAGTGCAGGTTCATATAAATCGGATGGTACCGTTTGACGATTTCGCAGAGTTCCGGGGTGATGCGCTGGGGAAGAGTTCCGGGCACCCGCGTGCCGAACCTGATCAATTCCAAATGGGGAATAGACCGCAAGGCTTTTAAAATGCGCTCGATTAAATGATCAGGGAGCAACAGGGGATCACCACCGGACAAAATCACATCTCTCACCTCGGAATGTTCCCTCAGGTAGGCGACCGCCTGATCCAGTTCCCCCTTTTTAAGGAATCCCGGTTTCCCCACCAGCCGCTTTCGGGTACAAAACCGGCAATAGATCGGGCATTGATTCGTCACCATCAACAGGACCCGATCAGGATACCGGTGAACCAGATGCGGGACCGGGCTGTCGGTATCTTCCTCAAGCGGGTCGTCGGGAGCATCAATGTCATCCAACTCGATGGCTTCGGGAACCACCTGCTTCCAAATGGCATCTCCTTTTTCTTTGATGGTGGCCAGAACCGTCGGGGTAATCCGCATAGGATAGGGCCCGACCACGCTTTCCACTTCGCTGGGATCCACACCCAGATATTTCGCAAGATCCTTGGGTTTCGTAATGCTGTCGGCTAGAACCTTTTTCCAATCCGCCATGCCATTAGTTCCTTTCATCGGAGGAGCTGAAGGGTGGGGCAGGAAACTCCTGCAGACGGTGCGGCTCGCGTTCCCCGTTCGTGGCCTTCCTATCGAGATAGGCCAATATGTCCTCCGTCTCGGTCAACACGGTTTCTCCATCGACCAGGACCGGAACAAAGTATTGTCCGGACACCTCATACACCGAATGGCGCAACGGGCGTATATCCGGGACGATTTCATGTTCGTATCCAAAGTCATGCTCCGCCAGTTTCCGGCGGACCACATCACAATCCGGACACCATTCCACATGATAGAGCTTCATGGATGAATCTGAATTTTTCATAATCTTTAAGGGGAGTCTCTCCGGACCCCTCATTATTACAGGATCCGAAACCGAAGGAAAGATTTTTCCCTCAACGAAGATCGACGGAGCCTGATGTTCCTTCAGGCTACCAGACACGGCACCATGACGGCATCCCGCATCCCATGAATAATTTTTTTGTCCTTGGGACACACGGTAGCCAGCACGCCACCCAGTTCCGCCCGCCCATTCACCACGCAATAATACGGTGACAGCCTGACCCGCCCTTCCATGGCCGTGCGCTCCCCCGTCAAGGCATCATGGTATTCAACCACAACTATGCGCCCTTTGTGAAATACCTGAAGAATTGAGGGCGACGTTTCGAACGCCTCCAAGGCCTGAGTCAGGGATTCCCGCCAGCGCTGTTGGGACAGATCGTGCCCGATCACCACACCTCGAGATCCCCACGCCCGCTCCGAAAACCCCGACACTTTCACTACGTATTGGCGTTCCTTTTGGCCTGCCTCTCCCAACCATGCCCAATCGGCTACAGCCCTCTGATTCCGGAATAATCCGGGAATCACGCCGGAAGGAGGAAGCGGCCTGGGATCCAAAATCCAGGTATGGGGAATAATGCTGCGTAACACGGCCTGGCCTTTTGGCGTTAAGGCTTTCTCCCAATAGGCTTCCAAGATGGGATGATGAAACAGGGCCAACGCCGACTTTTCCTCCATCCACGGCTTATAGGGCGGAGTGACCTGAACCATTCCCTTTTTGGCGCTGTACATGATCAGCTCGGACTTGGGGATATTTTTTAAATCGAACAACTCAAAAAAACGATAGACCACCGTCACGGGCAGTTCGCCCTCTTCCTGCTTGATGAAAAGCCCGTCCTCCGTAAACCGGATCTCCCTGGGGTGTACACAGCAGGCATCCCAGCCTTCTTCACACAACCGTGCGGCCAGCCATCGCATTTCGGACCGATAGGCTTCGGCTTCATCCGAGACCACAATGGCCAGGGAGGGATCCTGTCCCTGAACGAGGGTATGCAACATGCCCGAAAATCCTTTGACTAACCCTTCCGCGGTCGGCCAAATCTCATGTCCCTCCGCCGCATACGCGCGACTCAGACTTCCCGTAAGACCCATTCCACCGGGAACCGAATCCAATTCGGTTAACGCCAACCCGGTTTCCGTCAAAATCAAATCCGGCCGGATGACGCCGGGAAGATGGTCCTTGAATCGGTTCATGCGACCAAAGGCGAGAAGGTCCTGCGGCTTTCCCAGATCAAGATATTCCTGAACCCATCGTGGCTCACGACCCTTTACACTATCCAGATACAGCTTGTTCAACCCCTGATAAAAGGCCAGTAAATATTGTCCCAATTCCTCCAAAAGCCCTGCCTGTTCCTTTGAAAGAGGAAACGGGCGACAGGCCAGACGCCAAACATCCTCCGTATCGAGGCCGAACAATCCCTGCTGCACCAGATATTCGCGAATGTTTCGATATTGGGAACGCACAGACGCCTTAGCCTTCAATCCATTCAGACTTGGAGGCTCTCCGAGAGCTGATGAATCCGGATCCGTGGCGGGCTTCACGGGAGGGAATTTGGGATCGGACACCCCGACATCCTTTACCACGAAACAACAAAGAATCGAAGACCGGTTCCTATCATACCTGCAAGATTAGAAAAAACCGTTCGAGTCTTTGACCACTGCATTTGGTAGAATACGTAGAGGATCGTAGCATGCCTTCTTGAAACCAGACAAGGTAAAAACCGCTCAACTTTCGAGAATGGGGGAAGGCAGGCCTTCCAAGATGTATCATCGATGCCACGCCAACTACATATATTTCCTGAACCACAGATCATCCCGTCGGAGGTGTTCTGCCAGTGCGATGTCTTCTGCCTATTTCCCGAGATGTATAGCGTCTTGCGCCCCTATT
>JBDIVP010000266.1:0-5007 GCA_039794325.1 Candidatus Inrsubterrania sp.
AAGGAAAATTTTGGTATACATCAACGGACCGGGATGTACGGCAAGAACTTTCAATGAATGGCCTCCTTTCCAACAGAAGCGTGGTATCCAGATACAACGACCTCGCGCTGAGGACAATAACCAAGCCCTTCCCTCGGACCGGTCATCTAAAAGGTACCGTCCCGGATACGGCATCGTCAAAGCTTGAGTAGAAAAAACGAGGCGAGAGGAATCAGCTTTGGGGTCCGCCAAGCCGTTTGGCCAGTCGCAATGCCACTCGTTTCATGGCAATGGAGCGATCGGTAGGGTCAAGGAGCACATTCAGTACATGGGCTTGTTTGTCATCGCCAACGGCGATTTGGAGAGCCTGAATTAATTGCCCGAAGGTTTCCACGCGATGGCCCACACCGCCGCCCAACAGGTCGCAAATCTTTTCATACCGCCATTCGGGAATGTCATTGAAGGGGCCTTCGAGAATTTCCCGTTCGGTGGCATATCCCCGGTTATTCAACACGACCACAATGGGCGCCTGGCCGTAACGAAGGCACGTGGCCAATTCGGTCCCGGTCATTTGAAAAGCCCCATCTCCCACCAAGACCAAAGCTCTCAGCCCCGGATCGGCAAATCCGGCGCCCAACGCGGCCGGCACACTGAACCCCATGGAAGTGTAATAGGCCGGCGACAAAAATTCCGCGCTTTTTCGCACCCGCAGATCGGCCGAAGCAAACAACGATTCCCCTACGTCGGCAATCACCACGGTCTTGTCATTCAGCAGGTCATCCAGATACCCGAACAAATTGCGAAGCGTTACAGCCGCTTCCGGACCGGGAGAGTCAAACCGCACACTATCCCGTGGCGGGAGCGACTGCTTCGGAAAGGAGGGCAACGGCGTCGTCACCAGGGCACGCACAAAATCTTCAAAGCGGACACCATCATACGTATGATGTTTAATGGCAATGGAATCCGCCGTCGCATGAATGGTTCGACCGGCAGCCAAAAGCGTGGAATGCGCTTTGACATCTTCGATATCGGTGAGCAAGGTCCCCAGAGTCACGAGGCAATCGGCATGATCCACAAACTCCAAAATTTCATCGCGTCCCACCAATCCGCCATACACGCCGATATACAAGGGGTGATCCTCACGTATGACCGATTTCCCCAGCAGAGTGGTAGCCAATGGGACATTCATATGCTCGACCAGTTTCGTCAATTCATCATGCAGGCCGAACCGATGAATTTCAGCCCCGGCCAAAATCACCGGGCGTTCCGCCCCCGATAAAATCCCCCGCACTTCCGCCACCGCCTCCTTCAGCGCTGCCGGATCGCTTTGACAATCCGTGTGACTGGGGGGATCTGACGAAAGCACCTGCACGGGGGCCAGCACGAGATCCCGTGGAATTTCGAGGTAGATGGGTCGTTTGTACTGCAACAGCGCCCTCAAAGCCCGATCGATCTCCCGTTCCGCCGTATGAGGATCATCCAGAATAATGGAGGCCACCGTGACCTTTTCGAAAACATCCCGTTGAGTGGAAAAATCACGCACCATATGGTGTAGATACGGATTCTTCACCCGTTCGCCAAGTCCGGGCGAGCCGGAGATCATCACCACAGGCGAGCGTTCGGCATAGGCACAAGCAATGGCGTTGACTATATTCAATCCGCCGACACAATAGGTCACACAGGCCCCGCCAATCCCATGGATACGGGCATAGGCATCCGCTGCAAACCCGGCACAATCTTCCCGGGTCGTGCCGACGTGTTGAATAGGGGATTCTTCGATAAGTTTGTAGAGCGTAAGCACATAATCCCCGGGAATCCCGAAAATGTGATTCAAGCCCAGCTTGTGCAGGCGGTCCAAAAGGAGCGTACCGATCGTGTAGGAATCAGTCATGAATGATATACCTTTGCAGCTTGATCTGACATCAGTATCGGATAATAGCCCATGAACGATCCTTAGTCACAAGATCCATCTCAGAATGAATCCAAGACTCTTTTTGAGATTTCCGTCAACCGTCTGGGTCAGTTGAACATTCGATTCATCTTCCAGGGAAACGTATGAGATTGGCGTGCAAACATAAAGCGTGACACCTGGATTATCCGGGCCAAGCGTTTGCGTGAGGATTGAGTGAGGATTATTAATGATGCGGCTCTTCCGGAAATTGCGCACCATGCCAAACCGCGACGACCCAGACCGTTTGCCCCACTACTCGAAAAAAGAATCGGTACGGCCTGACGATCACCTCCACTTCGGGATGAGGCAGTCCAGAAAATTCCGGTATCGAACCACCCGATTCCGGAAACTTCCCTAATCTCCCCCGCGCCGGCTCCGCACGCGCTGCGTCAAATACCAGAGAACCATCTGATTGTTGGAGTTTTCTAAAAATTGCGGCCGCATCCTGATTCATCAAAGATGAAAATCGCCAGCCGCTTCGGGCTGGTAAATAATATCCTCGATTTGAATACGGCGGACTCCGGACGGAACGGCCCATTCAACAATATCTCCTTTGGCATACCCCAGGATCGCGGTGCCAATGGGGGCGAGCACCGAAATGGCCCCCGCCGCAATATTCGCATTCTTAGGAAACACCAAGACATACGTCTTGGTTTCCGACGTGGTTAAATCACGAAGGACAACCTTTGAGTTCATGGTCACCACATCCGACGGAATCTCTGAAGTCGACACAATTTCCGCTTGGTCAAGTTCTCCAGCCAAGGCCTCTAAATCCTTTCTGTCCTCCCCACCGAACTCCTCCGCCACTGCAATGAGTTCTTCAAGACGGGCTTTGTCGAATTCGGTGATGTAAATCCTTCTTCCTTTCATCGTTCATGATCTCCCTTAAATACCAGAAGTGATTTTGGGAATGTACCCAAAGGTCCGCCATCCCCGTTGCTTACCCATACCCATCACAGACTTTTGTCCATTAAGGATTTATGTGAAAAGTCGTTGTGCCCATATCTTGCCTGGCTTCCATGAAGCAGTCCCATTCTTGATGAACTGATGATAGGAGTCAAGTCGCATGATGGGGATGAAGAGGTCAGAGGGCATGACTGATCAAAATGATTCATTCAATGACTCCTTCTCCTCTTTTTTCGGCCTCTTTTCTGATCTTTTCCTACTTGCCATCAGCACAGAATCCAGAGGTATCTTGCGCAAAGGGGATGATGCACAGCTGAGGTTTCCTCGCTGACGCCATTGGGGTTACAATACCGCACATGAGGCACCAAATGTTCCGGACAAGACGATATGACCGCTTACGGCCGCCGCCCGCACACATCCCGTTGCTCCTACTGACTTGGCTCTTCATCGTCATATTGACGATTGCTCCGGCATCGGCGGCGGCCGAACCGGATCGAGGCTTCTGGGCATCAGCCGCCCCGGCTCCGACAAAGCGGACAGAGGCCGCTGCCGGCGCACTCTACGACAAGATCTATGTCGTAGGCGGATTTGAACAGCCCGGCCTGGGTAATATCCTGAAGCTTTCGATTACACCTACCCTCGAGGAATACGATCCTCGCACAGACCAATGGGCAACCAAGGCATCGTTGCCGGTCGGTCTGCATCATGTCGGCCTTGGGGTCACGGGCGGGCGTGTCTATGTTATCGGGGGGTATCGGCAGTCCGGACTCAGCGTGTGGCACCCGGTGGCAACGGTGTATGCCTATGACCCAGGCACGGACACCTGGACCGAACGCACATCGATGCCCACTCCCCGCGGTGCCTTGTCGGTAACGGAGCACGATGGGAAGCTGTATGCCATTGGCGGCTATAATGGAAAGCTTAACAGCGCCGCCGTCGAGGTCTATGATCCGAAGACGGACAATTGGAGTTCGCGGGCTCCGCTCCCGACTCCCCGCGATCATTTGGCATCTGCGATGATTTCCGGAAAGGTCTATGTGATCGGCGGACGCCTGAATGGTGACTACCGGCACAATCTCTCCGTCACTGAAGTGTATGATCCCGCACGCGACAGTTGGGACCGTGCAACCGATCTCCCGACGGCCCGTAGCGGTATCACCGCTTCCGTGGTTGGTCATTATATCTATGTGTTCGGCGGGGAAGGCCGTGACGGAACATTCCGGGAAAATGAAGCGTTTGATCCGGCACGGAATGTGTGGCAGCCCATGGCCCCGATGCCGACCGGGCGACATGGCCTCGGATCGGCTGTCGTGGATAATCGTATTTACGTGATCAGTGGTGGCCCGACACCCGGCGGTTCCTTTAGCGATCTGAATGAGGTCTTTATTCCTCCGAAGCCTGCCCCATCCAAATCCAAAGGTGCGCCTCAGCCGGATTAGTCAACGGGGCGCCCTTCTCGAAGGCTTCCGACAAGCTCGACCGTCCCAAATACCTTACAAAAAAATTCGACAGATCCTTTTCCCTAAAGATACGGGCGGACAATCCCCAAAACATGACGGAATGACAATGAGGGGTACCCAGAATTACGCCAACTGTTGTCCCCAGACATTATCAATCGTCCGTGAGGCCCTCCCGCCAATCCCATGTGAGACAGTATAGCCATCCGGTCAGAGACGAGATGAGATTCATCTTCCCCCCAGACTTCCGGTTGAAGCAACCTCACAATATCTACCACCTTTGCTCTCTTATTTCACCCCCAGTGCCGGCAACACCACTTTCAAAAAGTGCCGGGCAATCTCACGATGCCCGGCATCGTTGGGATGGAATCCGTCAATATCAAACACCAATTTATCCCGGACAGGTTGCGCATACAGATCGACAACAAATGCACCAGCGGATGTCGCTTCCTCTTCTATGATACGATTGAACTCCTTCACGCGTTCATTCGTGACGTTGGCATTGGGATTCCGCTGAAACCGTGGGAGTTGGGTGAAATCGGGGAGATTGGCGACGACAATGACACCTGAAACTTGTTTGCGCAGATTGCCGAATATGAATCGCAAGGCTTCCTGAAATTTCAGAGGATCGTCCCCATGAACGAGGTCATTTCCACCGGTCCACAACGTCACGAGATTCGCCTTCATCCTGACCTGGGTGGCAAGTCTGACCTG
>JBDIVP010000267.1:0-4994 GCA_039794325.1 Candidatus Inrsubterrania sp.
ATGTGGCGGGTCCTCGTGGTAATCGTCGGCCTTGCCCTAAGCGCCTGTGGAAAAAGCGAAGCCGTCGTGGAGATCGCGTTACATCCGACCAATGCCGATATTTTATACATTGCGACGAATGATTATATTTATAAGACACGGAATGGCGGCCTTACATGGCAAAATATGTCTCAAGGTATGACGCATTCGAGAGTCATTGCGTTGGCGATTGATCCGTTATTTCCCGCCAATATTGTGGCAGGGACGAAAGGGGATGCCGTTTTTAAAAGTTTCGACGGAGGGCAACGTTGGGTTTCACGCCGAAAAGGATTGGATGATGTGACGATCTCCTCGGTGGTGCATCAAGTCGTGTTTGCCCCGGGGTCGACCAACCACATTTTTGCGGCTACCTCCCTGGGGGTGTTTGAAACCGAAGACGGCGGGGAAATGTGGGTGAAACGGATGGAGGGTATGAAGGAGGTGTTGATGGTGGTCACTCTGGATCTTGATCCCCACCAGCCTCAAACCCTTTATGCGGGAACGAGCGGAGGAGTCTATAAGTCTATCGACGGAGCCAGAAATTGGGGCATCGTGAATAACGGACTCGTATCACCCGATGTCTTGAAATCCTCCCGAGCATTGGGGGTCACCAGAATAAAGGTTGACCCGCATCATCCCGATACGGTGTATACGGCCTCGCTGGACGGATTGTATAAAACGGTGAATGGGGGAATTTCATGGAAGCGTATCGGGACGGAGCTGAGTGATCAGATGTTAAGTGATCTGGTGCTCGATCCCCATCAACCCGACGTGGTGTATGTAGCCAATCGAGATGGAGTGGTCCGAAGCGACGATGGCGGAAATTCCTGGGAGTCGCGAAATGCGGGGCTGACCAATGTCAATATCCGGGCTTTGGCGATCAGTCCATTGGATTCTCATGTCCTATATGTCGGCACCAACGGCAAAGGGTTGTTCAGGAGCATCAACAGCGGGCAGTCATGGGAACCGGTACCATTGATGATGCAGGATGGTGCCATGTTGGTGTCTTCCTGATTGTGCCAGAGTTTATTGCTTTCCCTTTAGGGAGATCATTAAGATTCCCCGTGGGTTGTCTGTGGTCATGGAAGGGCATGTTCATCAAGGTTCATATAAGGAAGGGGATTTATCGTGGCCTTTTGGGATTCTAAACAAGGACGTAATCGGGCGGATGCCGTGTGTTCGTTTTGCGGGCGGGCGAAAAGCGGAATGACCAATCTTATTCAGGCTCCGACTCGACAAACCTGCGCACAATGTCAGGCTCCGGGAACGGTTTTGATTTGCGCCGATTGCGTTCAGCAGTGCTCGAAGTTCTTCTCCGGTCATGCCGACGGACATCCCCCATTGGAGCCTCCACCGGGCCCGTTACCTACTCCTCCCGAAATCAAGGCGATTTTGGATCAATATGTCATTGGACAGGATCGGGCCAAAAAAATTCTGTCGGTGGCTGTTCATAACCATTACAAGCGGGTTTTTAGCGGAAAAGACGTTCCGGATGTGGAGTTGGAAAAAGGCAATGTTATGCTGATCGGTCCGACCGGAACGGGCAAAACGCTTCTGGCCAAAACTTTGGCGAGGATTTTACAGGTGCCGTTCGCCATTGCCGACGCGACGACGGTGACGGAAGCCGGCTATGTGGGTGAGGATGTCGAAAATGTGGTGTTGAAACTTTTGCAATCCTGTGACTTTAATATGGCCCGCGCGCAGGTCGGCATCATCTATATCGACGAGATCGATAAGATCAGTCGAAAATCGGAAAGTCCTTCCATAACCCGGGATGTGTCGGGGGAGGGGGTTCAGCAAGCCCTGTTGAAGCTGGTGGAAGGCACGATTTGCAATGTACCCCCCAAGGGTGGACGCAAGCACCCCGAGCAGGAATTTCTCCGGGTGGATACCACCAATATCCTGTTCATTTGCGGCGGGGCCTTTGTAGGAGTGGAAGATATTATTGCTCAGCGAACCCATCAAAAAAGGTTGGGGTTTGAGGCGGGACATCGTGCTGATTCAGCATTCACGTCGGATCAATTGTTGGGTCAGGTCAAGCCGGAAGATCTTCTGAAATACGGGTTGATTCCCGAATTTGTGGGGCGATTCCCGATTCTTGCGGCGTTGAATGATCTCCGGGTTGAAGATTTGGTTCGGGTTTTGCAAGAGCCAAAAAATGCCCTCATCAAACAATACCAGGCTATGTTTCAATTGGATGGTGTAGAATTGACCTTTACCCCCGATGCGGTTGAAGGTATTGCCGCGAGAGCGGCTTCGATGAAAACCGGAGCGCGTGGTCTTCGCGCCATTCTCGAGGAAGTGATGTTGGATCTCATGTATGACGTACCCGCCTTGAAGAACATTCGACGAGTGACGATTACCCGTGAGGTAATTGAGGGAACCGCCATGCCCCAACTTAAGAAATGACCGATCTCTGCCGGTGTGTGGCGATGGAAAAAGCCCGACTTCCACCTGTTGCTTTCTTTATAATTCTGCCTTATGCTATTCCAAGTAAATTCATCGCAAAGTCTGGGCCCTGCGATGAATGGATACGGTGAAGTGGCCCATTATTGATGTTGTTTTGTGAGGGCATCCGAACGGAATCTGATTGGAAGTTAGTCCTAAGTCGCCGCCTGTTTTGCGTTCTCGGGCCGTTCCTTCCCTTCTCATCTCCTCGAACCGTGCAAAACAATATCGCTTTTAGAAGGAGGGACCCCTGATGGGTTCAAAGATTTATGTGGGTGGATTGCCCTATTCCACGGCGGAACAGGAATTGGCTGACCTGTTTGGACAGCATGGGAATGTAACTTCAGCCAAAATCATCACCGATAAGTACACGGGCCAGTCGCGGGGCTTTGGTTTCGTCGAGATGGGATCCGATGAAGAAGCCAAAAGCGCCATTGATGCGTTGAACGGAACGGAGTTGGGTGGAAGAACCCTCACGGTGAATGAAGCGAAACCTCAGGCTCCACGAACCGGATTCGGTGGCGGCGGAAACCGCGGGCCAGGCGGCAAACGCCCTGGCGGCGGCGGTGGGAATCGCGGCGGCCGCTGGTAAGCTAGGCGTGTAACATACCATCGGGCTATAGAAGCCGGGGGACCTGGATGTGGGCCCTCGGCTTTTTTTTGACTTGGGGGGGGAGGAGCACTCATTATAGAATACAAAACGACCTTCATGCGGAGGGTCGGAGCATTTCTGAATTGAGAAAATTATAGATGTTATTGTCTTAATCACGTGGAGTCAGTCTATGAGTGATCGGCATGTTTCTTCCCACCACGGATCTTTTTCCGATAATCCGGAGGGATCTTCTCGTAACTTTTCCGGTGATCGACCGGTTTCCATGCTGGAATTAATCGATCAATGTCTGGCCACTCTGCCTGAAGGGGATAGCCGGATTGCACTTTTATACCAACTGCGTCATCGAGTGTTGGAACAGACTGCATCCGCCAAACGCCAGGAAGCCGAATTCAACAAATTGCAAACCGTCGTTGAAAAATTGACCGCTCCAGCCAATCGGGTGGGAACCTTTTTGGGAAAATCGGAGGATGAGTTGGCGAGAATTGTCGTCGGTGGTGCGGAATATTATGCCAATATTGATCCTCGCTTGGACTCCGATGTCCTGAAAAGCGGGCATCAAGTCCTGGTCAATGAAGCCTTCGTAGTCATTCGATCTTTGGGGTACGATATGAATGGTCTGGTAGTCAAGGTCCGGGAAGTGTTGGATGATGGGCGATTGCGAATTGATCAGGAGTTGGGACGGTCGGGGAGTGTGGTGCAGCGTGGTGATGAACTTCGTCAAATCGATGTGAAAGTCGGGGATGAAGTCCGGTTGGATCCCACCCTGCGATTGGCGGTCGAACGTTTGGAACAGGCGGGATCCCAGTCTCATGTGCTGGCGGACCTGCCGACGGTCGGTTGGGAAGATATCGGAGGCCAACAGTCGGCGATTGCAGCGATTCGACGGGCCATCGAATATCCCTTGCGGCATGAACAGGTGTTTAAGGATTTTCAATTTCAACAACCCAAAGGGTTTTTGTTGTACGGCCCTCCCGGTTGCGGTAAAACACTGATCGGGAAAGCCACGGCGGCCAGTCTGGGACGGTTGTTGGCTGCTGACGGGGGACCTATCCGGCCAGGTTCCACATCGGAGGGTTCTGCGGGTGCTCTCGCCCCCATAACCGGGGGCGTTTTCCTGCATATCAAAGGGCCCGAAATTTTAAATATGTGGGTAGGAGAATCGGAGCGGATGGTGCGGGATTTGTTTGCCCAGGCCAGGGGACATCGAAAAAATGGAAAACTACCATTTATTTTTATTGATGAGGCGGAGTCCATTTTAGGGACACGCCGGGCGATACGTTCCTATAATGTGGCCAACACCTTGGTGCCGATGTTTTGTGCCGAACTTGACGGAGTGGAGAGTCTGTCGCAAGTGGTGGTGATTTTGGCCTCCAATCGTCCTGATTTGATCGATCCCGCCGTTCTGCGTGCCGGTCGAATCGATCGAAAAATCAAAGTCGGCCGTCCAACCCGCCCGGAAGCCGAGGATATTTTACGTGTGTACCTGACCCCGGATCTTCCATATGCGGAATGGCCGGCACCGGCCGATCCCATGGACAAACCGGCAGCGTTGAATCGGTTGATACGCGAGGTGGCCGACCATCTCTTTCAACGTAGTGAGGATAATCGAGTGTTGGCCATCCGTCTGCGAAACGGGCGCCGGGAAGTATTGTATCGGTGCGATCTGATCAGTGGGGCGGTTTTGGCAGGTATCGTACGCCGGGCAAAGGAATTGGCTATTGAACGGATTATTGATGCGTCAGAGAGGGGAACTGGCGGATTGGCCTTTGACGATTTCGTGCGTGCCGCTCAGGACGAGTTTCGTGAGAGCGAAATTTTTCCTCCCGATGATTCCGCGGAAGAGTGGTTGAAGTTATTGGATTATCAGCCCGAACAAGTTGTGGGTGTGACTTCCTTTCGTATTCAGGATTCCGGC
>JBDIVP010000268.1:0-4978 GCA_039794325.1 Candidatus Inrsubterrania sp.
CCGACCGAGTGCGTGGAGGAATCAGACGCATACCACGCCAGCCGGCCGACCTCATCGAAATCTTGAGGAAGGGTTAGCCGGACGATGGTGCCCTCTTCGGTCCCGCTGGACATGGCATCCACCAGAATAAGCCGGTCCGTGCCTTCCATCTCATGCAGAAGGTTCAAGCCGGCTAACCCGCCTGCGATGATAACGATTGAGGAGCTTTGGAAAGGACGCAGCCGGCGGGCCACCACATTTCCCACCCCGTCATCTCCCCGGAACGGGTTTCCCAAGCCGATAACCTTGATGACCATGAATTAGGAAATCTCCGTTCGGGTGAATTTTAAAAAATGAGTGGCGCAGGAAATGCACGGATCGTAACTGCGGATCAGTTGCTCGCATTTCCCGGCTGCTTCCTGATCATTCAAGTGCAGCACCTCCGGTAAGAGCTGTCGCAGGTCATCTTCCATGCGCCCCTGATTCTGGGATGTTGGAGGTACGATCTTGGCAAATCGAATCGTCCCGTCTTCTCCAACCTCGTAGCGGTGATACAAGACCCCGCGTGGAGCTTCCGTGGCCGCCATGCCGGTGCCGGCACGAAACGTCACCGGGATGGAGGGCATGGGTGGCGGTTCATAGCGGTCGATGAGCCGAAGCACTTCGTCGACGGCATACAAGACTTCAATCGCCCGGGCGACAATGCCCATAGAGGCCCGTTTAAAAGGCAGGGTAAGGCCTGTTTGGCTCCAGGCTTCCTTCGTCAGGGGAGAGAGTACATCATGATTCAGGTGAAGCCGGGCCAGTGGGCCGGTGAGATAAGAGTGTCCCTGAAATGTGCATTGAAGGGCATGGGAATAGGGGACCTGTTTTTCGAAAAAATGCGATTCAAATTCCCTGACTTCCATGTGATGGCCCTGATTGGTGGCCAGAAGCCCCTCATTCATCGGGTATTCCGAAGTGCCCCGAAGGGCCAGGAACGTGTAGTCTTGTTCGGGATCCGTGAAGGCGAAACCGCTCACCCACTGCAGGGTAGTGACGGCTGCATCCCTGGCCCAAAGAAATTCATCCTTCAACCTCTGTAATTGATCTCTCGTCGGTGTCCGGGAAAATCCGCCGACTTTGACGGAGACGGGATGGACGGATCGCCCGCCCAACAGCCTCAACAGGTCATTTCCTGCTTTTTTGAGCCGGAGCCCCCGTTTGACCGCGTCGGGATACACTTTGGCCATTTCCAGACCGCTGGCGAAACCAAAAAAATCCGGTGCATGAAGCAGGTAGATATGCAAGGCGTGGCTTTCAATCCATTCCGCGCAATAGAGCATGCGTCGCAGATTGCGAATGGTTTGAGGAATTTCCGCCCCGAAAATCGATTCCAGGGCATGCACCGCACTCATCTGGTAGGCCACGGGGCAAATGCCGCAGATGCGGGCGACCAGATCGGGCACTTCGTTGACGTGCCGTCCTTTGAGAAAGGCTTCGAAATACCGGGGGGGCTCGAAAATGCGCAGTTGGACATCCTGAACCTGTCCCTCCTTCACGGTGACATGCAGGGCGCCTTCTCCCTCCACCCGTGCCAACAGGTCGATGGAGATGGTGCGTGAACTATCGGGTTTCCCAGGCATCGCTTTCCTTTTGAAACGGTTGGACAGATCCGTTGATTCCCCTGAACCGTCGCACCATGTCGACCGGAATCAGTTGAAGGTGCTCATGAAATTGCCTGGCCAGCGAAGTGGTATTGGGGGGTACACCCGGAACCACCGATTCCTGTTCGGCGGGACCAAAACAGCCGTAGCAATCCCGCCCCATGCCCGGACAAATGGCCCCGCAGCCGGTGCGTGTGACCGGGCCGAGGCAGGGCATGCCCTTGGAGACCAGGACGCAGACATGTCCCTGGCGTTTACATTCCAGGCAGACACTATGGGTGGGAAGGCGCGGAGTGACGCCATGCACGAGATCGGTCACGACGCGGAGAAGTTGCCGTTTGTCGATCGGGCATCCCCACAATTCATAGTCGACGGTGACATGTTCGGATATGGGGGTGGAGGTGCTGAGGCTCTGGATATATTCGGGGCTGGGATAGACCGCCTGTTTGAAGGCGTCCACATCGGCCCAGTTTCGAAGAGCCTGGATGCCGCCCGATGTGGCACAGGCGCCGATGGTGATCAATGTCGTCGATTGTTGCCGAAGATCCAGAATCCGGTGGAGATCCTCCGGGCCGGTGATGGACCCTTCGACGAAGGCAATATCGTAAGGTCCCTCCCGCATATCGCTTGAGGCTTCCGGAAAATACGCGATATCCAGTGCCTCACCCAGCGCCAGCAAATCGTCTTCCATATTCAAAATACTTAACTGGCACCCGTCGCAAGAGGCAAACTTGACCACGGCCACCCGTGGCCGATGCCTGCGGGGCGGGCTCTGGGTCATGGCGGTTGGATCGGTCATCTCATTTTTACCTAAATTCCCTCTTTCCCGAAAAACGGCATCAAGCGGTCCAGCCGCATCACCGGCCCGTCCTTGCACACGAAAAACGGACCCAGCTGGCAATGCCCACAGAGACCAATGCCGCATTCCATATGCCGTTCCAAGGATACGTACATGGAGTCGGGGCGTAACCCCTGATGGGAGAGAGTATTGCAGGCTACGCGCATCATGATCTCGGGACCGCACATCATAACCAACGTGTTGTCAGGGTCCAACTGCAGTTGGTCAAACAATTCCGTGACCACGCCCACATGATTGCGCCAGGTTTTGCCGGGTTCATCACTGGTCAGCAGCACCTGCGTGCGTGGCTGGTGGCGCCAGGCATCAAAGCGTTCCCGGTAGAGCAGGTCGTGAGGGGTCTTGACCCCGTGAAGGATCGTCAGGGCTCCATATGCCGCTCGTCGCCGGAAGATATATTCAATGGCGCCGACCACCGGGGCACAACCCAGACCGCCCGTGACGATGAGCACGTCCTTCCCTTCGGCCTCGTGCACGGGCCATCCCATGCCAAATGGCCCTCGCACGCCGACCGTCTGCCCCTTCTGCATATTGCCCAGGACTTGGGTAATCCGGCCGACAATCCGAATGGTGTGATCCAGAAATTCCGGTTCATCCGGGTCGGACACAATCGATATGGCCACTTCCCCCACACCGAACACATACAGCATATTGAACTGTCCGGCCTCAAAGCGGAACGACTCCCGGTGTGCCGGTTCGGTCAATTGCAGGCGAAACGTGACAATATCGGTGGCTTCTTGCTTCCGTTCTACGATGGTGGCCGGGTGAATGAGGTAGGGATTGAACGTCATGGCCGAATGCGCGGATTCACATCACGTACTGTTGGTTCAGGTTGCCACACGGTTTTGCTATGTTGGTACATCATAACAAAATAGTTCTTTTCAATCTTCCCATTTTTATCTTGTGGTGAAAACGGTCGGGAGATTTTGGTGTTGCATTTCTCCTCAATGGGCAACGAAGTTGAACGATATGCAAGAGGTGGTTCGCCGGACAAGGATTTTCCTGTTGAGGGCTCACAGTGATGTGGTTTTTCTGATAAAGAACATCCCACACATGGGAAGGGCAGTTTTGTGTGCGATGAAAGAGTCAAATGTCTATTCCATTGATACATAACATTGGCCAAGGTGACCCCGGGCAGATAAACGGAATAATGCTGAGTAATGCCCAAATATGGTACACAAGGAGGCTGGCTTATGTTGGCATGAATGCACGATTCGAGCCGGATCACAAATGGGTGATCCGATTTAGTAGGTTGCAGGAAAAGAAGCATGATGATAATTCGGCCATATAGGAAATCCGACCTGGAGTGTGTGGCTCCTCTGTTTACCGAATCCGTCCCTAGTTTGGCGGCCCGCCCATTTTTTGAGAAACTGGGCTTTCAAGGTGTTAGAAGAACAACGGGTGTTCCGCAATGGAACGACCAGGAAACGGGTCGTCATGTGGAAAGGGTAGGAATGATCGGGATCATTTTTTCAATAAGGTGACTGATGATTGTCTCCTCACAATTAATTTGAACAGTGAAAAAGATTTTTGAATGTAAGGAGTTGGATCTTCCGTGTGGTATAGAAAAATAGCCCTGATTGCCAAAAGACTCCCGACCCCTTTTTTGATGGTATGACGCTGCTGATCTGGTCCGGTATTTTCCTGTGTCTGGTGCAATCGGCCATTTTTTCGGGGTTGAACCTGGGGTTGTTCTCCCTCGGCTCTCTTGAATTGGCCGTTCAAGCCAAAAAAGGAGATCCCCGCGCCGGGCGGGTTCTGGCTTTCCGGCAGGATGCCAACTTTGCCCTGGTCACCATTCTTTGGGGCAATGTAGGGGTAAACGTGCTGCTCGCCCTCCTGTCGGGTTCGGTGTTGAGCGGGGTGGCGGCTTTCCTGTTTTCCACCGTCCTCATCACCATTTTCGCCGAGATCATCCCCCAGTCGTACTTCACTCGTCATGCTTTGGTCTTAACCGCCAGGCTGGCCCCCTTGTTGCAGTTCTATCAGTTCCTGCTCTATCCCGTCGCCCGTCCTACGGCCTGGATGCTGGATCGCTGGTTGGGCGGGGAGGAGATCCGCTATTTCCGCGAGCGGGACCTGCGCCGGGTGATTCAGATGCATATGGAGGCCACCGATAGCGAAATTGCCAGGGTGGAAGGCCAAGGAGCCCTGAATTTTTTGGATATTGATGATGTCCCGTTGAGCGATGAAGGTGAACCGCTCGATCCTCAAAGTATATTGTGTCTTGAGTTTGATGGCGACCGGCCGATCTTTCCTCCGATTGAGCCGGTACCAGACAATGAATTTTTACGAGCCGTTAACCGATCCGGCAAAAGCTGGCTGGTGATCGTGGACGGGCAAGGCGAACCGCGATTGATGCTCCGGTCTGAGGATTTCCTCCGTGAGGCCTTGTTTACACCCGACCGGTTTGACCCGTTACGCCATTGTCACCGTCCGATTGTGATTCGGGATCCCAAGAAAAGATTGGGCGAGTTGATCCACCGCTTCCATGTAC
>JBDIVP010000269.1:0-4955 GCA_039794325.1 Candidatus Inrsubterrania sp.
ATAGCCTGTGAGCAATTGCCCTTAGGTTTACTCAGGACCAGCTTGGAAAGCCGATAACGGAATGTCGTGTTGTGATGGGGAAGACTCGCCGTGGCCCGTACATGGGTGGAGTCCTCCTTATTGTACTGCCCGCCTGTCAACTCCCAGAGCGCCTGATTGATGGACCAGTCGTTCTTCAATTGCCGGCCTTCGAAGAATGCCATCTTCACGACCGGAGGGGATGGCGAAGGTTCAGGGCCGGTCCGCCAGATACAGCCGACACGGTTCATTTCCAGGAGTAACCCCGAACTGACGATGGTCCCGGGAAGAGGTGCCCCCCCGCTCCCCGCATGACCATCATGCAGACAGGTAAAATTCCAGCCCCGCTGCACCGCAATGTCATAGGCCTGCCTCGGATTAACCTGACAGTCCATCGCCCCTGCCTGGAGAGTACCCAGCAGGGTAACCGTCAAGGCCAACGACAGAATCCGTATGCTTCTTGGCAGATTTGTTGCCATCGATCTCCCTCCATGGGGAGTTCTATCTCGCCTTTCATTAAAAAAATCCGCCCATCAGAGCCTTCACGGCCTACTCGACCCCCGAGTAGTATCGCAGGACATCGGATACCGATAACACGCCGACAATTTTTCCGCTCTCGGTGACCGCCACATGACGCGTCCCCTTATCCTTCATCAGGCGCACGGCATCAACCAACGCATCGCTGGTTTCAAGAGTGACCAACGGTTCCCGCATACAGGTTTTGACCGTGGTGGTAGCCGGGTCGGTTCCGGTCCCGACCACTTCCCTCGCCAATTCCGTTTCGGTGATATATCCCACAAATTCGTCTCCGCTCTGGATTAACACAGAGCCGATTTTCCATTTCTGCAGGCATTGGCCCACTTCTCGTAAGGTGGCATCCATTGTGACGGATCGAATCGTTTTCGACATAAATTCGGATACGCGGGGTCCGGTTGAGGGGCCCTTACGGGTTTCCTGATTCATGGCGGCTCGTCGGGTTTCCAGGTCTGCAATGGCACTCTCCAAAACCCGTTGCCGCTGCCGGATTGTTTCACGAGCGGAAAGAGGACTGGTCCCTTCGGACCCTGTTTCCGGCAGGTTCATCAATCCCGCGGCCTCTCCGACCTGAGCATATTCGTAGGTTTCCAATAATGGGGAGGAACGTCCGAAGACATCCTCCAGCAAGTCCTCCATGGAGGAATCAAATCCCAGCAGCACCTCGGCGGAAGGTTCCGACGCCAAAAAGGTTTTCACCACATTCAATTGCTGGCGCAAGCGGCCGATGTCCTTGTCCAATGCGGCAGCACGGGAACTTTTGACGGTTGTACGAGTATCCATGAGGCCTCCCTTAAAAGGTGAATGCGTTATGCTGATCCTACCGTCGGGCCAGGAGATGAATCAACCGAAAATTATGGAGAGAAAGAAGGCCGGCACCCGGGAGGGGAAGAGGCTTAGGAAGCCAAGAGACCGGAAAACAGGGTGGCGAGTCCAAGAAAAGAAAAAAACCCCACGATATCGGTCACCGTGGTCAGAAAAATGGATGAGGAATGAGCCGGATCCTGCTTCATAGCCTTGAGGGTAATCGGAATGATAGCTCCAGATAATCCGGCGATGACCATGGCAATAATCATGGACAACCCGATGACGAAGGCCAGGCCCAAGGACCGGCTCCATAATCCCACAGCCAGACTGGCCGTTGCCGAAACCGCGAGCCCATTGATAAAGGCCACCGAGACCTGCCGCCCGCTGACCCGAAACCATTGGGACGGTCGGATATCCCGCAAGGCCAACCCACGGATGACGACAGCCAACGATTGCGCGCCGGAATTTCCCGCTTCCGCGGAGACCACCGGAAGCAGGACGGCCAAGGCGGTAAATTGCGCGATCGTCCCTTCGAAAATCCCCACCACGGAAGCCGCCAGAAACGTGGTCAACAGATTCAATTGGAGCCAGGGCAATCGTTTCCGGACGGAAAACCACACCGGCGATAACGCGCGTTCATCCCTGTTGGCCCCCACCATGGTCTGCAAGTCGGCCATGGCCTCTTCCTGGCTGGCCTTGATGATATCTTCATTGCGAATGACCCCCAACAGGCGTTGATCCAAATCCACGACCGGAAGGGAGAAAAAATGCCGTTCGCCGAACAATTCCACCAGTTCTTCCCGCGATTCCAACGGATGGATCGACGGCAGGTCCCGGATCATGACCGACTGTAATTTTTCGTCGGGATCGACTAGCAGGAGATCGCGCAGGGAAACCTTGCCCGCCAATTTTTGAAATCGATCGATCACATACACATCATGGAGATCTTTTTGGGCACGCGTGCGCACTTGGGTCATGGCGTCCCGAACCGTCGTCTCTTCCTGCAGGACACAAAACCGGGGATCCATGATGCTGCCGACGGATTCGGGAGGATAGGTCATATAGGATCGAATATCTTGCGCATACCGTTCGGGAATACGAAAGAGAATCGCCCGCTGCAGATCTTCATCCAACCGGAGAAACCAGGAGGCGGCCAAAGAAGGGGATAAATACGGAATCACCTGCTTCAACAGATCGGTGGACATCACCGTCAGAATTTCAGCGGCGATCGGAGGTGTGATACTCGACAATAAATTGGCCGCATTCTTGGCATTCGTCCCCTGAAGAACCCGCAGGATTTCCGGGACGGGATACTCTTCCAGAATCTTGGCCGCTTCCTGTGAATACCGGCGGAAGAATGCCTCCTGAAGCACATGGCCCCCACGGCGAAGACCGGCGGTGCCGGCTGAGGCGGGTTCACCCATCAGGGTTTGCTCCGTTGCGTCAGGGTTTGCGTAACCTCGGTCATCAAACGGATACCGGTCAGGGAATAGGCTTCCCATAATTGCATCAAGGAATCGCTGACCGACCCCAAGGGAGCCTTCCCGCCCACATCCTTTTCGATCCGGCGGAGCATCCGATAGCGCAATGCCCCGAAAAAGGTGCTCCACCGGTCCACCACGGGGAGCGTATGAAAGCGGCTCCACTCCGGATGCTGCAGGATCTCTTCGAAATTGGCTTCCGCGGACAGGGTCGTCATCTGGGTTTCCATCAACGACCCCACCAGATGATGAGACGTATCGATCAATAATTGACGGAGCGTCACCACCCCTTCCAACTTGCCGTCACGATCGATCACGTAAATATAGTACATGGCTTTTGTCCCATAGGCTCGGATCCGGTCAATGGCCTCCGCCACGGCGATATCCGGCGGCAGGGTAAACACCTGGGGATCGGCCAGATTGCCGGCGGTATTGGGGGGATACCGGAGGGCACGTCGCAGGGTGGCGCCCATGGCATTGTCTAGCCCATCAAGAATGGTCTGCCGAAGGGAGTCGTCGAATTGCCGCAACACACCGATGGCTGATGTGGCATTCATGGCACTGACCACATCCGGCCGTGCATCGGGAGGCAATTGTTCAATGATCCTGGCCGTGGCGATCGGCAGACAATATTCAAGCACATGGGCGACTTCGTCTTCCGGAAGCCCCGACAACAATTCGGCGGCTTCGGAAGCATCCAGGGATTCCAAATGGCGGGCGGCCTCCACCGGATGACTCTGAAGGTAGCCGAGCATCAAATGCCGTTCAAGATCCATGGTCGTCCTTACGTCTGGGTGATCACCGATGCCGATTCGGTAAACTGGGAGGCCGGAACCACCACTCGCCCATGGGAGGTTTCCAACACGACGGCAATCGGGGTCATGGCCACCACGGTTCCCTGGGTGTCGTTGATTTTCACCGTCATGCCGACGCGTACCACAGACCCGAGATAATGCGCCGCGATCAGATTGGCGACCGCTGCACGGGATCCCAGCCCGAAGGACAGGGCCGCTCCGCCGATCAACCCGGCCAGGAGAATGATAATCGTGTAATTGAGGAGATCCGTATTGATGCCCAACGCATCGATAGCGGTCACGACGATCAGCAACACCACCGCCACATACACGGCCTGGGCTACCATGGTTCCATGGGTAATGCCCGCGGAACTACAGGTCATGGTAATCAGTTCCCGGACAAAATTGGCGGCGATCAACCCGAGAATTAACACCAACACCGCAATCCCGACTTTGGGAATATAGTATGCAATGCTGGTAAGGGCATCGGACACAATGGTCAATTGCAGAGTATCCGAAGCCTTAATCAGAAAGACCAGGAAAATGGTCCAGAATCCGATCAGGCCCAGAATTTCAGAAATTTTTTGTTTCGTGCCCGATCGTTCCAGCAGGGTTTGCACCGCCGTCCGGCTCAATAAGCGATCAAACCCCACGAGCTGCAACAGTCGCGTGATGACCAAGGCAATAACCTTGGCCAATACAAATCCAAATCCCAGAAGCATGACGGCCAAAATCACCGTCGGCAAAAAGGCGACAATCTGACCCACGCTAGCCGTCAAGGCTTCGGTCAGGCCTTCCAACCAACCCGCCATAGTGAGGTTTTTCTCTGTCATAGATCCTCTAAAGACTCCGAAACATGAGGTGATCCGGTGGTCGATGTTGAGTCACCGGATGTGCAGACGGCCTTAGAACAACCGAATCCTGTTGCTCAGTCCTTGACACGATTCCCATACGCTGTAGCCCCCTCCTGAACGGACCGGCGCTTCTGAACGACCGGAAGCCACGGGAATGACATCATCGGCTTCTTGATGAATTTTTTTTGAAGATATAAGGGAAAACAGATAGAAAACCTGGAAGGATTCATATTCGACCATCATAGTCCCGCCGGGGTGATCCCGCAACAGCGCCGGCGATAGTTAGGCCACCTTTCCGGACCGCGGAGGTTCTTGTCCCGACCGGTCATCACTTCCCTGCTCTTCGAATGCGGGGGTTTCCGGAAGATTCACGACGCGCCCGACCGACCATTTGCGCAAACCGCATGACGTGGGGATCTTTGAGCCATGATTCCAACAGCCGGTGTAATTTGATCCGCCAGGAAGGA
>JBDIVP010000270.1:0-4951 GCA_039794325.1 Candidatus Inrsubterrania sp.
AAGATCTTGGAAATCCCGGTTCCTCAATTCTTGACAAAGCCAAAGAACGGGTGCTAGGTCCTTGAGATGATGCCCACTCTGGATAATGCGCCGGCACCCGGAAAAACCGCGTCGACCTGGACCGGCTCGGCTCGCGAACAGGCCGTACAACGGATGTTTACGGCCATTGCCCGGTTTTATGACCTGAATAATTCCTTGTTGAGCTTCGGCCTTCACCATTCCTGGAAACGAAAGGCCGTCTCCCATATTCCCATCCAACCGGGTATGCGGGTCCTGGATCTGGGAGCCGGAACCTGTGATCTGGCCCTTCTGGTCAATACCCACCTGAACCATTCCAGCCAGGTGGTGGCTGCCGATCTGAACGAGGCCATGTTGCGGGTCGGCCAGCAAAAAATTCGTGACCATCGTCTTGGATCACGGATCACATGCCTGCAGATGAATGCCGAACATTTGACGTTTTCGGACAATATGTTTGACACCGTGACCGCAGGGTTTTGTATCAGAAATGTGGGCAATTTACCCAAGGCTCTCGGGGAAATTTGCCGGGTGTTAAGACCGGGTGGGCGTTTTGTCTGTCTGGAATTTTCCCGTCCGGTATCGGCCGGATTCCGGAAGATGTACGACTGGTATTCCTTTCGTCTTCTTCCTTGGATTGGCACTGTCGTGGCTCGGGATGGAACAGGCGTGTACGAATATTTACCGGCATCGATCAGGAACTTTCCCGATCAACAGGCATTATGCGGATTGCTCAAGGAGGCCGGATTCCGGTCGGTCGATTACCACAATCTGACGGGTGGGATCGTGGCCATCCATATTGCGGTCAAATAGTCATGTTAAATTCCATACTCTATGTGTTTCTGCCGTGTAAAAAGGTCTATCCGACCGGGATTACCTATCTGGCCGATTTTGTGCATCGTCGTCGGCCGGACGTCCGGCAACAGATCCTGGACCTCTCGCTGTTTCCTCCGGCCCAACGACCGGCCAGGTTGCGGGAAGCGGTCACTTCCTTTCAACCGGAGTTGGTGTGTTTTTCGTGGCGGGATATCCAGATTTTCTCTCCCCATGAGGGGGATGCGTCATTGGAACATGCCTTTAACTTTTATTATGCCAGCAATCCATTCAAACGGATGGTGGCCTCGTTTCAAGGGCTCAGGAATCTCTACCGCTATTACACGGATATCAAGAACAATCTCTCCTATCCCTGGTTGATCAACAAAGAATTTCCGGCCACCAGGATGATGATTGGAGGCGGGGCCTTTACGGCTTTTGCCGATCAACTCATCGAAAAACTGCCTGACGGGATTGTGGGAATTCTCGGAGAAGGGGAAGATGCCATTCTCAAGGTGTTGAACGGGGAATCGTTAAGTGAGGAACGATTTATCATCCGGGAGCAGGGGCGGGTCACAAAGGGGGCTAAACATACCCCGGCGCTTCTGGATTCCCTCTCAGTCGACCTTCCTTATCTCACCTCGATTTTTCCCCAATACCGGGAGTACATCGGGGAATGCATCGGAGTGCAGAGCAAACGAGGCTGCCCGTATGATTGTGCATTCTGTTTGTATCCTTATATTGAAGGAAAACGTGTGCGGTACCGTCCTGCAGAAAACGTGGTTAAGGACATCGCACAGTATTACCATCAATGGGGGGCCAGACGGTTCTGGTTTACCGATGCCCAATTCATCACCGGAAAAGACGCCTATCCGCAATGCACGGAAATTCTTGAACGGATTATTTCCGAAAAACTGGAGATTGAATGGTCGGGCTATGTCCGGACCTCGTTGATTAACGCCTCCCTGGCCAAGCTCATGGTGCAATCGGGTGTGGGGGATTTGGAGGTGGCCGTCACGGCAGGTTCACAGAAAGTCCTCAACAGCCTGCACATGGGCTTTAAATTGGAGCATTTGTATGACGGATGCCGCCATCTGAAGGAAGCGGGGTTTAAGGGGCGGGTCATTCTCAATTACTCGCTGAATTCCCCTGATGAGACTGAAGAGACCCTCTTGCAAAGCATTGAGTCCTACAAAACCGTCGCCGCTATTTTGGGGGAAGACCGGGTTTTCCCATTGATGTTTTTCCTTGGTATTCAACCCAATACCGACCTGGAGGCACGGTTGTTGTCGGAAGGTTATTTGTCCAAAGGCTACAATCCTCTCAGTCTCACTCCCTGGAACATCAAAAAAATGCTGTATAATCCAGCCCCTTTGAACAAGATCATCGCCAAGGCCTGCCTGGCGGCCTGGAATCGAAAGCACGGCTCGCGCGATCCCCGTCCCTGGTCAGGAAGTTTGAGCCAGCAGAGCGCCACCCAGCAGCAAGGCCATACTTATGCGGATTCCAGCCTCTCCAAAGGATTTGAGACCAACTCCGGACGCGATGCCCTGTTGACGCTGGAGGAAATCCTTCGTTCCCGTCGGCCATCCAACCAGCAATCGGTAGCACAGGCTCCGGAGCCGAATCCCTCGCGGTAATACCAATTCCACTGAATACTGCCTTAACGAAAGGTCGGAAAAAGCTTGGAGGGATTCCTCGGTTTCCCTCTCCCTGACGAGAGGTGTTCGCTGAGAGCGGTTGGGGGTGAGTGATGTGAAATATTCAACAGTCCCCAGGATAGGAGAGAGGCCTATGGGGTTGCTTGGATATGATTCAGATTAGGAAGCCGTGACTGTTATTGAATCGTGAACTCCATGGTGCCGATGACGTTGGTGGCATGGAGGTCCTGTCCCGGTGAACCGTAGTAAATTTTGATTTGATATTTTCCTGGTTTCCATCCGTCCGCGGGGCGGAAAATTTGAAAGTAGCCGAATCGCTGGTTCATTTCGAGTTCGATCACGTCCTTCCCTAATGGTTCGGCTGTCACGGGTTGACCATTCTGCATTTCATACCACGCCGCCGCAAATTGACCCGGCGCGTCCAGGGGTTGTCCTTCAAAGACGATATAAAACTCTTCGGTATCGGCGGAAAATTCCGAAACACCGGGATCAACGGGCTTTACGTAGGCGTCTTCGATCGTCATCCAACCCGGGCGGCCGATGGTATCCCAGGGAGTTTCATATCCGCGGGCAATGGTTATCCAGGAAAACACGCCCTGCGGCCGTTTCCAATTGACCTGATCAAAGGCCATTTCTTTCGGTGAATGTTGTTGTGTCGGTGGAGCTGATGCTCTTCCAAAGGGGTCATCCGCCCGGCTGGTGCCGATCGACAGTCCAAGGAAAAACGCCAGAAAAATCATGAGGGAAAAA
Source organism: Candidatus Inrsubterrania sp. (assembly GCA_039794325.1). GTDB lineage: Bacteria > Nitrospirota > Nitrospiria > Nitrospirales > UBA8639 > JACKFE01. The sequence goes on from JBDIVP010000270.1 coordinate 3,240, forward strand.
AAGCCGCTTCTTGGTTGGAATGATCGCTTCCTTCCAGTGGGGAGAAATGTGACTTGCATGGGACACCTCCGGCTTGTGAAGCCCGTAACATTTGTTCTAGGTATTTCCTTTACCTTACTGGAGCTCAAAAGGCTTGCGCAATGCATAGGCAGAGAGCTCTCAGGTCAGGAAGAAGGGGCACCGCGAGGAAAAAGCCTACGGAGTGGGAGCCGGTACCCTCGTTCCTTCCACACCTTGCCGTTGGCGATTCACAATCATATCAGCGACCTCGATTATGTGTTTCTCTAGGATGAGACGGAGATGACTGCCGGGACGATAATCGGCCGGGGCCATGAAGTGCACCCGGTTGGCATGGAAGGTCAGTTGGTAGCATTTTTCAAAGGATCGGCGGGTGTGATCTTCGGGGTTATAGACGGCCAAGGCAAATCCCCCGTTTTTCTTCATGACCGTAAAGCAGGGGACATCCGTGGGGCCGTCACCCACATACATCATTTGCCGGAACGGCACTCGCCGGCTTTCTTCGGGCATATGGTCGTTAACGTCATCCTTTTTTAAGTCCGTCAACCCTTTGTTCACGCGGAACAGAAATTGGGTTTTTTGTGTATGACTGATTGTGCGTTTGGGAAAACTGATATGGCCGTCTTCCTCATCAAATTCGCACCCGAAGATGGCCTTGACGTGCTGGGCCACGACGCTGCCGTCCAGGATGGCTTTTAATCCCGAACTCACCACGTAATGCTCAAGCCGGACGCCGAATTCCTCGTACTGGGGTTTTTTGAGCATGGCATTAAGTTCGCCGAAACATTCCGGAACCCCGTGGAAAAACTCCAGCAGGCCGCCCATATCGAACAGATCCTGATTGGACAAGCTGCGAATCTGGTCGTATTCCAACAGGCGTTTCATGTAGGCCAGCTCCTGATCGTACCCCTTCTCTGTGATCAATTCAGTGCAGCTCGGCCAGAACACCTGAGGATCAATGCCCGCATGCTTCAAAATGGTATGGTCCTGCATATAGTGCGGACTCAGCGTATGATCGAAGTCATACACGATCGCAATGATGTTCTGGGGCTGGTTCATGAGAATCGGTTTGGAGAATAGCCGGAAAACATCCGGGGAATTCGGCCGTGACTAATCCGGAATGGCTTGTATGGTAGTGCGTAATTCTTGAATACGGGTCAGGAGGAGATCCAGGTGAGCCCTCCTTAGCGGCGGGTCCTGTTTGAACTTCCAGAGACGGTGAAAGACCGTTTTTAAGGCTTTGTTGAGGGTGACGGCTTGTTCGTAGGCGGTCGTGCCCCGCGCGGAATCGGAGAAATCGCAGAATGTTTTATGAAAGGCGTGGAATTGGTCGTGGAGGTTGTCCAGTCCTTGAGAACGGCCCTGTTCGGATTTGGCCTGTCCGGCGCTTGCGTCCATCATATCGAGAAGCGTCAAAGCGGTTTGACGGGCGTTGGGCCCTTTGGCGGCCTGATAATATTCCTCGGCCTGAGGATGGAACAGACCCATGCATCCGCTGAGCATCAGCAGCGCGGCTAGGGACAGGCCTACGATTCCATATTTGAGTGAAGTCATAGGCTTGGGACGTTTAAAAAATTGCTTTGATCACTTCCTGAATACTGCGTTGCATGTCGGTGTTTCGGTAATGGGGCGGGTAATCGCCGCGTCACAGGCCTGAGCGGGGGGAACGCCTTGTTGGATCAGGGTCCCGGCAT
>JBDIVP010000271.1:0-4946 GCA_039794325.1 Candidatus Inrsubterrania sp.
TACCATTTCCTGCCAGAAGGGGTGTGCCGCCTGCTGCCGTATTCTGATTCCCGTTTCCCCTCCGGAAGCCTTTTCCCTGCTCGATGCCTTCAACCAACTGCCGCCCGATCAGCAAGCCCGCGTCAGGCGGAATTTAACCGAAGCCCACCATCGTCTGCAGGAAGCCGGCTTGCTCGACACCTTGCGGAATTTGGCGGAATCTTCGGAGACCCCCTCCGATGACGAGTTGGAACCGATTAATCAGGCCTACTACGCACTAAGACTCCCCTGCGTGTTCCTGGAACAGGAATTGTGCACGATCTATGACGAGCGGCCCTCCGGCTGCCGAAGTCATTTGGCCTCCACCCCGCAGGAATGGTGCCAGGACATGGAACGCCGGCCCGTGCGAATTCTGGACGTGCCGGTTCGAGCCGGAACGGTGCTCAGCCTTCTATGGGCCAAATTAACCAACAGCGCCCCCCGGCTGATTCCGCTCCCCGTGGCCTTGGAGTGGGCCGAAGCACATCAGGACCTCCGCTCGCAAACCTGGCAGGGAACAGAACTTTTTCAGGGGGCCATGGAAGGCTTGGGAAATTTTTTACAACACACCTTCGCCTCCCTTTCCCAGCAGAAATCGGAACGGTAAAATAGCGGACTGAATAACAACCGCCGTTTTCCCGGCATCACCCATCCCGGAACCAGGACCATGCAGTTTGACCCGGCCATTGCGGCACAACAAGCCTTTCAACAAGCGGAACAACACGGCGAATTGGGCGATTTCGCATCCGAGATCCAGGATGCCGAAGACATCTTTTCCACCGATCAGAGCCAGCACGCCAAACTGGCCTATGACCGGCTTCAAGAATTCGGCATCCGTTTACCGGATGCTCGATGGTTTCAGGAATTTTTGATCTATATCACCTGGCAACAGGTCACCGAAGAAACCATTCCCCGCCATTTTGAAACAGGACTCGATCTCTGTGACCGCTTCCTTGAACGATTCGGCCCCATGCTTGAAGGAACGGCCTCCCTCAAACAAGTGCGGGACATTCGCGAATCCTTTCAAGGCGGCTTGGGTATCGAAGCCGAGGATCTCATGGCCGAACATGATGAAGATGCCTTCAAAGGAGGCGATTAAGACCCTTGGCCCGAACCGCTCGCATCCTTCGCTCCAAACCACAACCCTCCTCCCCTGCCCGTTGGCCGATTCCCATGGTCGTCAAACGCAGTCGTATTGAAGGACGGGGCCTCTTCACCGTGATCGACCTTCGCCCCCGGCAAAAACTGGGAGAATATCAGGGGGAACTCATCAGCCGGCGGGAAGGCCGGAGGCGGGCCAGGCACCAGAAAAAAATCACCATCGTCGAAGTGAACAACAACAAGGCGATTGACGGCGCCACCCGGCGTAACGGCTTCCGGTTCATTAACCATTCCTGCACGCCGAACACCTTTATGCGGATTATCGGCGAACGCGCGGAATTCTATGCCCGACACGCCATCAAGGCCGGCACCGAATTGACCCTCGACTATAAAGAGTCGCATCACGACGGCAAACTGCCCTGTGCCTGTAGGAGTCCGGCCTGCCGGGGATTTCTCTAGGAGCCTGTCCGGCATTGCCGTTCGTGACGAGGCGAAGGAGCCGGGGTTCGGTGCGAGGCCGCAGGGCCGGAAAAACCGGAAGTGTATTCGCTGGAATACATTGAGGATTTTTTCGGGCCGAGAACGACGCAACGGGCCACGGATCGTTCGCCGCAGTAGAATGCTGCAATGTCGGACAGGCTCCCAGCCCAAGGGAGCCTCACCCTCATCTTTGGTATATTTGGTATAGTGAGTAAGAGGTCCATTGTCGGACATCATATTCATTAATTTTTTCCAAGGAGGAACGATGAAACAAATCACCATGCCAACCGGCCATTCCACCCCCACTCCTACCGCCTGGCTAAAATGGCCTGGGATGTTCCTACTGACCCTTTCCTTGAGCCTGACCGGCGTGTCCGCTTGGGCGGATGAAAAGGAGAAGAGCTGCAAACATGATCCCCAATCACGTCTGGAACGGCTGATCAAACTGTTGGACCTGAACAAGGACCAACAGGACAAGATCCTCCCCATCATCGAGGAGGGCCACAAAAAAATGGAAGCCCTGCACTCCCAGATGAAAGACATCCGCCAGGATACAACCTCGCAGATTGAGGCCCAACTCACCCCTGAGCAACAGGCCACATACCAGAAAGCCCGGGAAGAACGTAAAGAACGCATGAAGGAATACAAGGAAAAACATGGCAAGGGAGAAGGTAAAGGCCATGGAAAGGGCCACGGAAAAGGCAAGCACGGTAAGGGCGATCATCAAGACTAACCGCTAATCCCAGCCGGGAGGCATCAGCCCTGGTGCCCCCGGCTTTGCCGGGTCATGCCTACCCTACCACCCTCTCCAACGTCATCCTGAGGGAGTGTTGAATAATTGAAATTTTCAAGGACAAATTTGCTCATGGCTGCGTTGACGATCATGGCTTTGGGGCGGTTCAAAAAAGTCCGTCCAGCAAGGCCACGCATGGCTTGATTCATCCCGCAGGGGGACACGCTTGTTTTGCGGGCGGAGCGTACGTTGAGTACGTGAGCACGGAAAAATGGCGAGAACGCCGCTGGCGGCTTTTTTCAACAGACCCACTGAGGCGAAGGATCTATGCCCCAACCAAGGCCCCGGCGGCATGGCGCTACCGAATGCATGCTGTCGTGGGACCAAAGAGTGGCAATGGCACTCCCAATGTCGGATTCCCTGGCGAGATGCTTCGCCTCCGGCTCAGCACGACAATCCGTGGATTAGCTTCGTCGGGTGGGCATCGCCCACAACATCCCACCCGCGTCATCCTGAGGCGCAGCCGAAGGATCTGTTCCCCAACCCATGCGCTTGAGAACACGAATACTCCCAGTCTGAAAAACCTTTCTCTCCGGAGAGGGGCATCACCCCCACATCTCGGATCAAATGGCGGGCCGTGCCCGCCCTACAAAACTAAAGTTGGCAGGTCAACATAACCCTGCTAGACTTGCTCCATTATAAAAATGGGAGGGGCCAATGCCTGAAACTTCGGTTCAAACTCGGCTGTGGACCAGGAGAGAATATGAACGTCTCATCGCAGAGGGAATTTTTCAGCCGGAAGAACGCCTGGAATTAATTGAGGGAGAAATAGTGCAAATGAGTCCACAAGGGAGTGCCCATGCCACAGCCGTCACCCTGGTGGAGCATGCGTTGAGAAAAGTTTTTGGTCCCAATTACATCTTACGAATCCAAATGCCCCTGGCTCTTGATCCCGACTCTGAACCGGAGCCCGATGTGGCCGTCATCCACGGATCCCCTCGGGATTATCGTGACGAACATCCCCACCATGCCGAGTTAGTGATCGAAGTCGCCGACACGACCCTTGCGTATGACCGCTCAAGAAAAGCCGCGGTCTATGCCAGAGCTGGCATTCAAGAATTTTGGATCCTCAACCTCATCGACCGTCAATTGGAAGTGTATCGTCAGCCTCGATCGGAGCACTCGGGAATGGCTGCTTATCAAGAATCTCGTATCCTGTCGGATTCCGAATCCCTCTCCCTCCTCCGTTTTCCGCAGGAAACCATACAGGTAGCCGACCTGCTTCCCTAGAGGCCGATTCCTTCCCCCACCCAATTGGCAAAATGCCCGCCCTACAAAACAGGGCAGGACGAATACACTTTCTGGGTGACATACAGAAAATCCAGAACGGAAAAGGAATCTTATGAAAGAAATTGTTGAACTACGAGTCAGCTACCGCTATCTAAAAGAACATCCCTGGGTCGTGCAAGGCATCACAGGATTTCTGTCCGCCTATTTCATGGAAAAACCCGGCTTTCAGGTGCTGCGCCACAAAGATGAATTGGAGACCGGCATGCATGTTTGGATCTGCGAACTCCCGCCGAACATGAACATGGCCAAGTTACTCAAGCGCTTGACGCTGGACATTCCCCCCGCTACCACCAGCCAACTGTCCACCGCACCGGATGCCCCGCCCCAATATTTCATCGACCTCCCCAACCAGGAAAACACTGTGGGTTAAACAATCCCACTTCTCCAAAAGTTTTCAGCTTCATCGGATGGGCATCGCCCACCACATCCCCTCCGCGTCATCCTGAGCCGGAGGCGAAGGATCTGAGCCCCAATCAAGACGCCGGCGGTATGGCTCTCCCGGATGCACGCCGGCATGGCACCAAGCGGAAAGTCCAATTCAAGGGGAAAACACCTGGACAACCTTTGCACGAATGGCCATATCGGCCAAATGCTGATCCAGTGTGGCCAACCCTGCCTTTTTTCGTAAGGCCAATTCGAGATAGGCCGCATCGTACGCGGAGAGATCATACTGGATCGCAATGTGGTGAATGGCCTCCACAAAATCGAACCCGGATTGAAAATCCGTCCGAATCAGAAGCGCAGGCCATTATTTCCGCCGCCCCTCCTCGATGAGTTTTCGAACATTCAGAACACCTGGGATTTCCTTTCGAATAGATTGCAAGGTTTCTTTAATGGTAAGCACATCATGATCAGTCTCGGAACTGGGAGGGGGGCCAAGGCAGGCCACTGGTTTTCCTCGTCGATAGATTACAAAAGACTGCCCTTTTTCCGTCAACCGAAGCAAAGCAGACAAATGGGTTTTCGCATCAAACGCATTGACTTCCTGAATAGGTTTGGATTTCATGGGCACTCCAACTCAAGACTCATTTCAAAAAAAATAAGCTGTTCCAACTCGGTACAAGGACATTGAGGACATAAATGGCACCCTTCAAAATTCTTTCAACCTTTTCCGGATCTTTTCTGGCACGTTCAGTTCACATAGCAAAATCCGATTTCCAAGAAAACCGGAAACCGGCACAGCAAGGACAAATTTTTCCTTCTCGTTTTACAAGAAACGAGGACCTTTGACCTAGTCAATTCAAAACGATGGCGTAAAAGCTCC
>JBDIVP010000272.1:0-4934 GCA_039794325.1 Candidatus Inrsubterrania sp.
AGCGCTCGCTTCTGGCGATAAATTCTCCGACTAATGAAATATTCTGAATTTTCGTGTTCCCCGTCGTTTTCGAACCCCCGAAATTCACATTCCCCGTATAGGTCACAGCCTTTTTGGGGGGAGGATTGACCGCGGCGACCAAATCGACATCTACCGCCAGAGGCTCGGGCAGCATTTCAGTTTGCACCCCCAAGGTCCCCGGTTGGGTCAACACTGGTGTTCCATAGAGGATCGTGCCGTTCGTCAACACAAAGGTCAGACCTTCTTCGGAATCGATCCCGGCCACTTCCGACCATTTGATTTTGACGGGATCCCCTTCATGAAAAATCGTCTTGAGAGTCAGCAGCCCACCGGTCATTTGAATGATTTCGCCAAAGACTTGGCTGCCGTCCTTAAGGGTGACCTTCACCACCGGTTCGGCCAGCCCCAAGGCCGGCCAGGCAAGCACACACCACAAGAAACACCCCACCGCCAACTTCCTGCTCATTGCCCCTCCTCGTTGTTAAAAAGGTTTCGACAGACAAAATTCTTAACAATCCGGTACGTCGCTCAATGAACCGGATTTAACCAATTAATCCTTTCGGGTAGACGGGAAAACACGGACGGGTTTCTTTAAGGTTTTCTTATTGGTGAGACGGAAAACGGTGCTCTTAAAACAAACAATCAGGAAGGGGCAAGGTGCACAGGAACGCTCAACCGAATCCTCAATCCCGCTCGGGTTGGGTTCCCCCATGCTGATGGGTCACTCGATCCTCATCGAATAAATCCGCCATTTCCTGACTCATAACATCCTCATCCGGCGTCGAAATTATGGTCAGTTCTTTTTTTTTGGCCTTTGGCGGAACAGGTCTCTCAACCTGCTCTTGAGATTCCTGTTCGGATTTCCGGTTCGGGTCCGGTGTTTCGTCCATCATGTACATGTACCTCCTCCAGGACTACTCGAAGACCTCAAGAAATGAACGCTCGGGAAACCGCGTGCCGCATTCGGAACAGGTCACGAAATACACTGATTGTCGAACGGACACCACCGCCCGGAAATCAAGGGAGACCCCGCGATGCTCACAGGCAGGACAGGCAATTTCCTTCAACCGGTAGGGAACGTCGGGTTGCGTTTGCAGATAGAACTCCATATCGGTATGAACCGGAAAGGTATAAAAACAGTCCCGACAAATCGCTTTCCAATTTCCATCCTCATTGACGCTCCGGCTGTCGATGGCAAACCGACTTCCTTTGCATATCGCGCATTGCACTTCTCCCAGGCGGGTTTCCACTTCTTTGACACTCGGTAATGGCACGGCGTTTCCCCTCGTTTCTTCAGACAGGATGTCTTCAGTATAGGGCCAGTCATCTCGTCCCGCAACCATCGCCATCCCAAGACCTCGCCCCTTTCTCCGATCAGTGAGAGCCACCTCCCTCATGCCGGCTGCCCCACTTCCCGGCAGTCATTTGATTTGGTACAACAGCAGGCAGGCATAATACGTCTCCAGCACCGAAGGGGACCATCCACACCGTGATTAACCATTCTCGTCTCCAAACCATCCCGACGCTCCATCGTGGAGTAACCCATGCCTGAATTGCCGGAAGTCGAAGTTATTCTCCACCACCTTCACAAGCAGGTGTTGGGCGGAAGGATCGAAGCATTTCTGATCAACCGCGAGGATATCGTTCGTGTGGGCTTTTCCTCCGCATCCTGGTATATCGGGTCCACGATCGCGCATATTTCGCGTCACGGTAAGTGTTTAGCATTTGCCTGCCGGCATTCTGAGGAAACCCGGTTTTTCGTCGCCGAACTTGGCATGACCGGCCTGTGGTTTTTTGCCCCTACTCTTGCTTCTTCTCCTCAACACCTGCATATACAGCTGGAGCTATCCCAATCCCAGAAGTCCGATTTATTCTATTGGAATCCCAGGCGGTTCGGCCGTATTTGGCTCCTGGATCGCCATGAATTTGAGGAGTTCCTTCAACGACGATTCGGACCGGATGCCCTGGAATTGAATGAGGCGGACTTCACCGCCATCATTCAAAATTGTCGCGGCCGTTTGAAACCCTTTCTCCTGGATCAACACAGGCTGGCCGGCATCGGAAACATTTACGCCAATGAAATATTATTTCGGGCAAAGATTCACCCCTATGCCCATGGCAACCATCTTCGAACAATGACCTGCCAACGCCTGTTTGAAGCCATGCGGCAAACCCTTGGAGAGGCCGTCCAGGCCGGCGGCTCCTCCATCAGGGACTTTTGCGCTCCCGATGGCACCAGGGGACACTTTCAACGGTTCCATCAGGTCTATCATAAGGAACATCACCCCTGCCCCCATGGCTGCCCTGTCACTATCCGGCGCCTTCCCGGAGACCGGAGTTCCTTCTTTTGTCCATCCTGTCAAAAAAAATCCTGATGAGGGGCTTCCTTGTCCCATTTTCATCCCTTTGTTAAAATGGGGCATAGGCGATATTTCTAACCCAGGCAAGAAGGAACACTGAATTTCCACGTGCGAAAACTAAAACTCCGAGAGGGCGTTGATCTAGCTAATCTTTACGGTCCGCAGGACCTTCATTTAAAAATGATCGAAAATGAGTTGGATGTCCGCATGACCGCGCGGGGTGATGAAATCATGCTTGACGGCCAGCCTGAATCGGTACAACGAGCCGAACGTATCCTCCAAGAACTCTCCACCTGGACGAAAGGGTACTACGATCTTAAGCCTGAAGACATTTCCCGGGCGATTCAATCCACGCAGAGTCCGGTGGATGTACCCTTCAGACCTTTCAATCCATCCAATACTCAGAAACCCGCGAAAAAATGGCGGGTCAATCCCAAAACACCCAATCAGCAGTCCTATCTGGAAGCCATTGAACAGTCAGATCTGGTAATTGCGATTGGCCCGGCCGGCACCGGGAAAACCTACCTGGCTATGGCCATGGCTCTGGCCGCCTTGACCCAAAAAGAGGTCAGCCGCATCGTTCTGGCCCGTCCGGCCGTCGAGGCGGGGGAACATTTAGGATTTCTCCCGGGGGATCTGTTTGCCAAGGTTCATCCTTATCTTCGGCCCCTTTACGACGCGCTCTATACGATGATGGACATCGAAAGGGCCAACCGGCTTCTGGAGCGGGGAGAAATTGAAATCGCCCCGTTGGCCTTCATGCGCGGGCGCACCCTGGACGATGCCTTTGTCATCCTGGATGAAGCCCAAAATGCCACGACCGAGCAGATGAAAATGTTCCTGACCCGGTTGGGTTTGCACTCCAAAGCCATTGTGACCGGAGACATCACCCAAATCGACCTTCCCGATCCCCAGAAGTCCGGGCTGGCCCAGATCGCCGACATTCTGGTGGGCATTGAAGGCATTCAATTTGTGTATTTTACCGATCATGATGTCATCCGACACCGTCTGGTCAAGGCAATCATCAAAGCCTATGATCTCTTCGACCAACAATCAGGACAACCGTCGTCTCCCAAGCGATCCAACCGACCCGCGTCTCAGGACTCCTCCCCTCCACACACCACCAACGGTAAGAAGCCAAGCGCTTAGTGTAGGATGGCCGTTTGGTTTCACACGCACCTGCGGCGCTGGGCCGTCCGCGAACATGTCCTGCGAAATATCGCCCAGGCCATTTTGCGCGAAACCCGTCGTCCCGGCTCTCATATCGGGTTGACTCTGGTCGGCACCACCCGCATGCGCCGCCTGAACACAACCTATCGCCGTCGCCATTACCCCACCGATGTCTTGGCATTTCCAGCCGGACCGGTACGCCAGGAAAATGGGGCTCTGTTCCTTGGAGACATCGTCATCTGTCTGCCCACGGCGGTAGCTCAGGCTCCGGCCTTCGGCAATACCCCGGACCAGGAACTGCTTCGTCTGCTGATCCATGGTATTCTGCATTTGTTAGGGTACGATCACGAAATATCCGAGCAGGAGGCCAGGCGCATGCAACGGCGGGAACGGGCCATTTTCCATCGGCTTTCCCCGGTGCCGGCCATCTTAAAATAATCATGTACCGCAACTGTCCATCGCGGTTTCATATGCGACTTCCCTAGGAAAACCCATGAGCTGGCTCAAGCGCTTACAGGACGGGCTATCCAAAACCCGGAAGGCCGTTCAGCACTCCTTCCGAAAACTGGTCGGCACGTCCATTACTCCTGAAGATCTGGAGGAAGTGGAGGCCGCACTGCTTCAAGCGGACATCGGAATCCGGACCGTCACCCAATTCATGGAAACCGTGAAGGACCAATCCGGGGGCTTCAAGGCTACCACGCCATTACAGGTCCTTCGAACGCTGTTATTGGATATTCTCAAAAAGGGAGAGGCGGATCATCTGATTGACCTGATTCGCAAAGGCCCCCGTCCGTTTATTCTGCTCATGGTCGGCATCAACGGCGTGGGCAAAACGACCACTATGGCTAAACTGGGCCACCGATTCATTAAGGAAGGCCTGAAACCGCTTTTTGTCGCAGGAGATACGTTCCGCGCCGCAGCCATTGAACAATTGGAAATCTGGGGACGGCGAACCGGCATCGAGGTCATTCGGCACAAGCAGGGCGCTGATCCTGCTGCCGTGGTCTTTGATGGAATCGTAGCAGCCAAGTCCCGGCAGGCGGACGTCGTCCTGATCGATACGGCCGGTCGGCTACACACCAAAGTGAACCTGATGGATGAACTGCGAAAGATCAAACGGATCATTCACCGCGAAACACCAGGGGCTCCCCATGAGGTCCTGCTGGTCCTGGACGGGACGCTGGGCCAGAATGCCATCGCCCAGGCCCGACAATTTCATGAAGCTCTCGGGGTGACCGGTCTGGCGCTGACCAAACTGGATGGTACGGCCCGGGGTGGAGTGGTCGTGGCCATTGTCGATGAATTGAACCTTCCCATCCGGGTGATCGGGGTCGGCGAGAGCGAGGACGATCTGCAGGACTTTCAAGCCGAAGCCTTTGT
>JBDIVP010000273.1:0-4931 GCA_039794325.1 Candidatus Inrsubterrania sp.
GTTCTGGGTGGGCTGTTGGATAAAATAACATTCTGGGAATATGTAAATGAATCTTACAAGTATGTGAATAGGTTTATTCACACTTGTGAATATTTCTGTGAATAAAGTGATTTCTTATAATAAAAACAAAGCCATTATTTGGGATAATGTATTGAATTTTGTGGGTCCTCGCATAGGCGATGAGACCATGGAAACCTGGTTCAGACCTTTGGTTTTGGAAAATTTGAATAATGATCAGGTGGAAATTTCCGTTCCCAATAAATTTTTCGGTGAGTGGTTGGGCCGGAATTATAAGGAATTGATTCTTGAGGCTTTTCATCAAACCGAAGGGATAAAGCTCAATGAAGTAGTGTTTGTTTTAAAAAATAAGAAACTTGACGCTGAGGGCGAACGGGAACCGGTGAAAATGTCTCAGGAAGGGGGAATGAGGCCGAGTCTGCCTCCCCAGAAACCACGGAAACAGCCCCTTCCCAATCCCAAGTATACTTTTAAAAATTTTGTGGTCGGAGCCAGCAATCAATTTGCCCATGCGGCATGTCTGGCGGTCGCGGAAGCCCCAGCCAAGGCTTATAATCCTCTGTTTATCTACGGAGGGGTGGGATTGGGGAAAACCCATCTCCTGAATTCCATCGGCAATCATGTTTCCGAAAGGAGCGATTTACGAATTGCCTATGTCACCACGGAGCAATTCACCAATGAGGTGATTAACTCCATTCGGTACGACAAAATGATAGAATTAAGAAAGCGGTATCGGAACGTCGACATGTTGTTGATCGACGATATTCAATTTTTGGCAGGGAAGGAGCGAACGCAGGAAGAGTTTTTTCATACATTCAACTCGCTCTATGAGGCAAGAAAACAAATCGTCCTGTCCAGTGATCGATTCCCAAAGGAAATGCCCTCCATGGAGGAACGCCTTCGGTCCCGGTTTGAATGGGGACTGATCGCCGATCTTCAACAACCGGATGTTGAAACGCGAATTGCCATTCTTCGAAAGAAATCCGAGGATGAAGGCATCGGAGTGAATGAGGATGTCATTCAACTGTTGGCCACCAATTTAAAAAGCAATATCCGGGAAATTGAGGGCGCCTTAATTCGTTTAGGGGCCTATGCCTCACTGACCGGACAAAAAATTACGGTGGACATGGCCAAAAATATCCTTCGTGATCTTCTGGGTGGCAAACGAAAGGTTATAACCGTGGAGGATATACAGGAAGCGGTAGCCAACCGGTTCCATGTGAAAATATCCGATTTGAAATCCAAGCGACGCACGAAAACCCTGGTGTATCCACGGCAAATCGCCATGTTTCTCTGCCGCGATATGACTGACGCCTCATTTCCGGAAATCGGACGGGATTTTGGGGGAAAGGATCACACCACCATTATCCATGCCTGTAAGCAGGTTCAAAAATCTCAGGAAACTGATTCGACTCTTCGCTCCACCCTTGAAAGTCTCAAAGAAGAAATCGGGAAATCCTAATCTTCATATAATTCGTTGGTACCATGAAAATTCAAATGTCCAGGGAAGATTTGTTAACGGCCCTCCAGCGCGTTCAGGGAGTAGTGGAAAAACGAAACACCATGCCCATCTTGGCGAATATTCTTCTAGAAGCCAAACCAGAGGGGCTGGATATTGTGGCCACGGACTTGGAAATCGGAATGCGAGGGTTGTACAAGGCTAATGTATTGGAGCCGGGGTCGGTCACCTTTTCCGCCAGAACCTTGTTTGAGATTTTAAAAGAAGTCAGGCAACCGGAAATCGAGTTGGCGGTTCAGGAAAACCACTGGGTCACGGTCAAAGCCGGAAAAAGCCAATTCCGGGTGATGGGGCTGCCTAGTAAGGATTACCCGGGTCTTCCGGCCATTGAACGGGAAGGGTTGATGGCAATTCCGGCCGGTGGTCTCCTCAAACTCCTGAAAAAAACAGTCTTTGCGGTGGGAGAAAAGGACACCCGGTACGTGCTGAACGGGCTCCTGATCACTCTGATTCCAACCGGAAAATCCGTCCTGGTTCGTTTGGTGGGAACCGACGGGCATCGTCTGGCCTGGGCTGAACAGGAAATTACACCGGAAAATCAGGCCATCCCTCCGTCCGAAACCAAGGTGATCATTCCCAAAAAGGCGGCCCTCGAAATTCGCCGGCTGTTAGAAGAGGATGAGGAGCAACCTCTCCTGGGATTCACCAAAAATATGTTGATCCTTCGAAAGAGCGGGCTTGTCCTGACATCACGCATCATGGATGGGACCTATCCTAATTATCAGCAGGTTGTTCCCAAGGAAGGTTCCAAAAAGGTCACGGTAGGTAAAGCCGATTTGGAGGGAGCACTTCGACGAGTGGCTATTCTTTCCAGGGACAAGGCGCATGCGGTCAAATTAGCCGTATCTACCGACCATATTCACCTCTCGTCGAAAAGTCCGGATTTGGGTGAGGCGGATGAGGATATTCCTGCCACCTTTCCCGGTGAAAACTTCGAAGCCGGGTTTAATGCCCGGTATTTTCTGGATGTATTATCCGTCATCGAAACCGATGATCTGACTCTTCAGATGGAAACACCTCTAAGCCCGTGTTTAATACAGGAGCCTGGAAATTCCCATTTCAGAGCCGTTGTGATGCCCGTGAAGGTATGACCGATTCGGCCGAACCTATATTGATTTTTCTCATATTTTCCACCTGACATTCCATGGAACCTACTGAACCATCCACCTCGGACTCCGCCTATTATCAGGGAAATCCTGCGGGCGGGGACCGTTATGAAGCCGACCAAATTCGTGTGCTCGAGGGACTCGAGGCGGTTCGCAAGCGACCGGCCATGTATATCGGGAGCACAGGGATCGACGGCCTCCACCACATGGTCTATGAAGTCGTGGATAACAGTGTGGACGAACATATGGCCGGCTTCGGAAACGAAATCCAGGTCGTCCTTCAAGTGGATGGAAGCGTCATGGTGTCCGACAACGGCCGGGGGATTCCCACCGGCATGCATTCGACACAGAAAAAATCTGCGGCTGAAGTGGCGTTGACGGTCCTTCACGCCGGCGGAAAATTCGAGGAAGGTGCCTATAAGGTTTCCGGTGGCCTTCATGGTGTCGGGATTTCGGTGGTCAACGCCCTGTCGGAATGGTTGGAGTTGGAGATTTGGCAAAACGGCGAAGTCTATGAGCAGGAATACGAACGGGGAAAACCACTGGGGCCCTTAACGGTCACGGGAATAACCAAAAAGCGGGGTACCAAGGTTATCTTCAAGGCCGACCCCCAGATTTTTGAAACGGTGGACTATAGTTTCGACGTTCTGGCTCAACGGCTGCGCGAGTTGGCTTTTTTAAACAAGGGCCTCGAAATTGTTCTGAAGGACGAGCGATCGGGAAAAGAAAAGGAACAGGTGTTTTGTTACAAAGGGGGTATAGTCTCCTTTGTGGAACATTTGAATGAGGCCAAAACCCCTCTGCACCCTCCGATCGTGGTGGAAGTCGAAAAGCCGGATCTAATCCTTCAGGTCGCCCTCCAATACAACGAGGGGTATGCGGAAAACCTGTTTTCCTTCGCCAATAATATCAACACACGCGAAGGCGGAACCCACTTGGTCGGCTTTAAAGCCGCTTTGACGCGTACCATTAACAGTTACGCTTCGGCCCATGACCTGTTTAAAAAGGAGACGGAATCGTTAACCGGTGAAGACGTTCGGGAAGGATTGACCGCCGTGGTCAGCGTGAAGATCCGGAATCCGCAATTTGAAGGTCAAACCAAAGCCAAATTGGGAAACAGCGAGGTCAAAGGCGTTGTGGAGGCGGCGGTCAATGAGGCCCTCGGTGCCTACCTCGAAGAAAACCCTCCCATCGCCAAGCGCATAGTCGGTAAGTCCGTGGATGCCGCGAGGGCCCGGGAAGCGGCTCGCAAAGCCAAGGAACTCATTCGCCGAAAAGGCGCTCTGGATGGGGGATCCTTACCGGGCAAATTAGCGGACTGTCAGGAAAAGGATCCCCAGCTCAGCGAACTTTTTATTGTCGAGGGGGATTCAGCCGGCGGGTCCGCCAAGCAAGGCAGGGATAGGCGAAATCAGGCCATTCTCCCGCTCAAGGGAAAAATTTTGAATGTTGAAAAAGCCCGATTCGACAAAATGCTTTCCAGCGAGGAAATCCGTACCCTGATTATGGCGATCGGCACCGGAATCGGCCGGCCACGGGAAGAATCCGAAAAGGCCAAGGAAGACAAGGAAGCCTTTGATATTTCCCGGGCTCGTTACCACAAGATTATTCTTATGACCGATGCCGATGTGGATGGGAGTCATATCCGGACGCTGCTGCTCACCTTCTTTTTCCGCCAAATGCCCGAACTCATTGAGCGGGGCTATATATATATCGCTCAACCTCCGCTTTTTAAAGTCAAAAAAGGCAAAGGGGAACGATATCTGAAGGATGAAGGAGAGATGAATGACTACCTGTCCAATATGGCCGTGGAAAATACCCAGCTTTGGCTTCCTGACCGAAACGAATTTGTCTCAGGAGACACCCTGCTCCCCATTTTGAAAAAACTGATCGCCTTTGAAGGGTTGTTGGCCCGGCAAGCTCAAAAACAGCAGGATCCGGTTCTGTTGAGGGTGTTCGTGGATTTTCCGCAACTGACCAAGGATTTCTTGAAAAACCGCGATGATTTGGAAGGCTTGATTCTGGAAGCCCAGCAGGTCCTTCAACGGATCTACCCCGACGGGACCATACAAATGGATATCCAGGCCAATGAAGAGCACCTCACCCATCATGTCATTTGTCGGGTGGGGGGGAATGGAGGCCAAAAGGTTCTGATGGTGACGCACGACCTGGTGGGATCCGCGGATTTCCGTGAATTGCAAAAAATTTCCCCTTCCTTCCTGGGATTGGGCCGCGCCCCCTATACCCTGAAAATCGGAGACGAGCAATGGGAATGTGCTCTTCATTGG
>JBDIVP010000274.1:0-4923 GCA_039794325.1 Candidatus Inrsubterrania sp.
GTGAAGGGGGCCTTTGAGTGTGGCAATGGCCGCCGTCACCGCTCCATGCAGATCCGCCAAGGTAGAGGCCGTCACGCGAGCCGCGAAAGTGGACGCATTCAATTCATGCTCGGCATAGAGTATCAGCGACACATCCAGCACACGGGCCATGGCCGCGGACCGTTCATCTCCCCGCTGTCCCGTCAACAGAAACAAGAGACCGGCGGCACACCCCATGGCCGGATCCGGGTGTTCGATCGATTTCCCGTGCATGAGGCGATAGGCCGTGCCGGTGATGACGGGCATCTGCCCCATCAACCGGATGGCCCGATGAAGATTGCCCCGATGCGTCCGGTCCCCCTCGTCCGGTTCGATCATCCCCAGTACGGACATCGCACTTCTCAAGACATCCATGGGATGGGCGCCCGCCGGCGTACCCAGCAGAAGCGTCGCAATCGGTTCCGGGCATCGTCTGGCCATTTGCAGGGCGGCATCAAAATCATCCTGCTCGTTTTGCGTCGGAAGGTTGCCATGCAGCAGCAAAAAAGCCACCTCTTCGAAGGTCGAGTATTCCGCGAGGTCGGTCACGGCATACCCGCAATAGCGCAAACCGGCTGCCCCTTCATCAACCTGACAAAGCCCTGTTTCGCCAGCAATGACCCCTTCCAGGCCTGGACTGTAGGCGGGAGCGGGTTTGGTTTCAGTGGGATCCGTTTGGGTCAGAGGACTCATCATTCAACCTCCGTTCCTGGTCTTCGTATTTCTGATAATGCAATAAGTCACTGATTTGTTGTCGGGTAGACAGCCGGCTCAACGAATCCCGCTGGGTGCCGTGCGTTTTGAGTTCACCCAGGATGGTGGCCACCGCACAAGCGGCTGCGCGAAGCGCGGTAACGGGAAACAGCACGCCCCGGTATCCAATCGATTCAAAATCCCCGATCGCCAGGTAGGGCGTTTGTCCAAATTCCGTCATGTTGGCGATCAAGGGTACGCCAATCCCCGCCTCCGTCATGGCCTGCGCAAACCGTTGAAATTCCTCGAGGGATTGCAACGCTTCCGGAAAGACGGCATCCGCTCCGGCCGTCACATAGGCCGTCGCCCGCCGAATCGCTCCCTCCATCCCTTCGACCGCACGGGCATCGGTCCGCGCCACCACAAGAAAATCCGGATCATGTTTGGCATCCACCGCCGCCCGGATTTTAATCACCATCTCGCGGATGGATACCAGATGTTTCCCGGCGAGATGTCCGCATTTTTTAGGTAATTCCTGATCCTCAATCTGCATGCCCGCCAACCCTGCTCGTTCAAACTCCCGGACCGCACGCATGACCGTTAAGGGCGGACCATATCCCGTGTCCGCATCGACGATCGCCGGAATGCCGACCGCCCCGGCAATGTTCAGGGCATCGGCCACAACCTCGGTGAGCGACAACAGGCCCAGATCAGGCAGTCCTCGTGCCGCCGACAATGCGGCGCCTGAAATATAAACGGCCTCATACCCTGCCTGTTCGATCTGTATGGCGGTCAGAGCATTGAAGGCACCTGGGATAGCCACGGTCTGTTCGGCCAACGATTCACGCAGCTTGCGAGCTTTTGAGGTTTGCACGAGTTTAGTTTCCACGAGCCTCACACCTCCAATAGAGGTATCAATGCCGACACATTTTTCAATCGTTCCAGATCCCAAACCAACGCAATAATTTGCTCCTGCCGTTTACGGTTGAGTCGTCGGCCACTCAACTGGCGGAATTTGTTTTCAATTTGCTCATCCGACATAGGATGTTCCGGATGGCCGACCGGTAATCCGATCTCCGTTCGGTACTCCCGGCCCGTCGTAGTCCGAATGGTCAACCGGGTCGGCATTTCCCGGGGGTATCGCCCGTTAAATTCGGGCTCCACCACCACACGAATCTTTTTCATAAGTTCGTGCAAAGCCGGACTTTTCAAATGGCGGGGCGAAAAGGCATTCAACGTCACCCGCCCCTCAAGCAACGCCACCGCCACACAATAGGGAAAACTATGATCAGCCGTTTCCCGTGTGGCCGGTTGCCATTTTTCGGGATCCCGTCCGATGATTTCCACGGCCACCTCATAACTCCCGATTTCCACATCCTGAATGCAGGAGATGGCTTCCGGCCCTTCCGCCTTCAACAATGGCGATCGAATGGCCAACCCGGCTTCCACCGCCGTTTGCGCATGGTATTCAACGGGATAATGCTTGATGTAGGTATCGACGATTTTGAATGGTTCTTCCTTTCCCGACCGCAAAGGCTCTCCACCCATCGGCGGCAACTCAAACGGCCCCGACACCAGTTTCATGAAGCCTTTTTCTCCTTCAAAGATGGGCGATGGGCCTTTCATGCCTTCACCGGCCAGCCGGGCGGCGAACACCCCGTTTCTGGCCGCGTTGGCAAATGCACAGGCTTTCCACATGGACAAATCCCCTACACGGGTTTGCCTGAGGGCCACGTTCGCCACTCCGGCCAAATTGACGGCTTCCCGCAATTGCGCTTCTTTCAAACCAAGCAGCTTGCCCACGGCCAACGCAGAAGAAAACGGTCCATACGTGACGTGATCCCACCCTCGCGGGCGCAACGCGGCGCCATCGCACAGGCGACAATGGATTTCATAGGCTAACGCCACGGCTTCGATCACCTTCTGACCGGAAGCTCCGACCGTTTCCCCTATGGCCAGGATAGGCGCCAGATTATCTGAAGGATGAGCGGGTTCTTTCGAAAGATAGGTATCGTTGAAGTCGAGATATCGCACGAGGGAACCGTTGGCAAAGGCTGCCAATTCGGGAAGGGTCTTATGGGCGGTGCCCCAGAGACTCGCCCCGCCTTTGACCGTGACCGATCGTGCCATCCGTCTGGCAATGACACACGGAGGCGCGCTCCAGGCCCCGAATGCACACGCCAACGAATCAAGAAGACGCCGTTTGACTTCATGCACCACCGGCTTCGGCAACCGTTTGAAGGACAGCGCATGTCCATAGGCGGCTAATCGCTCAGCCAACATCACCTCGTTCCTCCGTTCAACTTCTCCCGTGATCTCCTGATCATAAGTCCCCGAATTTGGGCGGCCGGTGCTCCAGAAAAGCCTGAATGCCTTCCTTTTTGTCAGGGGTCTCGCACAGTCGCCCGAACCATTCCGCTTCACAGGCCATCCCTTCCTTGGACGGACAGTCGATACCCGCCCGAATGGCCTCCAGCGCCGCACGCACCGCCATCTGCCCCAGGGTGGCAACGGCCCCCGCCATCCGTTGCACCTCCGGCAACAGGTCGTCAGACGCTACGACACCATTGACGAGCCCCCATTTCTCGGCCATCTCTGCCGGAATCAGGGCGCCGGTCAAAATCAACTCAGAAGCTTTGGCCGAGCCGATGATCCGGGGCAACCGCTGCGTTCCGCCAAACCCGGGAATCAACCCGAGTTTCACTTCCGGCAACCCGAACAGGCTGCCTTCGGCGGCAACCCGCACATGACAGGCCATGGCCAATTCCAATCCTCCTCCCACACAGGCTCCGTTAATTGCGGCCATGACAGGGGTTTCACTCCGTTCGATCCGATGCATCAAGCGCTGCCCCTCCCTCGCGCAAGCCGTTCCTTCCGGTACGGTGGTGATCGAAGCCAGTTCGTGAATATCGGCTCCCCCGCAAAACAGGCGGCCGGCTCCCGTCACCACAATACACCGGACCGCTTCATCGTTCTGCAAATTCCCGAAGGCGTGGTCCAGTTCCTGAACCGTCCGCCGGCTCAACACGTTGGCGGGTGGCCGGGCGAGCGTAATAGTGGCCACCCGGTCTGATATCGCGCAATGGATGGTTTGGTAGGACATCCCCTCACCCGTTTCCCGACGATCGCTCAGCCGTCCCCAATGTGCTCGTCTGTTTACGGGCCGTTTCCGTAATCATTTCCGCCATGCGGTCCACCCCCTCACCGGTTATCGCATTAGTCGATAGGACACAGGGCACCCATTCCTTAAGATACTTTAGGGTGAGATCGGCGCCCTCCCGGTCATTTTTATTGACAACCACAAGATCGGCCACTTCCAACAGGCCGGCTTTCAGGGCTTGCACATCATCGCCCGATCCCGGCGCCACAACCGCTACCACCAGGTCGGCTACCTTCTCAACCTCGACCTCTCCCTGCCCCACCCCCACCGTCTCAATCACAATGACCTCATAGCCTGCAGCCCGGAGGACGGTGACGGCTTCACCGGTTGTGGACGCCATTCCTCCTGCATGCCCTCGCGTGGCCATGCTGCGAATGAAAACGCCGGGATCGTCGACATGGTCCTGCATCCGGATCCGGTCCCCAAGCAGGGCCCCGCCGGTTTTGGGACTGCTCGGATCGATGGCAATGATCCCCACGGCTTTCCCCTGCTTGCGATAAATCCGGACGAGTTGATTGACCAACGTACTTTTTCCTGCTCCCGGATAGCCCGTCACCCCGATGACAAGCGCGGCCCGATCGCTCCCGTTTAGGGACCGGAGTGCGGCCATCGCTTCCGGATTATGATTTTCGACAAGCGAGAGCAAACGGGAAACCGCACGCACGTTTCCCCGCTGTAGGGCCGTCGCCCATTCCAGACGGTCGTGGGCATCAGCCTGCTTTGGCCGGTTCAAACCAGACATCGGTCACCTTAAACGATGGAGTTTTGGCGAATCGGGCGACCACCGGCTGTCCGATTTGCAACGAGGCCGGATCGCCCCCCTTGAGACGAGACAGGAACAAGGTTTGGACTTCCCGAAATTCAACCAGGATCAAGGTGAACGGCGTCTCATCCAGGAACCGTTCTCCACCGTAATAACATGTGGTAAAGGTATGAATTCGCCCGGTTTGCGGTAACTCATACCACTCGGTTGGGGCCCCGCATTCCATGCAGTGACTTCGTGGTGTTGCAAAGGTATAGCCGCACCCCGTGCACCGGGCTCCCAGCAACCT
>JBDIVP010000275.1:0-4891 GCA_039794325.1 Candidatus Inrsubterrania sp.
GTTGGTCCGCCCCTCTGAACATTGGCGGCCATCCGTTTCTCTCATCGACGGGGCGTCAATGGTTTTGGGGCCCCTTTGCCGGAACAAAAGAGCCTGTCCTGAGCCATCGCCGAAGGAGCCCCGGCTGCCGGGGCGAACCCCGGTCACACAGAACATCACGAGGGCACGAGAGAAGGGGATACACGTGGAATGCGTTCACCTGCCAACACGTTTTACGGCAACCCTCAAGAAAGATTCTCGTTACAAATTGTTAAGCTGTAAAGCAAGGCCCAGGCATTCTGTATGATCCCAAAAAGGTTTTGTGAAAAGACATTGCACTCCATTGATAATTCTTTGTTTGAAGAATTGTGAGTAAGCAAGACCATGGCCCGAATCCTGCCGCTGCCCGACCTTTCTCATTAGCCCTTTGTCATCAGATTGTGCCGGGGGGCTGTCCAAGTAAAGTCAGAATCCACAATATGATCCGATGGGTCAGCCCCCAGACAATAGTCAGTCCTGTCATCAAACCAGCCAACCACAGCAGGTCCGGGCCTGTGTCGGCTTTCAGCCAAGGAGCATGGAGAACCCAGTTCACATTTTGGTCGGGCTCCACCACCCACCGTGTTACCAACAACACCGCCCAGCCGATCGGCAACCATTCCCGCCAGGCCTGCCTGTCATACCCCAGCCTCCAGACCATCCAGAACAGGATAATAGGCAGGAAGAGGTGATACAGGGACAGGCCCCGGATGAACAGCGGGATTCCCGGATCAAACATGTACGCCACTATCCCCACGGGGGGATCTCCTCCCCACAGAATGCCCAAAAGGAATCCCCCTATCCAGCAAAACTCGATCAGCCCAACCGAAATCAGTGCCATGCTGGCCAGGCGGCAATCAGTCCTACAACCAGGGCGATATTGGAAAACCACAGGAAATTGACCAGGGGATACTGGATCGCATAGGACGGTACCAGTACGGCCACGAAGATCAGGTAAACAATGCGAAACCACAACGGCATGCGAGCCACCCCCCATACCTTTTGGTTGACTCATTAAGGGAATTAAGAGGTCGGGAGTCATTTTACTAAGCCATGTATGTGCAAGAAAATAAACTCACCGATCCTTTCCTCTTTATTTCACCACACCCCTTTTCCCTTCTCCCCTGCTTCTTCCCGCCTCTTGCGTCGCCTGCACTTCATGTGTTCTGCTTTTCCTGAACAGCGTGTTTACCTGTTGGAACACCTTCCCCAACACAGTCCATTCAGACCGTTTGTGAATCATTCACGAAAAGGGAGGTCATCTTATGCCTGATGCGTTTTGGACGGGGGTCGGGACGGTTGCCGCCATCCTGACCAGTTTTAGCTTTATCCCGCAGGTGGTTAAAATGTGGCAGAGCAAATCCGTTGGGGACCTCAGTCCCGTCACGTTTATCCAATTTTCCTTGGGTGCCGCCCTTTGGACCGCCTATGGCGTTCATCGACAAGATCCGATTGTGATCGGCGCCAACCTGGTCGTTCTGGCCACGTTGATGGTGGCGTTGTCGCTTTATTACCGACATAAACTGTCCCCCATACAACAGTTCATCTTATCGACCCTCCGCGGTGCCCAGGCCATCGGGGCCGATACCACGGTCGCGGTTCACGACAGCACCCACGGCTTGATTAAGGGAATCGCCGGGAACGGCGTCGATCCCGTTCAAGTGGCTCAGTCGGCGGTGGAGGGTGCGATCACAGGGGCGCAAGCCATCGGCATGCCGCCCGAGCCTGCGTTTTCGGCGGCCGCAGCGGGTGCCATCGAAGCAGCGGAAGAAATCGATCCCCAAGTGGCCGAACGGGTCAAAGAGGGGTGTAAAGAGATAGCAGAACTGCACCCTACCGTGGTGGCTTCCTCCCCATAAGTGGCAATTCCGTGGCATATCGGATGGTTTTGGGGCAGGTGGAGGTTATGGAGTGGCTCACTCAGGTGTGCCCGGGTTTTCGGTCGCCGGCTGAATGGTTATCAGGGCTCGAATGACTTCATCCATCAGTGCAGGGCGGTCCGCTCCCACAAGATTCACCGTTCCTGTGATGGTGGTCTCTCCCATGGGCCAATAATAGCCAAAGGCTCCCCAAACTCCGGTCACCCCGATGAGTTCTTCACCATAGGCCATGTTGGCGCCAAGGCCCAAGCCATACTTGAGGTACCGGGCGCTGCTTTTCGGACGCCACCGGGTACGAGGCTGCCACTTCGTCATTTCCGATAGCCAGGACCGGGAAAACAGGACTCCGTCAAACAGCCCACGGAGAAACCGTGTCAGATCGCCGGCGGTCGTCACCAAGCCGCCTCCGGCCCAATCGAACGACAGATTTTTTCCCCAGAGATCGTCTTCGCCTTCATAGTGGTGGGAAAAGGTGGAGCCACGGGAAGGTTCCCGCCATTCCAGGTACGTGGAGTCCATGCCGAGCGGATCGAAGATCACACTCCGGTAGGCTTCGGCAAGCGAACGGTTAAGAAGATGTTCAATAGCCACCCCGACCACTACATAGGCCGTATCGCCATAGGCAAAGCCGGTTCCGGGTGGAAACAGAAGAGGGCCACTCGCAACCGCCGCTTCGATGAGAGTTTCCGGTTCCCATAGGCGAATGGGATCGGCTTGCACTCTGGCCTGAAATGACGGGGCAAAGAAATAATCCGGGAGGCCGCTTGTCTGGTTCAAGAGCCGGCGGAGGGTCAGCTCTTTGACGGTTTGAAGCCCTCGTAATTCTCCCAATTTTTCGGTGATCCGATGCGGAAGGTAGTCGGCCACCGGGTTATCCAACCCCCACCGTTCCTGAGCGGCCAGAGACACCGCCAAGGCGGCGGTCACGGCTTTGGTGACGCTCGCCGCCCGAAAGGCATCTCCGGGCTGCAGCGCACGGGAATCCTGCCGATCAAACAGTCCCCTGGCCGCCGAAAACGTGAAGGCCAACCGCGGGGCATTGATGTCAAGGATCACCCCCGGGCACCCGGCGGCTACCTGATTCTCCAGTGCCGCTTCAAGGATTTGACGGGCCTTTTGTTCGCGGCGTTCCATGAATCACACCTTGTCCAGAATTAACCTGATGCATCCCGGACTTCCTTCCATGAAGCCCGCCTATTTTCTCACCACATACCAGTTGTTTTGAATGTCGTGCGGCAGCCGATTGGTTTGAATGTCCCCGAACCCGGCTTTCCTCAAATATTCCCGGGTTTTTTCCTCTCCCCACATGGCCCCCACTCCTTCGCCACCCTGCGCCAGAGAGACGGTCATACAATGCATGCAGGACACCGTGTACAACAGCGTTCCCAGCGGATGATCACGGTCCTGATGAATGTGACCGCTGCCGCTGATATCCTGCATCACATATACCCCGGCCGCCTTCAACGCCCGGTGAATGCCCTGGAGCACCTGCAGCGGCTTTGCCTGATCATGAACGGCATCGAAGGTGGTGATGACGTCGAAAGATTCCGGCTCGGCCGTCCGATCGAAATCACTGAGGTCACGTGCCAGAAACCGGATATTGCTCAAGCCCCGCCTGGCCGCTTCGGCCTGCGCATAGCCGATGGCTTCCTCCGAGAGATCCATGCCCACAAATGCACTCTTGGGAAATCGCGCGGCGAGGTGCATCAGGATCAGTCCCCGGCCGCATCCCACATCCAACGTGCGGCAGCCCTGCTCCAATGCGGTCGTCAGCCCCGGCACCAGCGGCAGGATATGGGATTCCAACGACGACAACACCGACTGCCCGCTATCTTCCGCCATGACCTCATGGAAGCGTCGGAACCGGGCATAGGGGACACCTCCCCCTTCCTTAAAGCATTGCACAATGTCATTTTCCACGCTGCCCAGCTCGGCAATATATTGGCTGAACACGGCCATATTGTCCGCGGCCGCAACCCGGGTCAACGACGCAGCATGCTCCGCCGGCAGGAGGAATTTCCCGGTAGCCGGATCGATCTCCACCACCCGGCCGGTCACCATAGCCCCCAACCACTCCCGGACGTACCGCTCGTTTAAGCCGGCTTCCCGGGCAATGTCCTCCGACGTGCTTGGCGGCAAGGTCCTCATGACATCGAACAAGCCGGTGCGATGCCCGATGGAAATCATTAAACACAACGCCCCGTTGTTGAGCGTCGCGAGGAGATTCCCCGCAAATTGTTCCGACTTGACTTGATCGAATGACGTGACGTCTTCTGTGATCAACATAGTCACACCACCTCCTGGTGAGCAGGGATCTGCCGTCACCCAGGCACATCCCTCCGTATTTTAATGTAATTGAAGCGTATATCGGGGCGCCGGTATCCAACGCCCCGACTCTTCCATTGCGGATTCTTTAATTACGGCCGCGCTTCCAACACCAGATTGAGCGGCGTTTCCGTAGCCCGCCGAAATCGTGAGAACCCGCCGGCCGTCACCACTTCACGCAGCCGGGCTTCGCCGGCCTGGGCACCGAGTCCCGCCCCCACTTCCTGCGCCAACGAGGCAGGAGTACAAACCGTGGTCGAAAATCCATAATAGACCCGGCCGATCGGATTGAGATTGCCTTCCAAGGAATCCTGCGCGAACGGTTCCACGAGCATCCATGTCCCGTCGCGGTCGAGTGATTGATATACATGCCCGGCCGCCCCCACCGGATCGCCCATATCGTGCAGACAGTCGAAAAAGGTCACCAGGTCATACCCGCTACCAGGGTAGGTCTTGGCCGTCGCTACTTCGAAGGTCACGTTCCGCAACCCGGCCTGATCGGCCAGACGTCGTGCTTCCTCAATCGATGGCCCATGGATGTCAAACCCGACGAACTGTGTCCGGGGAAAGGCCTCCGCCATAATGAGTGTGGAATGTCCATGCCCACAGCCGACGTCGGCCACACGCGCACCGGCTTTGAGCTTCTCTTCACACCCTCAAGGGCGGGC
>JBDIVP010000276.1:0-4890 GCA_039794325.1 Candidatus Inrsubterrania sp.
CCAACCCCAAGTCTTGGAGGCTGGACGGATGATACTGATAAGCCAGATAACGGACATCATCGGAGAGTGTCCCGATATCCTCAAAAAGTTCCTGAAGCATGGGGCGGATCGGATGAGAGACTTCAAAGCTTTGCTGGGCTCCCTGTATTTTCAGACTGATCAAAGCCAGACGCTGATTGACGTCATCATGAAGATCACGCGAGATGCGCTGCCGTTCCTCATCCTGGGCATGCAATAACCTGGCGGCCAGGGATCTGAGTTCCCCCCGTTGATGTTCCAATATTGTTTGATTTCGCCGCAATGTCTCTTCGGCTTGTTTTCTGTCTGTGATATCCAGGAAGGTCACCACCGCACCGTCAATCCCACCCGCATCGTCCAAAATGGGGGTACAGGAATATGACGCCGGGAATGAAGTTCCATCCTTCCGCCATAAAAGATCCGTTTCGAAGAAATAGGATTCTCCCCCCCGAAGTGTCCGTGTTACGGGACAATCTTGACGAGGATACGCAGACCCATCGGTTTTTGTATGATGGAGGAAATCATGCGGGCAACGGCCTAGAATTTCCGACGCCTTCCATCCGGTGAGAATTTCGGCCGACCGATTGAAAAAGGTGGCATGCCCTTTCCGATCGACACCGAATATCCCTTCCTTCGTGGACTGAAGGATGGCGTTGTTGAGTGTATTCAGAGCCGTAATCCGGGATTCAGATTGACGCCGTTCGGTCATATCAATTCCGGTCGCGATCAGATATTCAACCGTCCCGTCTTCGTTTTTAATCAGCTCGTTCAACCAGGTAATCCAACGTAGGTTTCCATCCTTGGTCAACCAGAAATTTTCGTGAAATTTCGGGACCTGTTCTTGGATCAGGGCATGGAAATATTCCTTAACCTTTTCCGGATCCGTTGATGGAAGCAACTTTTCCCACCAAAACCTTCCCTCAACTTCCTCACGGGAAAATCCCGTCGCCTTTTCACAGCCCCGATTAAATCGTATGATACGCCCGTGCGGATCGATGACGACCAGCAAAGCGGCAGTCGTATCCAAGATGGTGGAAATAAATTTCTGTTCCTTTTTGAGCGTATCCTGCACAATTCGACCATCGGTAATATCCCGAAGGACCGCCGTAAAAAGTCTCCTGGTCCTGGAGGAATCCGGTTCCTTCACTTCAATTTTGGAAATGGTGATTTCGACGGGGAACTCCTCCCCGTCAGCGCGAAGGGCATAAACCTCCCTCCCCGCCGCCATTTCCCGTTGAGGGATAGCCCCCTGTGAAAATTGTCGAATAAACCGTAAATGGCGTTTACGGAACCGCTCGGGGAGAAACCGTTCAAGCGGCTGACCAAGGGCATTGGAGGCAGGACAGCGGAACATACGTTCCGCTTCAGAGTTAAACAGGACAATCTCCTGACTTTCATCGATAGTCACAATAGCATCGGGCACTCCCTCTACAACCGCCTCCAGCAAACCGGTGAGCCCCATAGTCTTATCTACCCCTCGATTCTGCGCCCTCACACCAATCTCGCGGAGGGGACAGGGTCCCAACAAACATTCATCATCGCGCCCTTTCTCTCTGCTGTGATGAACCCGTTGGCAGGTTCCGCCAATTCGACCACTTTCGACCAATTTGGTATCCCAGGGGTTGAGAGAAACCCGGAGCATAAGCGGGTCGGCCGACCAACAACGATCAGTATGAATACAAGTACATTAAAATCCAACGGGAAATCAGTATTTGGCATTGTTTATCATCAATGCTGAGAATCGCTGGTCTGGGAGTCCTTTGAAGAAATTATGAACCGGAACCTGCCGGAAAGAAAATTCCGTTGACAACAATAAGGAAGGTTGGAGCTTAAATGAGAGGTGAGGATTCCAGAGTGCAACCATGAATACATTTTCCGTTAAAAATGTTCCACCAGCAGATGTGGTTACTCGGGTAACACCCCCTATGATGAGGCATCTTATGTTATTTGACGAAAAAGGTATAGTCCGGCATTCCCCTTCGTGTAATACACCCAAAAATGCATAAGTGCCAATAAAACCGGACACCAACAATTTGCCTTTATTTACCAACGTTTGCAACATTTAAGACGTATACAAACGGCTTTCAGATAACAAAGGAGAAATTTACCCTTTACATACGATTTTGCCCAAAAGAATTCTTGGGATAGGACGATAATCTACTTACGTAGATAATAGTACAAAAGCTCTCATGACTTCCTAATCCGAGTGTTCCACTTGAGAAGGGCATTCATCTTCTATTCCCAGTCCTTTTTTCTCCTTTCTCACAAAAAATTGCGGAAGACTGGGACCTCCCCCCCAATCACCATGTAGCAAGGTGCCCCATCCATCGATACTTTTCAATCTCGAGCTTGGCTATTCACGTCCTCAATCAACGGAGCCGGGTCATTGTGGGTTAAATCGTCATAAATTTTCCCACCCTCAACGTTTTCTCAATGATTCTCAGGCCGATTGGAAGAGTTCAAGCCTGCATTTCGACACTCACCAGCCGTCAAGCTACGAACTATTTTCATCTCCTGGCACGAAGTTTGATGTTGGCAGGTAACTGAACACACAAAAGATTCAAGGGCCGTCATCCGTTGCCCGCGGCATTAATCGAAGAACAGGGGAGATGACCCATCAAAGAATTATGACGGTGCATCCCGATGAAGGGAGATTTGATGATGAAATGTCCACGTTGTCAGGGCCTTATGGTCATACACTGGTGCATGAATATGGAAAATGTTTCCCGCTCCATGTGGGTGGAGGAATGGCGATGTCTCAATTGCGGGGAGTTGCTTGATGAAGCCACACTCAAGAACAGGGAATCCTTTCGGCCAAATCCGAACTTCCTTCGGAGGGGCCGCCGAAAGAAAGCGGTATCCTCGGACAAATAAGGGAAACATTCCTTGCAATATGACGTGATAATTCCAAAAAATCGGTTTTCTTCAAAATCTCCGAGAAGATGGAAGGTCCTCATGATATCCGGCTTGTGTGTAAGCCTGGCAGGCTGGCTGGCCTTAGGAATGGAACGCGCATGGGCCCAGAAAACGGAGGTCATTGAAGGCGGCCGCTACCTGTTTGAAAAATTTTGCGTGGCCTGCCATGGCCATGGTGCGAGAGGAGATGGACCACTCGCCGATTCCTTATCGCCTCAACCCGCCGATTTGACGACATTGACGAAACGGAACGGAGGAACCTTTCCCTTTTGGCGGGCGTACAGCATTATCGATGGACGGCGGCACTTGTCGGCTCACGGCCCCCGGGACATGCCGGTATTCGGCATTTGGTTTCGCATTCCGGACGATGAAGTCTCCATTGAATCGGAATGGGCGGATCAAGTCCGGGGAAGGATTTGGCAATTACTCTCTTTTTTGGAATCCATTCAAACTTCATAAGGAATCATCGCCCAACAGATAGGCTGCAGGACCGATAACAGATGATGGAAACGTTCATTTCACGATGTAGGCGACGAAAGGATAAGTCTCTATGCGCACTCGATTGTTCTCTGTGACGCGGCTCCTGGCCCTGACAGGTCTGGCGACCTGCATGATCGGGGGGGTCTGGGCAACGGGAAGCTTCAGCCAGGAGCTTCCCGGCAACCCCAAAAACGGAAAACTTCTCTACGAGAAACATTGCGTGAAATGTCATGGAGAGAAGGGGACCGGTGACGGGCCGGACACCCGGTTTCTTATTGTCCTACCTGCCAATTTTCTTTCACTCCAATCCCGCATGAAAACTGATGAGGAGCTCATGAAGACCATTACCTATGGTGCCGCATTCTCCCCCATGCACGGATGGGCTAATCGGTTAACGGAATCGGAGCGGTGGGATATTTTGAGATATATTCGATTACTGGCCCCGTTTAACCCGCTGGCGTTTCAACCGTCTTCGAACAAGTCCATAAGGACGGAAGGGTAGCTACTGCCCGGTGAGTGAGAGTGCCTCATGAATGGAAACCTGCCGTCATGAGGCAAAAAACAACAAACCTTTATCCGGCACCTCTTAGGGATCGTGAATGTACATTGGCCATGTTCGTGTTGAAGAGGCAGTTCCAAATCGTTGGGAAACGGTTGTCATTATTCACTCGTATTAGCAAGGGGGTTTCACGCTATGTCGGACATGTTAAAAGTGATCGAAGTATTGGCGGAATCGGAGAAAAGTTGGGAGGATGCGGCTTCGCATGCCGTGGCTCGCGCAGCGAAAACCGTTCACGGAATCAAGTCCATCTACATCAAGGAAATGGAAGCCAAGGTGGAAAACAACAAGATTACCAAATATCGAATTAATGCCAATATTTCGTTTTTGCTGGATTAGACGGAATAACGGTCTGAGGAGTGAGGTGGTTCATCCGAAGGAGGGACTCCCTCGCTCCTCACTGTCCATGTATTGGTCAAATCTTTGATTTCATGATTCGACCCATGGAGGAACAATTGGCAACAAAATGATCGACAAACTGGGTCATGCTGAGCAACGCGAAGCATCCGGCTGCGCGGCTGCGGGTGACACGATCCACCGAGGTCGCCGGATCTCATGCGGCCGGCTCGGCTCCAACAATTTAGGGCAAGGGTTATCTTCATGACATCAGCGCCACGGTGGGAACATTTTCCTCATGATGCCGATATCGGCATCCGGGGAATCGGCACGACTAAATCCGAGGCGTTCGAACAGGCAGCTCTGGCCCTGACGGCGGTTCAAGTCGAACCTGATACCGTCGAGGAACGATGTGAATCACATTTCACCTGCGAGGCCCCCGACGACGAACTTCTGCTGGTTGATTGGTTGAATGCCTTGATTCTCAATATGGCACAACACAAGATGGTGTATCGCCGTTTTCAGGTGACCTTCAACGGCCATTACTTGAGAGCAACCGCATGGGGAGAACTCATCGACCC
>JBDIVP010000277.1:0-4737 GCA_039794325.1 Candidatus Inrsubterrania sp.
TTTGGTAGAATACGTAGAGGATCGTAGCATGCCTTCTTGAAACCAGACAAGGTAAAAACCGCTCAACTTTCGAGAATGGGGGAAGGCAGGCCTTCCAAGATGTATCATCGATGCCACGCCAACTACCTATATTTCCGGAACCACAGATCATCCCGTCGGAGGTGTGCTGCCAGTGCGATGTCTGCTGCCGATTTCCCGAGATGGATAGCGTCTTGCGCCCCTATTTCACCGCTCGGGAAATCCGTGACGCCATCGCCCACGGACTGGATTCCTCCCGCTTTTCCGACCGGGGCGGTTGCCAGGTCACCGTGGTTCCCAACCCCAGGGAAGAAGGTTTCATTTGTCCGGCTTTTGACCCGGATACCCATCATTGCCGTATCTACGCCGTCCGGCCCTTGGACTGCCGATTGTATCCCTTTGCCCTGATGTGGGATGGCACCCGTGAGACGATTCTGTTGGGATGGGACCCCAAATGCCCGTTTCTGCTCTCCGAAGCCGGAGGTGACCCTTCTCTGTACCTGATGGATATAGATAGAAGCACCCTAAAATTGCCGCAATCACTTGGGGAACGGGTCGATGCGATTGCGGATTTTTTAGAATCGGACTCGACCATGGAGTACCTGGCCGCCTCGCCTCAATTAATTACGGCTTTTCAGTCCGACGTTGTGATCATCAAACCGCTTGATCGATTGACCGCTGCACTGAATCGGATGGGACGACAGGCGCATTGAGAACCATCAGCCTCCTGAATGGCCTTTTTCTCCGACTTTTCCCCGCGAACCCCGATACCGTATAAATACATGTATTCGGCATGTCTTTTCATCTCACTCCATTGACCATCAAGGATCAATTCCGGTTTCAACAAACCGTGGGAACCACGCTTGTGGGAGGCGATACCCCTTTGGCCTCCTGGGCCTTTCCACCTCATTACATTTGGAAGGATTTGTTTTCGCTTTCCTGGACCGAATTGGAGGGGTGGTTCTGCCTGTTTGCCCGATATGCCGACGGCGTGTATATGCCCCTCCCCCCCCTGGGCCCGCGTCGCGCGAACGGCAGCCCACTGCCGGAAGTTCTTCGCCGGGTCATGGACTGGATGGACACCCAGAACCGTGGCACGCACGTCACACGCATCGAAAACATTCCCGCCAACCTGAAGGATGAACTGGGATCCTGGGGCTACCGGCTGACCCCCAAGGATTCCGATTACCTGTACCACACAGCCGACCTTATCGCCCTCAAAGGCAATGCGTATAAGAGCCAGCGGGCCGCCTACAACCGGTTTTTCAAAGCCCACCGGCTTCGCATCACGCCCTACCGCATCCTGGACCGTGATAATTGCCTGGCCTTATTTCAACGCTGGCTGCATCAAAAGGAAGAGATGCCGATCTCCCGGCACGGACCCGATGAGGAAGTCGCCCGCTTGATGTTGCGGGACTCGGCCAAAGCCCACCGTGTCGTGCTGAACGAATACCGGGAACTCGGCCTCACCGGTCGCGTCGTATGGGTCGACGGCAGCATTAAAGGCTATACTTTCGGATTTCCCCGGTCCCGCGAGGTTTTTTGCGTCTTGTTGGAGGTGGCCGACCGATCCATCTACGGGCTGTCACAGTATCTTTTTCGTGAATTTTGCCGTGAATTTCACCAATATGGATTTATCAACACCATGGATGACTCGGGGCTGCCGAGTTTGGCTCGCGCCAAGCGCGCGTATCACCCGTGCCAGCTGGTGGCCAATTTTATCGCTCAACCGGAACGGGACGTAGCCGTTCCACCCTGAACCGGTGCTTGTGAACCGGACCGGTATATCAAACATAGCCCCGATTGCCCCTGGAAAGATGAAATTATACAATTGCGTCAAACATCAGCCGGGTCTCACGGCCTTGTACCCGAAGCAGCACTTTTCGTGAACGCCAAACGTACCTCAACCTCCCCATCCAGTGCTAAGGTGGCAATCATCATGGGTAGCCGTAGCGACTGGGATACCATGAAGCATGCCAGTGAAATATTGACAGCACTGAAGATCCCCCATGAACGGCGAATTGTTTCGGCTCATCGGACGCCGGATCTGCTTTTTGAATTCGTGGGGTCGGCCGAAGGGCGAGGGATTCAGGTCATTATCGCAGGGGCCGGCGGAGCCGCCCATTTACCGGGAATGGCGGCCGCCAAGACCACCGTGCCGGTCCTGGGCGTTCCTGTGGAATCGAAAGCCCTTCAAGGCATGGATTCCCTCTTGTCGATTGTTCAAATGCCCAAGGGTGTCCCCGTCGGGACTCTTGCCGTCGGAAAGGCCGGCGCGGCCAATGCCGCCCTTTTAGCCGCCGCCATTTTGTCAGTGCATGATTCTCATATACGGGCAACCCTTAACGCGTACCGCGAACAACAGCAACTCCACAGTTTGACTGAGGTTCCCCTTCCATGAAACCGGTAGCACCGGGCGGGACCATCGGCATCTTAGGGGGCGGGCAACTGGGACGAATGCTGGCCCTGGAAGCCCGGAGATTGGGATATCGAGTCGGCGTATTGGATCCTTCCGAGCATGGTCCGGCCGCCCAAGTCTCGGACTTCTCAATTCAAGGAGCGTTTGCGGACCATGAAGCCGCATTGAACCTGGCTCGCAAGGCCGACGTCGTCACGTTTGAAACCGAATTAATCCCCTCACCGGTGCTTGAGGCCATTGAGTCCATCACCCGCTGCCGGCCCTCCTCCACGGTCTTGCGCCTCATCCATGACCGGGAAACACAGCGCCGTTTTCTGGAACGCCATGGCATTCCTCAACCGCAATTTGCCTCGATCACCCAACCGGACTCGTTTGCCTCACAGGCAGGACTCGTCGGATTTCCGGCTATCTTGAAAACCAGCCGGTCGGGATATGACGGGAAAGGGCAAGCACGGGTTGCAACTCAGAACGAATTGGCGGACGCCTGGAAACGCCTGCGGCAGGTTCCCGCCGTCCTTGAAGCCGAAATTCCGTTTACGAAAGAACTCTCGGCCATTCTGGCCAGAAGCGAAACCGGAAACATTCAACATTACCCCGTTGCCGAAAACGTTCACCGCCGGCACATCCTGCATACGACCAGGGTTCCGGCTCACATTGATCAATCCGTTCAAGACCGGGCCCAAGATATAGCCGCCGCCATTGCGGAAGCATTGAATTATTGCGGCCTGATGGCTGTCGAATTCTTTCTCCTGGGAACCGATACGTTGCTGGTCAACGAAGTGGCCCCCCGCCCCCACAACAGCGGACATTTTACGTTCGGGGCCTGTGCGACCTCACAATTTGAGCAACA
Organism: Candidatus Inrsubterrania sp.; assembly: GCA_039794325.1. Taxonomy (GTDB): domain Bacteria; phylum Nitrospirota; class Nitrospiria; order Nitrospirales; family UBA8639; genus JACKFE01. The sequence continues at coordinate 3,288 of JBDIVP010000277.1, forward strand.
TGTCCGTGCGATATGCGGACTTCCCCTGGGTGACCCGGCATTGTTGAGTCCGGCCGTCATGGTCAATCTTCTGGGCGATTTATGGCATGCCGGCCACCCTCCGGACTGGGCTCCGGTTTGGAACCATCCCCAAGCCCATCTGCATCTCTATGGAAAGGCGGCGCCGGCACCGGGCAGAAAAATGGGGCATATCCTCCTGCTCCATCCCGATACGGAAACCGCGTTGACCATGGCCGATCGGATCATCGCTGATTTGTCTCTCCAACACGAGGCCTCTGGGTCTTCCTTGTCTACCCCACCATCCCCCTCTGCCATGCCAAGGAATTCCAGCCCACCCGCCACGACGGCATCCCCATCCTCATAATCCACTTCATGCAGTGAGCGGTTGCGTTCTGTATCCCGGCCACTGTTAAAGCTTGAACCTTTTAGAACTTTCAACTGCGAATGTCCGGATCGACCCGTTTCTTGTTCTCCGGTTGTTCTCCCCGACGGATGCCCAGTATAATGACCTCAATGTTTTCGGAACGGTATTGTTAGATTCATTCTTCAACGGATGGGATCATGAAGGGTCAAGAATTCGGCATTGAACAATTTCGGGTTACCGAACAACCGTTTTACCAGGAGGTGAACGGTGAAATCGGGTTGTTTACCGTTGCCGCATCCCAAAAAATCCCTGTCATGCTGAAAGGGCCGACCGGTTGCGGCAAGACCCGGTTTGTCCAACACATGGCCAACCGGCTCAATCGGCCCCTCATTACCGTGGCCTGCCATGAAGACCTTACGGCATCGGACTTGGTCGGGCGGTTCTTATTAAAAGGGGATGAAACGGTTTGGGTTGACGGACCGCTTACACTGGGGGTGAAGCACGGGGCCATTGTGTACCTGGATGAGGTGGTGGAGGCCCGAAAAGATACCACGGTCCTGATCCATCCGTTGAGCGATGACCGGCGGTTTCTTCCTATCGAAAAGAAAGGCCAGTTGATTCAAGCCGTAGACGAATTTCTGCTGGTCATTTCCTATAACCCCGGCTATCAAAGTGTCTTGAAGGAACTGAAGCAAAGCACCAAACAGCGTTTCATGGCCATTGAGTTTGATTATCCCCCGAAGGATATTGAAACGAACATTGTCGAGCAGGAGGCCAAGATTTCCCGCGATATCGCGAGCCGCCTAGTCAAGCTTGGTGAAAAAGTCCGTAATCTTCGCAGCCATGGACTGGAGGAAGGCGTCAGTACCCGCCTGCTCATCTATGCCGGGACCCTGATCCAACAAGGCGTTCCCCCCGCTCAGGCCTGTGACGCGGCGATTACCCGCCCCATTACCGACGACACCGACATGCAACGCAGTATTCAGGAAGTGATCAAAGCAATTTTTTAAACGTCCCAAGCCTATGACTTCACTCAAATATGGAATCGTAGGCCTGTCCCTAGCCGCGCTGCTGATGCTCAGCGGA
>JBDIVP010000278.1:0-4724 GCA_039794325.1 Candidatus Inrsubterrania sp.
CCTTGAGGATTGTAAAAATCCGTACATTTATAATTCACCATCGCGGCCTCGCTCAGCACACAAAACCCATGGGCGAATCCCGGGGGGATATACAATTGGCGAAACCGTTCCGCATCCAATTCCACTCCCACCCAGTTTAAAAAGGTCGGCGACCCTCGCCGGATATCCACCGCCACATCAAAAATTTGGCCGTGCAGCACCTGCACGAGTTTTCCTTGAGGATAGCCTACTTGGGCATGTAACCCGCGCAGAGTGTGCTTAACGGAAAATGAACAATTATCCTGGACAAAAGTGGCCTGAATGCCGCCATCTCGATATTTCTGACCATGATAGGTTTCCAGAAACCAGCCCCGGGAATCACGAAACACATCGGGTTCGACAATCATGACATCCGGTAACGTCGTGGGAAGAAATTTCATGGCCGATTCAGCGGAACCGTTGAACAAGGTTCATCAGGTACTGTCCGTAACTGTTCTGTTTCATACTGTCGGCCAGGCGCAGAACATCCTCTGCTTGGATATAGCCCATTTTAAAGGCGATTTCTTCCGGACATGAAACCATCAACCCCTGGCGATCTTGTAAGACTTGGATATAATGGGCAGCCTGCAGGAGTGACTCATGTGTCCCGGTATCCAACCAGGCGATCCCCCGCCCCAAAACACGCACCTGCAACTTTTTTTGGGCCAAATACTGCAAATTGACATCCGTGATCTCAAGCTCTCCGCGAGGAGACGGCTTTAAGGATTTGGCGATCTCCACCACCTGATGATCATAAAAATACAAGCCGGTGACCGCATAGGCGGACTTGGGTCGTGCCGGCTTCTCCTCCAGACTGGTGGCTTGCCCCTGATCATTAAATGCGACGACCCCATACCGCTGCGGGTCTCTCACCTGATAGGCGAACACACAAGCTCCTTCGACTTGGGAAGCCGCCTCCTGTAAGTACCGTGGCAACCCATGGCCATAGAAGATATTGTCGCCCAAAACCAGGGCCACCCGCTCCCGGCCGATAAACTTTTCTCCGATCAGAAAAGCCTGAGCGATCCCATTCGGCTCCGGTTGCACCGCATATTCAATTGAAAGGCCGAATTGACTCCCGTTTCCAAGCAATCGCACAAACCCGTCCTGTTCATGGGGTGTTGTAATGACCAACACCTCCCGAATTCCAGCCAGCATCAGCACGGAAAGCGGGTAGTAAATCATGGGCTTGTCGTAGACCGGCATCAGTTGTTTACTGACCCCGATAGTCAGAGGGTACAACCGGCTTCCCGATCCACCAGCCAGAATGACGCCCTTCACCGCCACCTCACTCTCACTAAATAACCGATTGACCTCGTTTTTATATTTATGTTCATGGGATTGCGTTTCATACTCGCCGGCCCAATTCTTCGTCCGAGGCCGTCACCGCCAGGGGACTACGGACTTGGAGATTCTTGAAGACCCAACCGTTCCCGTTGATATATATCCTTGGTCACCAGCTCACACCATCGTCGATTGGTGACATACCACGCAACGGTCCGCCGAAGACCATCCTCAAACGAGTGCCGGGGAATCCAATTCAGATCCTGCTGAATTTTTGACGAATCAATAGCGTATCGGAAATCGTGACCCGGCCGGTCCTGGACGAACACCTTCAGGTCCGAATAGCTGCTGATCCCATCTTTAGCAACCAGCGGATTGTTTCGGCAAGGAACCATCTCATCCAAAATGTCGCAGATGTTATTGACCACATCCACGTTGGTCCGCTCGGCATGTCCGCCAAGATTGTATTTTTCCCCCGGGCGCCCTTCCTGAAGCACCAACCTCAGCCCTTCGCAATGATCTTCAACAAACAGCCAATCCCGAACATTAAGCCCTTTGCCATAGATCGGCAGGGCTTTGCCGTCCAGTGCGTTCAGGATCATCAGAGGAATCAGCTTTTCAGGAAACTGATACGGCCCATAATTATTGGAACAGTTGGTTATGATGGCCGGAAGACCGTAGGTGTGACAATAGGCACGGACCAAATGATCGGCAGCCGCCTTTGAGGCGGCATAGGGAGAATTAGGCGCATAGGGTGTTTCCTCGTGGAACCGGCCGGAATCTCCCAGACTCCCATACACTTCATCCGTGGATACATGGAGAAATCGAAAACCGGAAGAGCCCGTCGACGGTCCGTGTTTCAACATTCGTCGAACCGACTCCAATAACACCAACGTACCCGTCACATTGGTATGGATGAAAGGATACGGATCGTCGATGGAACGGTCCACATGAGATTCGGCAGCAAAATTGACCACCCAACGGGGCCGGTAGGTCTCCATCACCCGCTGCATGGATGGGGCATCGGCAATATCCGCATGCAGAAATTCGAGGTAGGGATGATCCCAGAGAGCATCCAGACTTTCTCGATGACCGGCATACGTCAACTTGTCGACGACCACGACTCTCCATCCCGGGGGTTGAAGAGCCAGACGGACAAAATTGGCACCGATAAAGCCGGCCCCGCCGGTGACGATCATCGTATTCATGATATCAACGATTAAAAAAACGTCCCGCGGGTCTAGGTGAAAATGGCAGAAGCACCCAGATCATTATTCGACCGTCACGCTTTTGGCCAGATTGCGTGGCCTGTCCACATCCAAGCCACGCATCACCGCCGCATGATAGGCAAAGATCTGCAACACCACCGCAAAGAGAACCGGGGTGAGCAACGGATGCACCTCCGGGATGGAAAAGACGTGATCCGCCAACCGGTCGAGTTGATGGTCGCCTTCCGAAACCAACGCAATCACGGGTGCATTCCGCGCCCGCACTTCCATGAGATTATTGACGGATTTATCATACAACCGATCCTGGGGAGACAAGACCACCACGGGCATGTCTTCATCGATCAAGGCAATGGGACCATGCTTCATTTCCCCCGCGGCATATCCTTCTGCATGGATATAGGAAATTTCCTTCAGTTTGAGTGCGCCCTCCAACGCAATCGGATAATTGATCCCCCTTCCCAGATAGAGAAAGTTCCGCTTCTGATAGTAGGCTGCGGCAATGGATTTGATCACTTCCTCCTGCTTGAGAATATGCTCTACTTTTCCCGGTAGTAATAAAAAATGATCCAACCACCATCGCCCTTCCTCCGGACTCAGAACATTCCGTATACGCCCCACGTGTAAGGCCAGCAGATACAAGGCAATGACTTGCCCGGTAAAGGCTTTGGTGGAGGCCACGCTGATTTCAGGCCCGCACCGGGTAAAAATCACCCCATCCGCTTCGCGAGCCAGCGTACTACCCACCATATTGACGATGGCCAGCACACGAGCCCCCAGGCGCTTGGCCTCCCTTGCCGCCGCCAGCGTATCAGCCGTTTCCCCGGATTGTGAAATGGCGATGAACAAATCATCCTTTTGCAGCATCGGTTCGCGATACCGGAACTCGGAGCCGATATCCACCTGAATAGGCCGCCGCACCATTTCCTCAAATAAATACTTCCCGACCAACCCGGAATGCCAGGAGGTGCCGCAAGCCACAATCCAAATGCGTCCAGCATTAACGAGTTCTTCCTTGGTCATAGCCAGATCAGGCAAATCCGCTTCTCCAAGGTCATAATTAAACCGGCCACGGAGGGTGTCCATGATCACCTGAGGCTGTTCATGAATTTCTTTGATCATAAAATCAGGAAATCCGCCTTTTTCAGCGGCCTCTGCATCCCAATCAATATGTGTCACCTTGGGACTGACCACCCCCCCGTCTGAACCAACAATTTGAAGGCCGGAAGCCTCCAAAATAGCGATCTCCCCATCCTCGAGAAACGTCACGTCCCGGGTGTGAGCCAGCAACGGGGTTACGTCTGAGGCCAAAAACGTCCCCTTGCCATTCTGCCCCACCACCAACGGACAACCGGAGCGGCTGACCACAATTTTCCCTGGTTCTTGAAGGGACATGACCGCGATGGCATAACTGCCCTGTAACTCATGGCTGGTCAAACGAACCGCTTCTTCCAGCTTCACCCCGTGCTTGACAAACGAAGCCACCAAATGAGCAATAACCTCAGTATCGGTTTCTGATTCAAAACGATAGCCTTCTGATTCCAGCCGGTGTTTTAAGGTCAAGAAGTTTTCGATGATGCCGTTGTGCACCAGGACGACATCTCCGGAGCGATGGGGATGTGCATTTTGTTCCGAGGGGCGGCCATGCGTCGCCCAACGGGTATGCCCGATGCCCATCGTTCCATCGAAGGAAGTATTTTGAATCGCCTCCTCAAGATTCTTGAGCTTTCCGACACTCCGGCGAATTCCCAATTCTCCAAGATGAAGAATCGCGACGCCCGCCGAATCGTACCCCCGATATTCCAACCGTTTGAGCCCTGCCAGTAATAACGGCGTGGCCCGTTCCGTTCCCACATATCCGATTATTCCACACATATCGAGATGATCCTTGGGTTAAAACCTGATCCGATCGTTCCTGGACATGAAGACACCATGTGATGGCAGGCTGTTCTGCTTCGGACCTTGACATCGGAAACTGCACAATACAGGAAGGTCATGGTGCCGCCCCTTCCCTTGAGACGAAGGGAATGTCTAGCGATCCCCCGCCGCGTTCTCACCCGGGGAATCCGCTTCGTTCGCGTCGCTGTTGCGACGGTCTTGATTCCTTTGGGCGGCAAGAAGCGCCCGCCGCCTGTCTGCCCTTCCGGCCTTATTCACTTGCTTCACCCGCGAAATACCCAACGCTCCGGCAGGCAC
>JBDIVP010000279.1:0-4719 GCA_039794325.1 Candidatus Inrsubterrania sp.
GAGGCGCCCAATGGGCCGTGTCCAAGGGGTATGGCACCCAGGCCGATCTTTCCCGTATCGAAGAGCACGGCTGCATGGCCGGAGCCAACCCGGCGTATGTGTCGGACCAGGCCAAGAAACGCCAGCAGGATGAAATGGGTACCCTGGGCTCAGGCAATCACTACCTGGAAATTCAGGAGGTGGTGGAAACTTACCATGATCCCTTATCCCGGCAACTCGGCCTTCAAGCCGGCAATATCCTGGTCAGTATTCATTGCGGATCCCGTGGGTTGGGTCATCAAATCGGGACCGAATTTCTTAAAAAAATGGTGGTGGCCGCCGGGACCTATGGCATTACCCTGCCGGACCGCGAATTGGCTTGCGCCCCCATTGATTCCCCATTGGGACAGGAATATCTGGGAGCCATGCGGGCCGCCATCAACTGCGCCCTGGCCAACCGACAAATCGTCACGCATTTGGTTCGGCAGGTCTTTGCCGCCATGTTTCCACAGGCGGATCTTCCTCTCATGTATGACGTCTCACACAACACCTGTAAAGTGGAGGAGCATCGGATCGGACACCGAAGCCATCGCCTGTTCGTTCACCGAAAAGGGGCCACGCGAGCCTTCGGGCCGGGCCACCCGGATATCCCCCCCGATCTGCAATCCATCGGCCAGCCCGTTCTCATCGGAGGCACTATGGGGACGGCTTCCTATTTGTTGGTCGGAACGGAGGAAAGTATGAACCTGGCCTATGGATCGGCCTGTCACGGAGCCGGGCGAAGTATGAGCCGGAATCAGGCCACCCGCCTCTGGAAGGGCGGAGCGGTGATTCAAGAATTGGCCAATCAAGGGATCTTGATTCGCAGTCCGTCGAAACGCGGAGTTGCAGAAGAAGCGCCCGGAGCCTATAAGAATGTCACCGCCGTTGTGGATGCCGCCCAGGAAGCCGGGTTGGCCCGCAAAGTCGCCAAAATGCGGCCGATGATTTGTATTAAAGGATAAACACATCAAGACGCCGAACGAATATTGCACTCCCGAACATCGTACCGGCCGCAGCATCTTCCCCCCCACAACCAAAAGGAGCCAATATCATTACTTATGAGCCAGCACCAGTCGCAGACAGAACCCTTGGTCCTCTGGTTTGAAAACATCGGCCTCGAGGACATCCGGTACGTCGGAGGCAAAAACGCTTCTCTCGGAGAAATGTACCGCGAACTCACATCCAAGGGGATCAACATCCCCAACGGCTTCGCCATAACGGCCGAAGCCTACCGGCATGTGCTCCGGGAGGCCCACCTCGATTCAACCATTCGCGACATCCTTCGAGACTTGGACACCCATGATGTCGCCAACCTTCGGCAACGCGGCAGACAAGTCAGACAAGCCATCATCAGCGCCACCCTTCCCGCCGACCTGGAGCAAGCCATTCTGGAGGCCTACGACCGGTTAAGCGGCAATGTCAAGGAGGGGGTGGATGTCGCCGTCCGTAGCAGTGCCACGGCTGAGGACCTTCCTGACGCCAGTTTTGCCGGTCAACAGGAAACCTATCTCAACGTGCAAGGCCATCGCGCCCTGCTCGAAACCTGCAAACGGTGTTTTGCCTCGCTCTTCACCGACCGGGCTATTTCCTACCGTGAGGATAAGGGGTTTGACCATTTCCAGATCGCCCTGTCGATCGGCGTACAACGGATGGTGCGATCCGATCTGGGCACCGCCGGCGTCCTCTTTACCCTTGACACCGAAACGGGATTCCCCGATGTCATTCTGATCAATGCCGCTTACGGGCTGGGCGAAAATGTCGTCCAGGGCGCCGTCAATCCCGATGAATATTATGTCTTCAAGCCGACCCTGAAACAGGGTTTCCGCCCGATTCTGCAGAAAATTCCCGGAAGCAAGGAATTCAAGCTGGTCTATGATATCGGGGGAAGCAAGATGGTCAAAAACATTCCGGTCCCACCCGATGACCGCAAGCGATTTGCCATGACCGATGAAGAAATCCTGAAGCTGGCCCGATGGGGCTGCCTCATCGAAGACCATTACAGTACGAAGAAAAGCCGCCCATGTCCCATGGATATCGAATGGGCAAAAGATGGGCAGACAGGGGAACTCTTCATCGTTCAGGCCCGTCCGGAAACCGTGCAGTCCCGAAAAGATCCCGAAGTGATGGAAATCTACCGCCTCAAAGAGCGAGGGACCGTCCTCATCCAAGGGCGGAGTGTGGGAGACAAGATTACGCAGGGTCCGGTTCGCGTGATCACACAGGTTCAACATCTTCAGGAATTTCAAAAGGGAGAAGTGCTGGTCACCGACAAAACCGATCCGGATTGGGAGCCCATCATGAAAAAGGCCGCCGCCATCGTCACCAATCGGGGGGGGCGGACCTGTCACGCCGCCATCGTCAGCCGCGAACTGGGTCTTCCGGCCATCGTAGGGGCCGAACAGGCCACGGAGACGTTAAAAGACGGGCAACCTGTCACCATTTCCTGTGCGGAAGGGGATACCGGATTCGTCTATGAGGGGCAGCTGCCGTTTGACATCGAACGCATATCCCTCAAAAATCTGAAACACCCTCGGACCAAGATCATGATGAATATCGGAAACCCCGAAGAAGCCTTTTCACTCTCGTCCATCCCCAATGACGGAGTCGGGCTGGCCCGGGAAGAATTCATCATCAACACGTTCATCAAAATCCATCCCCTGGCCCTGTTGGATTACCGGAACTTGAACGATCGCTCGGTCAAATCCGACATCGATCGCCTGACCACCGCCTACCCCGATAAAACCCAATACTTTGTGGACAAACTCGCTCAGGGGGTGGGAATGATCGGCGCCGCCTTCTATCCCAAGGATGTCATTGTCCGTCTCAGCGATTTTAAATCCAATGAATATGCGAATCTGATCGGGGGGCACGCCTATGAACCGGAAGAAGAAAATCCGATGCTGGGCTTTCGTGGCGCATCCCGTTATTACGACACCCGGTATCGGGAGGGTTTTGCCCTGGAATGCCGCGCCATGAAAAAAGTCAGGGAGGACATGGGACTCACCAACGTGAAACTCATGGTGCCCTTTTGTCGTACGGTTGAAGAAGGAAAAAAGGTGCTTGAAGAAATGGCCCGCCATGGCTTGCGGCAAGGGGAACACCAGCTGGAAATTTATGTCATGTGCGAGATCCCCAGCAATGTCATCCTGGCGGAGGAGTTTGCGGACATCTTCGACGGGTTTTCCATCGGCTCCAACGATCTCACCCAATTGGTGCTCGGGGTGGACCGGGACTCGGAAATCGTGGCACATGTGTTCGACGAGCGAAACCCGGCCGTCAAAATCTTCATCGCACAGGTTATTCAAGCCGCCAAAGGAAAAGGACGAAAAATCGGCATTTGCGGCCAGGCCCCCAGCGATTACCCGGAGTTTGCCCAGTTTCTTGTGGAACAGGGCATCGACAGCATTTCGCTGAACCCGGATGCGGTCCTTAAAACGACTTTGAAAATTCTGGAAATGGAACAGGCATTGGCCGGTAAAGATCCTTCGTGAGCCACAGGCCCGGATTATCTCGGTTTGTCCGGTTTGCGAACTGATGGAGGGCGACATCCGGGTTTCATCCATGAAGGCGGTATTCAGAAATCGCCCCAAGCACCGCGAGCGTTTCGCGGGGGTGGCACCCATGACTTACAACCAACCTACCGGTCTCTTCTTGCGATAGGTGAGCCAGGCGGACGATCCTAAAAACGGCAGTGACAGGGCCGCTAGCCCGTTCATGCTTCGAGAGCCTCAGCACGAACGGGGTGTTAAAGTATCGCCCCTTGGGTGAGAGTCCGTTCGCCCTGAGCGCCGTGGCTTCCGCGGCAGTCGAAGGGGTCTGAGATGGCCAACTGGCGTTTTTAGGATGATCCATCAATTAATCCATTTCATTTTTTCCCCCTTTTTTGCCTGGGATATACCCTCTAATTCGCTTTTAGAAGCTCCCATACATTTTGCCTTCCCGGTGGTCTCCGCATTTCCGCCGATCCCGTACACAATAGCAATAGCCGCCGAATAAACTTGCAGAGACTCAGGGAAATCGTTTGGAGCAGAGGTTGACCATGGAGCCGGAACGACAAGTCCTACTTCGAGCTGTGCAATGTGAGGTAAATTGCTACTGCCCCTATTTTTTTCCTTTAATTGAGTGGTTCTTTTTGCGCCAGGAAAATTGCTTTTGTTCCCTTAAAACGAAATGCCTTCCGTATCCCACTCAATGGCATGAGTGATGCTTGCATCATAAAAGGTAACGGAACTCGAGGAAAATAAATAAAATTCGCGGTGATTGGGCCAATCACAAAATCACTTTTATGGTAAAGCTCACCTCCATTCTCTTGTGTATTTTTCTGATACCTGTTCCGGAATCCTCCGCAAACGAAAACCATGCTAAAGAAGAAATTTCCGGAAGGAGTAAGGTTATGGTCGTCCCGGCCGGAGAAGTGTTGAATCAGGATTATTTTGCGTTTGGTGAATCCATAGAAATTTCCGGGAGGGTCAAGGGTGATGTTTACGCATTGGGCGGGAACATCCTGGTTGACGGAACGATTGATGGCGACTTGCTGGTGGGTGGAGGTTCCGTCACCATCACAGGTTCCATTGTCCAGGATATTCGGATTGCCGGAGGACATGTGGTCATTGGTGGGCACATCGGTCGAAATGCCACAATCGGGGCCGGAAATCTTGATGTGACCCCGTCGGGCAGGATTCAAGGGGGACTGGTGGC
>JBDIVP010000280.1:0-4717 GCA_039794325.1 Candidatus Inrsubterrania sp.
ATAAAGTCCTCCTTTCGCAGCATCCGTCCCTCCTCCGTGGTCATGAGCGGTGAAGGGACATTGTGACCGGTGTTCAGAGGACTTTCTATTTCGGTGTTTTGGGGACATATACCATCGGTGCTGACACAGAGTAAAAATCTCAGGAAGGAGCAAGAGCCGGTAACGGAGTGTTGGACCTCTTTGAATTAGAGAGAACGGATAAGGTAAGTCAGGAAAATAAGTAGGAATATCCCGACTCCCAGCATGGCTTCGTGCCAGATAGGTGGAATGTTTCTGAGATGGGTGGAATTGAACGGCCGCCCCTGGCCCTGCTTGGGTTGGGTGTGTGTTGATTCTCCGGGTGGCGTTCCCAACCACCAAATGAGACCTGCCAGACTGCCCGCTCCGATCACAATAATGCTGCCCGTAGCGGATGCCAGGCCAAGCCCCATCAGCAATCGCGGCCAAAGCGGAACCATAAAATCCGCATGTACCTCGTGATCGATGGCCTTCCGCATCCACCACAGGCGCAAACCCAACCCCGTCATGACCAACACAAGTGCCAGGAATTGGGAGCTGAGAGGTTCCAATTCGATTCCTGGATGGGGGATCAAGATCCACAAGAGACCAAATGCAGTGACCAACCAGGGGAGGCCATGTACGAACGCTTGCGCAATGATTGCCTTCCATTGGGGCCGTGCATAGAGTAGGACCAGGCCGCTTCCGATGCCGACAAGGATTCCTCCCAGCACGTCCGTTGGAAAATGCGAGCCTTTGATGATGCGGGAGGTAGACACAAAGGCGGCCAAGCTGAACCAGAGCCATCGACCGGCGGGGAAGTAAAAGGCCAGGACGGTGGCCACCGAGAAACTAGCGGAGGTATGACCGGACGGAAAAGAATCGAGGCCGCTGGCGAATGAGGGGCCGACCTCCCAGGTTGTGGTATCCATAAGGCGGGGTCGAGGCCGTCCGAGGCTATGCTTCAGAATTTGTGCCACCAACCCGCTGAGCCCATGGGCAAGGAGTGTATAGAGACCGGCGGATTTCCACCCAGGGGCATCCTTCCAATATCCGATTCCCCAGATTCCAAGGGAGATTATCACAAGGATAAGGCCGTCCCCCAATCTATTGCCGAGATTGCCTACCTTGTCGAGGAGCGGGTCTGAAAAGCTATGGACAATCGTCAGGGTGGGGTGGTCCAGTGGTCCGGTGGCGGCAAATAACAGGAGGAGGAGCAGGAGAGAGAGCCCGATGATCCGGGACGAATGATGGTCGGGGCTCATGGCTGAAGAAGTCGGTGGGTGTGCGGAAAGGGTTCGGATGCCGATTCCACTGTCCGGCCCAGGGGGATACCCTGGGCGGACCAACAGGAGAATGGCAAGAAGAATACGGTAATTATGGGATCCAATCGGCCAGAAAAATGTTGTATTCTCCTCGACGGGCGGTATTGCGGTCCGAAGACCACACCAGTTTGGTGCCGTCAGGGGAGAACATGGGAAAGCTGTTGAACGTCCCTTCGAACGTGATTTGCTCCAAGTCGGTGCCGTCATCATTCATGATATAGAGATGAAAGCGTGGTGGACCCTGGTAGTCCGGCGGGGTGGAAAGGTTTGAGGAGAAGATGATTCGTTTGCCGTCCGGCAGGAAAAATGGCGCGAAGTTGGCCCGTCCGTTATCGGTGACCTGTGTTTGGTTGGAGCCGTCCGCGTTCATGATGAAAATTTCCATATGGGAGGGCTCGACCAGATGGTTTTCTAGGAGATCCAGATAGGCTTTTTGCTCTTCCTCGGTGGATGGGTGGTTGGCCCGGTAAACGATGCGTTGGCTGTCGGGGGAAAAAAAGGCTCCACCGTCATAGCCGAGAGTGTCCGTCAGGCGCTTGGTATTGGTGCCGTCCAATTTCATGGAATACAAATCCAAATCGCCTTCCCGCAGAGAAGTCCAGACGATGGTTTTGCCATCAGGAGAAATGGTGGCTTCGGCATCATATCCGGGATTGGCCGTCAGCCGCTGCAGGTCCCACCCCCTGAGTCCCATGGAGAACAGATCATAATTGTGCAGGGCCCAACGGTATCGTTCTCCGCGTGGAGGCTCCGGTGGGCAGAAGGGGCTGATGAGATGCGTGGAGGAAAAAAGAATGCGCCGATCGCCCGGGAAAAAATAGCCGCAGGTGGTGCCGCCGGTTCCCGGGCTGACCCGGTACACATTATTCCCATCCAGATTCATCGTGTAGATTTGATAACACTCATGTGTCGTTTTGCCGTCCGGATCCAGGGTGGACTGAAAGACCAGGTGGCGCCCGTCAAAGGAAAAATAGGCTTCCGCATTTTTTCCGGAAAACGTGAGTTGGCGGATATTGGCCAGATGACGTTCGGGTGGCGGCTCCGGGCTGGAAGGAGGTTCCGGTTCCTGGGACAGCGAGATGCCCGCAGAGAAGACGCCCGTCAAAAAACAGGTTAGGAAAGCGATGGTCAGGGAACGGGCGGGCACTACAATCGAAGAAAGTGACATGAGATAACCTTTTACTTGTGATGAATGGAAATTTCATGGGCAGAGTGTACTGGGTCAAACATCCCACGGGCAACCACTTGCCCTTGTTGGAACACGAGATAACTGTCCCAGCCGTAAAAGAACAGTAAACGGGAAATCGGCGTCATGGCCTCCGGAGAAAGTCCGAAGAAAAAGGTGAGCACATGGCCCGGATGGTCGGGGTGAGCGCAGGAAATAATAAACGCCGTCTCCGGTGCTTGGTCCTCCCGGTCGAGAATCCTGACCCCTTGTGGCGTCACCCGCACCTGATTTCCGCAAAGGGTCGGGGATCGGCTAAGCAGGGCCTGCCGGGCCAGGGAGCCGACAATCAGGTAGGAGCCGGGCTGGGAAAAATCGGGCGTGCCGGCCGTGATGATTTGGATGCCGTCCTGATGCTGTAGTCGTTGTAGGAGTGAGGCATAGGCGGGTGCTTCATCGGATTCCGGTTTTATAGGAAAGAGGGCGGTGCGGGAGGAATCGGTTTCCCACATATTCAACATGGGAGGGAGTTGATGGCGGTGAAGGCGGCGAAGGATATGGTATTCAGGGTCTATGAGAATCCTCCGGGGTTGTCCGGAACTCGAAATGCGGATGTTTTGTGGAGTATGGGTAATGTCCAGAGTGGTGGAATGGATGGAACCTGTGTCCGTTTCGATTGCAATCGGGAGCATCAGACGATAAAACGGATCGGCCTGTGCCAGAGTGGCGGTCAGAAAAAAGTGTTCGGGATGATCGGGATCGGCCTTCCAGGTAATATCCTGCCAATGGAGTTCCGGGGCGCCCGGTTGAAACACCCATTGCGCGAAGAACCAGTCCAGATCCCGGTCGGCCACTTTGGAAAAGAATCGGATCAGGTCGTTCCATCCGATATAGCGACCGGTGCCTTCGGTGATGATCCGCCTGACCCCCTCAAAAAAAAGGTCGTCGCCCAGTTCCTGCCTCAACATATGAAAAACCAGAGCGGTTTTTTGATACCCGACGGCATTATCCTGACGAGTTTCCTTATGGTGAAACCGGATAATGGGGTAATCATCCTTCGATGAGGTGTACAGGTTGTATTCATGGTGCATGCGGAGCCGGGTCTTGAAGGCATCCTGAGAGTTACCGGTCGCCTCGTCGTAATAGTAATTGGACAAATACGTAGTCAGCCCTTCGACCCAGTTTCCTTTCGAAAAATCGTTGAACACGGAATTCCCGAACCAGGAATGCACGATCTCATGGCCCAGGGAATAGGGCTGGGTATAGCCCCTTCGCATGACCCCCTGTCCGAGAAGAGTAAAAGCGGGCATGCCCAATCCGCTAGGGAAAAAATTCTCCACGACAGCAAAGGTTGAAAACGGAAACGGACCTAACAGGTCCGTGTAAAACTTCAGATAGGTTTCCGTGGCCTCCAGATACTGCGGAGCCAAGGGCGTTTCCTCGGCAAAGAGATACGAGGCGATTTCGATGCCCTGCCATTGCCGTTTCTCGACGAGGAACCGGTTGGCGGCCAGAGTGAGAGCCTCGCTGGGCGTGCCGATATTCCAATAAGTGGTGTGCCGCCCCTCCTCGTGAGTGCGGTCCTGAGGCTTGCCTTGCGTCACCGCTTCCCATCCATCAGGAAGGGTAACCGACAAGTCGAAGGTGTGCAGGACGCCCGGCAGGACGGGGTACCACAAGGTTTCGGATGTGAGATAAATTCCCTCTGGTCCAATGTGCCCATCGGTATCATCCGGCCTGACGAACCGCAGGCCGGATGAAGGTTGTGGGGGATTGTTGATCTGCCCTTCATACTCAAGGGCCAGGAGCACGGGGTCGGAAGACAGATCTTCCGGTGATAGCTCAATGGTTACCATGCGGTTGGTAGCGGAATTTGCCAGGGTGCGCGTATCGTCGGCTGTGGGCGAATCGATCGAAACCCGCGAGAGCGGGTGAGGCCGGCCGTTGACGGCCAGGGTGGTGAGGGTCAGGTCCGGATTGAGGTAAAACGAAACGAGGGGAGATGGTAACACCTTCCGTGGAATTCTGAGAGTGTTGCGTGTATGGAGCGTATGCCGGTCCGGATCCAGTGAAACCTTCAGCGTATGATGCACGATCGGAAGCGAACCGGCCTCGACGGCACCGGCAACCAGGGTGACTCCCCAAACAATTGCCAGGCAAAAGATCAGATAGAGTCGTGAGTGGGGCTTGGGCATAACCGGCTTCCCTACGAGAAGTGGAGGGGCTTTTA
>JBDIVP010000281.1:0-4692 GCA_039794325.1 Candidatus Inrsubterrania sp.
AAATCGTCTCCCCCTCCACGACACCCTTTTGGGGATCCGATGACACCCTCCAGCCGGTCCCGATGACCCTTCGCATCTATCTCACCGCCACCAAAGACGGCTATGCCGTCATGCCGGGGGGGTTGGCCCGGGTCTCCGTCCGATCGGACCCGCGGGCCCATTGGCATGAACCGGGCGATTTCAGCAAAGATACCTGGGTGAAGTGGAACACGCCCCTCGAAGTTCCCACCACCGCTCCCCTTCCGCATCATACGTTTCAACTTCGACGAGGAGGACGTGACCTACCTAGCCGGACCGCGGATAATCTCTTCTGGCTTGGACGATATACCGAACGCGCCGAAGGCGCCATTCGGCTGCTCCGGAGCCTGGTCTCCCGGCTGAGCGGTGAAGCCGGCCCCGGTGACGACCCGGGTACCCTGTATCGATTGGTCTCCCTGCTCGTTTTACAGGAACACCTTTCGCCCCGACGCGCCGGACGCGCCGTGAAAGGAGGGGCCGCAGCCGTGGAGGCGGAACTCCGAACGATTCTCTTTGATCCGGACTCACCCGACGGGCTGGCCAAGGTCCTCCACAATGTCCGCCGGACGGCGGAGCTGGTCAGACATCGCTTATCACTCGACACCTGGAATATTCTGGGGGAACTGACGAGCGTTCCCAAGGAATGGGGCCGTGACAAGGGTCAAAGCATTGATGACGCCATTCGACTGCTGAGCCGTATGATTCAATATCTGGCCGCATTGAACGGAATGGTCATGGAAAATATGACACGGAGTTCCGCCTGGAGATTTTTGGAAATGGGACGGCGACTGGAACGGGTCCGGCACCTGTCCAAACTTATCCGTCATTTGACCACACGCGGCAACCCGGAAAACACGGGAGCCTTAAATCTCTTGCTGGAACTGGTGGACAGCACCATCACCTATCGAACCCGGTACAAAGCCGAAGCCAAACTGGCACCGGTGCTGGACTTGTTGTTGGCCGACGACACCAATCCCCGATCCGTCATTTTTCAATTCCTGACCATCGAAGCCCACATGACGGCCCTGCCCCTGGAGAACACTTTCGCCTCACTCAGTCCAGCCCAACGAATTACCATACGGACATGCACCGATATTCGCCTGGCGGACATGCTGAAACTGGCGGAATTCAACAAAAACCATAAGGTACGGGGCAATTTGGATCGCCTGCTCAAACAGTTGGATCAGAGCGTTCTCCAGTTATCCGATGTGGTGGCGCATACGTACTTCAGTCATTCCCTGGCGCAACGGATTTCCGGTCCTCATTGGTTCGAGAGCATTCCATGATCTACCGGGTGACCCACCGGACAGCATTTACCTACACCCAATCGGTCGCGATCTCTCACCATGTCCTGCGTTTAACTCCCCGGCCTCACCCGCGCCAACAGGTTATACGATCCTCCATTCACATTGATCCTCCTCCCACTATCCGGTCGGACGGCCATGATTATTTCAGTAATCCCATGATCCACTTGACGGTTCAAACCCCCCATCACACATTTTCCGTTGA
This sequence comes from Candidatus Inrsubterrania sp., assembly GCA_039794325.1. GTDB lineage: Bacteria > Nitrospirota > Nitrospiria > Nitrospirales > UBA8639 > JACKFE01. The sequence continues at coordinate 1,528 of JBDIVP010000281.1, forward strand.
GGCCGACACGCTGATAGACGTCACGAAACTCCACCCCATCCAGTTGGACCAGAGTCCGCCCTGGGACCACGTGGTGCAACAACTTCACGGGTCAAACGATCCGGCCATTCTGGAGGCTCAACATTTCTTGTATGCCTCCCCGTATATTTCTCTGGACGACAGCACGTATGATTTTGTTCATGAGTGTTTTCCGGAAGGGCGCCCAATCTTAGCGGGAGTCATGGACCTGACCCGCCGGATTTTTCAGGAATTCCGGTACGAGGGAGGCGTCACCGACATCTCAACCCCCGTCAAGGAGGTGCTGGCCTCACGAAAAGGGGTGTGCCAGGATTTCGCCCATTTGGAAATCGCCGCTCTTCGCTGTCTTGGATTACCCGCCCGGTATGTCAGCGGCTATTTGCTGACCCATCCTCCCGAAGGTCAGGAAAAACTGGTGGGAGCGGATGCCTCCCATGCCTGGATTTCCGCCTGGAGTCCCAATATCGGGTGGGTGGATTTCGATCCGACCAACAATCTGATTCCCGGCGATGAACATATCACCTTAGCCTGGGGGAGGGATTACGGGGATGTCAGCCCGATTAACGGTTTTATGATCGGCGGGGGAGAGCATACCCTGAAAGTTTCGGTTGATGTGAGCCCCGCGTCCCACCCGTCACTCGTGTAAGCCGGTTTGTCCGGATTGAAGCCGTTTTCGGCACACCGCATGCCCGTGCAACGCCGTCACGATACATCAGCCAGAGGTCCAGGGTCTTCTCCACCGCCCCCACGACTTTATCCTGGTGGCGGCGGGTGACGGCATGGGCCAATACCATCGCATAGGCGTCCTGGCGATGACCGCCTTCGACCATTTGATGAGCACGGACCAGATCCATATCCTTAAGAGAGACCCCATGATACTGAACCAGCGGATGACGCCGGAGTTTCTCTTTGATCCGGCGAGGGGAAGAGGCTTGTTCGGGAGTTTCCAACGCTTTTCGATCATGGACACTGCCCTCCACAAAAACCGTGAACACAGCCGCACCCAGCACCCAATCAGGATCGTCCGACATCCTCTCCAGCCATGTCCGATATTTCCGGGTGGCCGGCAGCAATCGAATCCGCTCAAATTCACGGAGCCGGAACCCCAGGCCCTGCATCATTTGTAAAAACAATTCGGGATGGGAAATGCCCAAAGACAACTTTCCGGTATCTTCTTCAAAGATATTTTCCGCCAGCATCCGCCGGACCTCCAACGGAGGATTTTTCCCATGAAGACGGGCCAGAAAAACGGGGAAATCCCGCACATACACCGCGTACTCCTGCTGATAATGCACCTTTAACTGCGCTTTGGAAATCTCGGGCCCCATAAAAAAGGACCAGGCCCAATGATGTTTGCGTTCCAACAGATCCAACAACCGGTTTCGGAACCGATCGGCCTCACCTATCTTCGTCGTCATAACCCTCCCGTTTTTGCCGGAAAAAACCGTAAAAGTTTCTTACACCTTTATTGGCGGTTGAACAATTTCAGCACCTGTTCTTGGATCTTCTTCGGTTTTCACCCTTGGTCACATGAAAGACTGTCCTTCTTTTTCGCATACCATCCCCTGCCATGGCAAAACGCCCAGCGAAAATGAATAAGATTGTGCCACATCCTTCATGAACGAACACCACCCCGCCACCCGGCGGCCGGATCATATTTTTGGCAGGAACCTTGCTGATTCTCCACATCATCCACACGCATCTGATCGTTTCTCCAGAATTAAGGGGAGAACGTCACTCGTCAATACAGGAGGAGGACCAACACATGCCGTTCATTGACACAAATTACATTAACATGGCCAGGAAAATCGAATGCCTTCACCATGAGCAAAAAGTCTCACATCTCAAACAACAGATCGCTCATTTAACAAAAGCCCTGGCCTGGGAGAAGGCACTCCATCAATCACGATTGGCCGAACTCCGACAGGTCGAAAAACTTGACGCACAACTGACGAAATCCTCGGGTAAGAAGGACCGGACGCCTCCCCGGAATTCCGATGTCAGTCCGTTACCCAAATCCGTCCAACATTTACCCCATTCCAAAAAACATTCCGGTCCCGCCATGCGGGTTCATTCTCGTCAAATCGCCTAAAGCCCTCCTCCCTCTCGGGTGTGGCGGCCCACGACCGGCGTGGGCCCGCCCCTATCTTTCATTCCCGGATTTTCTGTATCATCGGTTTTCTGATTCGTCATCGCCCCGAACGTCAAGGTGTGGTTTCCACTCTATCCTTTCTGAGATTTTTCAAACCCAACCTCTTTCTCGCGGGTACAGACCTCCTCCTCCCGATGCTCCGTTACGACAGTCCCACCATACAACACGTCATGGCCCATAAGAGGTGCCATCACACCAAAACTTCCATGGCCAATGACCATCCCACAGTCCACCTGATCCTTGCTTCGCTTTTGACGCAACGGGACAAGACATGATCATCATGACCTTTCAGCTCTTTGGCGGCATCGGCCTGTTCTTGCTGGGCATGGTATTGCTGACGGACGGACTCAAAGCCTTTGCCGGGGATGCACTCCGTCGGGCTCTGGTCCGCTTTACGGGCACCCCCGCCAAGGCCTTTGGTTCAGGAGCCCTAGTGACCCTGATGGTTCAATCGTCCAGCGCAACCACTGTCACCCTGATCGGCTTCGTCAGCGCCGGGCTTCTCACCTTTCCCCAAGCGGTCGGGGTTGTCTTTGGAGCCAGCCTCGGAACAACCGGAACCGGTTGGATCGTATCCGTTCTCGGTTTGAAAGTCAGCCTCGGATTGTACGCTCTGCCGTTGGTTGGCATCGGCGCCTTTCTTCGACTGTTGGGCAACGGCCGATGGAAATCCCTCGGATTGGCCGTTGGAGGCTTCGGGTTGATCTTCGTCGGCATTGAAACGCTCCAGGAAGCCATGCAGGGCTTATCAGCAGTCTTTAACCTCGCCGATCTTCCACTCGAAGGTTTCCGGGGACACTTACTGGCCATGGCCATCGGAATCATCATGACCGTGGTTCTGCAGTCATCGAGCGCGGCCGTGGCGACCACGCTCACCGCCCTGCACACCGGTGCCATCAGTTTTGATCAGGCGGCGGCAGTGGTCATCGGCTCCGCCATCGGCACGACCATTACAGGCGCCCTGGCGGCGATCGGCGCCAGCGTCCCGGCCAAAC
>JBDIVP010000282.1:0-4692 GCA_039794325.1 Candidatus Inrsubterrania sp.
GCATTTACCCAAACTGCGAGACGCACTGCAACGGGACTTGAAAATCAAGCGGGCAGCCCAAACGAAGGTCGCCTAACATTAAGACGGGGAGCCGGGGTGAATTTTCAACTAACTTTGGGCTTGACTCTAATGAAATGGAAAATGGGAAAAATACAGAACTACCCGATTTAAGAAAAAGCTATTCGGGATTATCGGAATTAAGACCGGAGCCGCCGAGCAATCCAGCCCCACAGGAAACTCCTCAACAACAAGATTCTTCTCAAAGTGGACCATCAGGAAATTCTGAAGGTAGCGATAAAAAGTAGTTTTGATCCTAAAAAAGGATACGGAATGGGAGCACTATTCTTTTCTTGATGAACAAGTCACGGCGGAATGACAAACGCTAATCGGATTTAAATCCAAAATGGCGACAGGGTATAGCCTGAGATAATTTGTGGCCCCTTTCAGGTGTGAAGAATGCGGTATTTATAATGCCCAATAATGCTTCCTCCGGTGCCTTCCAGACCCATGCAAATTATCTCCGAGCATTTTCCATAATTACATCAGGTAGGGACCATAACCTTTTAAACTCATTGAAAACGACGATGAACCGGGTGTCTGCTTCGAATTTTTTGCCTAAAACAACATGTCAAAATGCTAGCATTCCTCAGACAATTTCCAGCCTGCAAAATGCCTGGGGAACGGAACTCTTGCTGAACGTTGGCATCCGTTTGATTCGTTCGGATGAGCTGATACGCCTATCTAATAATTGGTCCGTGGTTCAATCCTATTACGTGCTGTATCATGCGACTCAAGCCCTTACCTCCGCCAAAGGGCAGACCAGGCCAGATACCCATACAAAAACACAGAATCAGTTTTATACTTTTCTGGCTGAACGGGGTGGCGGCTTGGAACCCTGGACACTGGCTTTTGGCTCATCTGGTCCAAAAAATATCCCCCATAAAATAGATGTTGATGGTGAACTGCACAATTGGGTTACATGTAACGAAAAAACCTGTTGGAGTCTTGCATACAAAGCGTTAAGGACAACACGAGAGGAGGCTCTTCGTTTGCGAGAGAAAGAAGAAAGAAAGAACAAGCGTAAACAGAAGCGGATAGACTGGGGAAAAAACGAGACACAGAGAATTCAATCAGGAAAAAGACCAAGGAAAACGCCTAGCTTTCCACTTCCAAACCTGACAATGACGGAAAAATACGAAATTAATCAGAAGCTTCGGCCCTATACGGTTATGGATTATCTATATCGTCTACGAATACGCACTAATTACGAGGATTCCGCAATGTTCACCGATGGCCCGGGTGATGATCGTATTTCCGATAAGGTCAGACATGACCTGGAAACAATTACCGCGTGCTCGTTACTGGTTTTCGAACTGCACGTACGTCGGCTTTTGGGCAAAACTTTATTTGATAAAGCAGTCGCCGACTGGATAGGAACAAATGCCCTATTCAGACCTTCAATCGGAGTGGCCGGGAGAAGGGATCTCCATAAGTCGATTTAGCAATTTCCCAAGCCAACTTAAAATTTTTTCTTCAGCCATGGTGGCCGCGTCCATTGCATTCCCACGGCCTGCGCTGTGGCAAGCTTAGTCAAAAGGGCCATGCCCGTGAAGGCACAGCCCTGATTGATCGTCTACGGCTTCAGGCCAGGCGCTCGCGTCTGGCGGCCTTGTCAAAGAAGCCCTGCTGTTTGAGATTGCGCAACCCCATCAGAGAAAAGCTGACCAGTTCCCGTTGCAGGCGTGGATTCACATGGGTGCGCTTCCCCTCGCCGTTATAGGTGTAGACTTCCTGATAGAGGCCCATATAGTCGTTTTGAAAGGAGACGGGCTCGGCCAACGGCCTGCCGTCGTTCTCGCGCAGGACATACACGATGTCCGGATCGCGCATGAGGTCGCCATTCTGCTCCCCGTAATGGCACAGGGAAATCTGCCGTAAACCGTCCGGGGAATGGCCGATATCCTCGATGGATAAGGGCATATAGCCGTCCACGGTAATGCGGACGGCCGTATCGGACCCAAGAAGCTGAAGAAGGTTTTGAGCAAGATATTGATGATTGTTCATGCCGGTTTTCCTTTCTCTGGCAAAGTTGACCCCGGCGTTATGACCGGGGCCTTGTGGTTTGGTTGTTGATCCATTCCCTGGCTTCCAGGGCCGCGTTCATCAGGCTTTCCAGATCGCGGGAGCCGAACGAAGTCCCGTTTTTCCAGGTGCCGTTTTCGTCCCGGAAGGGCCTGGAGAAGGTGGCCGAGAAAAACCGCCCGTCCTTTCCCCTGTTCTGCCAGATCGTGGCTTTGATGCTGCCGGAACGAATGGTGGTTGCCGGTTTTGATGTCGCCATGTTCTGTCCTCCTTTTGGTTTTACGTTGAAGCTGGCTCTCTCGCAAAACCCGGAGAGCCAGTGAAAACGGTCAAAAGGAGGAAGGCCGTCAAGCGGTCCGGCGGAGCGAAAAGCAGAACGAATGACAGGCCTGGCTGGCGTGAGTGATGCGACGCGAAGGCGGGACCGCAAGGCCAACAGGCGACACCGGCAACCACTCCCCGGCGCATAGCATCGTATGAAAACAGGGAACGGGTGTTGGTTGAAGGACGGCGGCGGCGCTGCTTGAAGGGCGCGGAAAAATGGCGGCAGGGACCTGCGCGGACACCGTGACCGGAAGCCGGCGGGGAATGGAAACCCGACAATTTTTTTCAGGAACCGGAATTTATCGTACCGCCTGAGACCGGGAAGGCAGGGAAAGGAAAACCGGTGTTATCCGTTCAGATTTTGCTTTTGGGCATAGTGACTGAAAAAGCCCTGCCTGTCTAACCGATTGAACCATTCCGTTGTCAGGCTTTGAACCTCATCTTTCCATTCAGAATCCAAAAGAACCGGAGGGCCGTCATAGTCGAACCGGTAAACCAGTTTGGCGATGTTAGTTCTGTCATTGGTATAGAGGACCGGCTCGGCCTGGGGAATGCCCTGATGGTCGGACAGGTAGAACGCAATTTGCGGGTCCCGGGTAGGCTGATCATTTTCAAAATAGTATTGGGTAAGAAAGACAAACAGGCGTCTTTGCGCATCCCGGACCGTGTCGTCGCATTGCCTGACACAAAGGGGAGCCTCCCCCTGAACGGTGATCATGACGGATGCTTCGCCATCCAAAAGGGATAAAAGTTTTTCTCCAAAAAATCGATAGAGGTCCATATGGGTGTCTCCTTTTTCCAGGGGTGGGCTTTGCTCTTTCACCGAACCAAAGGGCAAACCCATCCGGACAGGAAAAAGGATAAAGCCTCCCCTATCGATGGTGGAAGAAAAAAATGCCAAGACGGCGGGAGAACGGCAAGAAAAAAGCTCGGTGAATGCCCAGGAGAAGCGGACGATTTTACCGCTCCCTCCCCTTGTCCCCTTTTTCCCGGTGAGTTTTTGTGGCGGCGGCCCGCTGAAAGGCCCGTTCCAGTCGCTGGCTTGTCCGTTGCTGCTCCCGTTCCTGTAAAAATCGGTCGCCGGCTTTTGTGGTCTGATCGGCCAGAGCCTGGATCGTGGAGGAGTCGTTGGCATGCACAATTTCTTTGGCGGCAGCCTCGGCCTCGCGCTCACTGACCCTTTTGGTGGATCGTATCATGTCTAGCGTCAGGGTTTTCCTGAAAAGAAGTTGGCGCTGTTTTTCATCCTGAAGGCGTTGGTGGCGTGTGGTTGCCAGTTCCCTGGCCCTGGCCGTCTCCTCTTGTTTTTTCTCCAACACAATTTGTTCGTACGCCTTGCGTTCCTGCTCGTTCAACAGGGCTTTTTGTTGTTCCCGCCAGGCGGATACCGCATCTGAAGCCTTTTCAAAATCCGGTTTGACCGGGCGATCTGGCGTTTTCATCAGTCCCCTTTTTCCGGTTCGGCCACAGGACCACGCGGAGGAGCCTGTAATTTACATAAGGCTTGCCATGAAGGAAACCCTGCTGGCTTTTGCATCCACGATGGATAAATCACCTGCCTTATGGTAAGAAAGGGACGCCATGTCCACGATCCTTGATGATTTCCCGCGTGGCGTCGGGTCGCGGCAACTGAACCAGCACGATCTGCCCTTTGCCGCCTGGACGGACGGCCAAGCAATCCTCGCCTCCCCTGCCCTGCGTTACGATCCGCGCAATCCCGGCGCACAACTTCTCCTGGGCGAACTGAACGGCCAATTGATCGGCCGCGAAGACGACCGCCATATGATTACGATTGCCGGCTCCCGGTCCGGCAAGGGCGTCTCCATGATCATTCCCAACCTGCTGTTTTACCGGGGCAGCATGCTGGTCATCGACCCGAAGGGCGAGCTGGCCAGCATCACCGCCAGACGGTGGGCCTCAGGTCTTCATCAAAAGGTGTATGTGCTGGATCCGTTCGAGCGGACCGCGGAATGGGTACAGCCCTGGAAGGCCTCCTTTAACCCGATGGCCATGCTGAACCCGGAAAATAAAAATATCGTCGAGGATGCCGGGTTGATCGCGGATGCGCTTGTCGTGCCAAGCGGCGGGGATGTGCATTGGGATGAAAGCGCGAAAAACTTCATTGAGGGCGTAATCCTGCATGTGGCCACCTGTCCGTCCTATGAAGGGCGGCGGAATCTTGTCACCGTGCGCCAGGTTCTCATGAACGGCACAAACGTTTCCTGTGGCGGGCAAACGGCGGACGACATGGACGGGCTGCATATCGAGATGATGGCCAATCCGGCC
>JBDIVP010000283.1:0-4655 GCA_039794325.1 Candidatus Inrsubterrania sp.
TCCTCCATCTGGCATACCCGCTGGTCCGGGTCCAATGTCCCCGCCCACCCCCATAGCCTAATTGTCGATCTCGGGGCAATCGCCACCATCGAAGGCATCCGGGCCCTGCCCCGGCAGGACACCTATGTCAACGGTCAAATCGCCAACTATGAACTCTATGTCAAGACCGATTCCAGCACGCCCCCGACCACGCCACCCGTGCCGGGAGAGTGGACCCTGGTCAACTCCGGGGCCTTCCCCAATACCAAAGATGAGCAACAGGTGGTCTTTGCGCCCAGAACCACCCGCTATGTGTGGTTGCGCGCCCTCAGCGAGATTCAAGGGACCAATAAACCCTGGACGTCTCTTGCCGAGTTCAATGTCTTGGGTACTCTGAACTGATCTACGGACGAGGATAGATTTCCGCCATGGCGCATCATATGTCCGCACCTTTCAACATACTCGAGAAAGTGGGACAAAAGGGGGGTCTATGCCAAGGGCGTAGCGGTTATTTTTTGTGCCCCCCTCGCAACCGGGAGCCGGATGCTTTGTATGGCAGGCCCCAAGTCAAAGAAGCTGTTTACAGAATACCTTGAAGAGAAATGAGAAACGAATTGGCATAATAATCGCCAAATCCTTCCGGCGCGGTGGAGGACCTCTGAGCATACGAATACATCAATTTCACTCCCAACCATCTCACCGCTCTATACGTCACGCCCACGCTTTGAAAAAACAGATCGTCGACCCGATCTCCTCTCCCCGACAATTCCGAGGTAAATTCATTATTTGAAAACCTCGTACCTCCAAATAACGTTGTCCGATCTGTCAGTCTATATGAAGCATTCAAGCTTATCCCTGTTGTAAAAAATACGTTGGCACCAAATACCGCCGCCTGCTGGATCCGACGAAACGTTCGTAAATTAACCATGATCCTTGAAGACGGCTTCCATGCGATATCCCCCATCATCGTCTGCCGTTTTTGAGTTTCCCCCCCAGGGCTAAGACCGTCAGGAGGGGCTTGATCAAGAGGAAGGGCAGCCCGGTCAAAATTCAACACGGAAATCCCGGCGAGGAATTGGCCTGTCAGTTGTTCTCCCAAAGGAATCGTAAACCCGGCATTGATGCTGTACATAAAACCGTCCAATTGTTTATTTTCGTCATAAGTAATATCCTGAATGCCGAAGCTGAGCGTGCCATAAATCTTGCGGGTGGCTTTTATATGAAAACTAAAGTTTGCCGAGTTAGTGAGATGATCGCGAAAGCGGCCCTGGTCATTGTTGGTGGCGTTATATTTTCTGGATGTCATTGAAAGACCAAATCCAAACCGAGGTCCAAAATACCGGACTTTTCCTACAAACGTATTGGTGTTCCACTGTGTCATTTCCGGCAGTTGAAGATCCAAAATCGATCCTCTCGGATCATATCCTCCGACATGTTGCCCCAATAAACTGACCGTTACCCCACCAGGATATTTAAAGCTTAAATATCCCGACGCCTCCTGAGAAAAAATATTATTTTCGGAAAACCGCTGGTACCAGTGCTGTGACCCGCGATAATCGATCATAAATGAATGGAGTTCTCCGATGGGAAGAAACGCCTGGATGCCTGGCGCAATCGCGTACCCGATGTCTGCCTCTCTGGGTTTGTTATCCCGGAACACGTTATCGGTAAAAATCGTCGCCACCCCTAACGTCGGGCGAACCTGCACAGGGCCAAATCTGAGGCCCTCACTTCCGAGAACAGGTCTCGGCTCTGCAAAAAAGTTTGGGAAATCAGTTCCCGTAAAAGGAAAGGAGATCGGAGCCAACTGGGCCAAACTTTTTGCAGGGACCATCCCAAAACCACACACGACAAAAATCACAAAAAGGCCAAGCGCACGCCTGTTCATGACACGGCAATCCCTTAACAACGATCCACTCCCCACCACCAACCGACAGCATTGCGTTTCGGTGATCCCTGATTAGAACCCATTTTTTTCGAAAACACCCGATTCTTCACTACTCGTCCTCAACCAGCTGAATGTGTATCAATCCTATCCGGCCTATCCGGGATTACGAGAGATTTATCCATTCTTACCCCAAAGCCTTACCCCAAAGGGGCAAATCGATCTTGTGCCCGGGCTGCGGAACCGAAAACCAGGATTCATTGTTAGGGAAGTGGTATGAATGGAGCGTACACGTGATTAATTTGAGGGAGGAAACACATTTCAAAACGGATTAAACCATATCACAGGCCTTATGGCCAGTAAAAAGTTTCTTTGAAAATGTTGGGCGGGTCCGTCAGGCTTCTTCCTGTTTTTGTAACTCACGGGAGACGGTTTTGAAGTAGGCCAGGAGATCTCTCACCGAAATCATCCCGACAATTTTTCCCTCTTCCTGCACGGCCAGGTGACGGATTTTCCTGTCGGCCATGAGGTCCCTGGCATAGTGGGGCGACATGTTCCGTTCCACGGAAATAATGGGTCGTGACATCAGCGTTTTCACCTGCAGGCGTTCGATCCGGCCGGGCTGCTCCGCCACGGCTTTGACCACATCCGTTTCGGTCAAAATTCCGGTGTAATCATCCGCGCTTTTTACCAACAACGACCCGATCCGTTTATCATGCATGGTCTGTGCCGCCTCTTGGATACTGGCCTCCTCCTGAATGAAACTCACATCCTTGGTCATTAATTGTCCAACGGTGGCCATGGGTCGCCCTCCTTCTTTTCTTTGGAATGGGCAAGAATAATTCATTTGTCAAAAAATACCAAGGGGAAATGAAGGAAGAAGGGAAAAGGAAGAAGGGAAAAGGAAGAAGCGTAAAGGGTGAGGGGTGAGGCGTGAGGGGTTAGGGGAAATGGATTGACTTGTACGGAAATTATCCGTCATATTAATTTTTTTTCATATGTAAATTTCATCATATATAAAAACCTAGATTTCACGATTCGTAAAGTGAAGAAACAATCGGAATCCAGGAGGATCACCATTCGGGTCATGCTGAGCAACGCGAAGCATCCAGCTATGCGGTGATGGTTGCAAGACTGCGCTCAGGCATGATCTCTACGATCGGGGCACAGGTCCTTCGGCTGCGCCTCAGGACGACACGGTCCGGTTGTATGGAGTGCACGGCCGCCACTGTCATGCTGAGCAACGCGAAGCATCCAGCTATGCGTGATGGTTGCAAGACTGCGCCAAGGCATGATTTCTACGATCTGGGCACAGATCCTTCGGCGGCGCCTCTGGACGACACGGTCCGGTTGTATGGAGTGCACGGCCGCCACTGTCATGCTGAGCAACGCGAAGCATCCGGCTATGCGTGATGGTTGCAAGACTGCGCTCAGGCATGATCTCTACGATCTGGGCACAGATCCTTCGGCGGCGCCTCAGGATGACACTACAATTTACTTACCAGACAACTAAAGAAAGCGTGCTGGACCAATGAAATCCGCCAATCCTTCGACGTCTTGCGCCGAAAAGTTCAAAATTCTTGCGGATTCGACACGGTTGGGCGTGCTGGAAACCCTGATGACCGGCCCCAAACATGTGGGGGAATTGATGGAAACCTTGGAGGTCGAACAAAGTTTGCTGTCCCATCATCTGGCCGTTTTACGCGACCACGGATTGGTTGAGGGCATTCGGAAAGGCAAAAGAGTCGTTTACCAGGTCCCGAAACACATCACCGGTTCGACCGCCGGGAAAGCCATCAATCTCGGATGCTGCACGATTTCCTTTGATCAGCATTGCCGAGACGCCTCTTGAAACGGCCCATGCCCCCCATTCTTCCGCCTTCTACCTCCGTGGGTACCCACTTTGTTGGCCTCGTGGTGAGCGCCGGCCTTTTGGTTCTTCTAACCCTTTTCCGCCCTAGCCCGGTCTCCGGTCAGGAGGGAAAGCTCATCATTACCGGGGCCAGCACCATGGCTCCGCTTGTGTCGGCCATCGGCAAACGGTTTGAGGGGTTGCATGCCAACATACAGGTGGATGTCCAAACCGGAGGCTCGTCACGAGGGATAGCCGATACGCTGAACGGCCTGGCGGATATCGGCATGGTTTCCCGCGATTTGAAGCCGAAGGAGCGGCACCTGCACGGAACGGTGGTGGCCCATGACGGCATCGGCATCATCGTGCATCAATCGAATCGCGTTCCTGAACTCACCGACGACCAGATCCAATCCATTTATACCGGTCACATTGTCAACTGGAATCAAGTAGGCGGCCCTGACGCGATGATCACCGTCGTCAACAAAGCCGAAGGGCGTTCAACCCTGGAACTCTTCCTTCACTACTTCACCCTGTCCAACCGTGATATTCGCCCCCATGTCATCATTGGAGACAATGAACAGGGCATCAAGACGGTGGCCGGGCAACCGCATGCGATCGGATACGTTTCTCTGGGAACCGCCCGGTACAGTGCCACCCACGGAGTCCCAATCCGCCTGTTGCCCCTCCACGGTGTTCCTGCCACGTTGGAAACCGTTCAGGCGGGTACCTTCCCCCTGACACGCCCTCTCCTGCTTGTCACACAATCCCCTCCCAAGGGACTGATCAAAACCTTTATTGATTTTTCCACGTCGGCTCAGGTCCATGACCTCATACTCAAACACTATTTTGTCCCGAACAACCATTGATGCCCTTCTCAGGGTCGGGGCAACCATGCTTGCCGTATGTTCCGGCAGCCTTCTGCTCCTGGTGGTGGCG
>JBDIVP010000284.1:0-4643 GCA_039794325.1 Candidatus Inrsubterrania sp.
TCATTTTTGTTGACGGTGGCATTACCCCCTACAATAATCCGTCTTTTCAAATCTTCCTGATGGCCACCTTGGCCCCTTATAAATTGCAATGGCAGACCGGTGAAGAGAAGATGTTGCTGGTGTCGATCGGCACCGGCACGAATCCCGATGCCAATAAAAACTTGGGGCCTTCCGACATGAACCTGCTCTACAATGCCTCCTCAATCCCCTCTGCTTTGATGTTTGCGGCGTTGAACGAACAGGATCTATTGTGCCGGACGTTTGGCAAATGTTTGGCTGGGGACCCTCTCGACCGGGAAATCGGCGATTTGATCAATCAACCGGGACCGGTGCAGCCGAAACTGTTCACCTATTTGCGGTACAACGCCGAATTGACCGTGAAGGGTTTGAAAGGACTGGGTTTGGGAGGGATGAACCCTGCTGATGTGCAACGGCTGGATTCCGTGGCACACATCAAGGACTTGCAGCAGGTGGGACAGGCGATCGGCAAGCAGTACGTCAAACCGGAGCATTTCCAGGGATTCCTGTCCTAAGGTTGAAGGTGTGATCAGGAGGTGACACGATGGAACCATCCCCTCCCAAACGGGCATTTATCATTCGGCCGTTCGGCGTGAAACAGGACATCGATTTCGACCGGGTGGAGCGCGACTTGATCGCCCCCGCCTTGGCCGGGGCGGGTGTGGATGGACGGACGACCCTGGATATTCTCCGTGCGGGCAATATCCGGGTCGATATGTTTCAACGGTTGTTGACCGCCGAACTGGTGGTGGCCGATGTGTCGATTCATAATGCAAATGTCTTTTACGAATTGGGGATCCGGCATGCTCTTCGGGAAAAACGGACATTCCTGCTACGCTGCCGGGCCGATGATTTTCCCTTTGATCTTCAGACGGATCGGTATTTTGAGTATGAGCCCGAGAATCCCGGGGGAAGTCTCGAGGGGCTTACCCACGCTCTTCAGCAGACCCTGGCCTCCAGAGTTTCTGACAGCCCCGTTTTTCATCTCCTGCCCGGCCTGATTGCTCAACATCCTGCACGGTTTCTCCCGGTGCCTGAGGATTTCCAAGACGCCGTGGCCTATGCGGCGGCTCACAAGCAGTTTGGGGATCTGGAATTGTTGGCCGAGGAAATTCAGGATTTGGAATGGGCCGTACAAGGGTTACGAGTGGTGGGCAACGTCCAATTTGATGCCAACAAGTTGGAGGGCGCCCGCATCACCTGGGAGGCGGTGGTCAAGGCTGATCCCACGGACATAGAAGGTCACCTGGTACTTGGGACGATTTACCAGCGGTTGGGGGATCTGCCCCAGTCCGATTTGGTTTTGGCCCGTGTGATGCGGCAGTCAGATGTGCCTCTTGCTCAACGGGCGGAGGCGTTTTCACTCATGGCCAGAAATGCTAAAGCCCAGTGGCTGGAAGCGTGGCAGGGGCACCCCGAAGATGTGAGGCAACCGGCGGCGCTACGGTCGCCTTTTTTAGAGAAATCCCATGAGTCCTATTTCAAAGCCTTTCAGGGTGATCTGAATCATTTTTATTCCGGATTGAATGCCTTGGCGATGGTGACGGTTCTCCTCGAATTGATTGCCAAATTGCCTCAGGTATGGGAAGAGCGGTTCGAAAATCTTAAGGAAGCCAAACGCATTCGGACGTTATATCTGGGGCGCAGGCAATCGTTGGCGGCAGGTGTGGAGTTGTCCGTGCAAGCCGCGTTATCACGGTTGAAACAGGAAGGTAAACGGGATGTGTGGGCGGACATCAGTTATGCCGACTTGGTCTGCCTGACTTCCAAACGCCCGGCTCGAGTGATCGCTGCCTATCGAAGGGCTTTGGCCGATGCGCCGGACTTTGCCGTCGATGCCGCGATGCAACAGCTGGTGTTGTACAAGAATCTCGGGGTGTTGAGCGACAACGTGGATGCGGTGTTGTCCGATCCGGTTTTTTCTCGACACTCTGTCTCAATACCCGTCAAAGGCGGTTCTCAGCGGGTCATCCTATTCACCGGCCACATGATCGATAAACCGGATCGGCCCGAGCCACGATTCCCGCCGGACAAAGAAGAGATCGCCCGCCGCGCTATTCATGACGCTCTGGTGCGCGAACGGGATGAGACCGGGGGCATTGACTTTGGGCTGGCGGGCGGGGCCAGCGGGGGTGACCTGTTGTTTCATGAAATTTGTCTGGAGCTGGGAATCGACACCCGTCTTTATCTGGCGTTGCCATCAGACCCATTTATTCAAGCTTCGGTGGCGCCAGGCGGCCAGACCTGGGTGGAACGGTTTCATCGCCTGTATCAGCGTGAACTGGAGAAAGCAGGTGGACACCTGAAACCGGATTTGAAGAATTTGCGGATCTTGGCGGATTCCAAAGATTTGCCCCATTGGTTACAGGGTAAGCCGGATTACTCCATTTGGCAGCGAAACAATTTGTGGATGTTACACAATGCGCTGGTGGAAGGCGGCAAACGGGTGACCGTCATCGCCCTCTGGAATGGCGAGAAAGGCGACGGTCCAGGCGGGACGGCTGATTTAGTGGCCAAGGCAAAACAGCGAGGAGCTAAGATCATCCATTTGCACACCAAAGAAATCTTTTCCCTGTAATCTCCTCTCGACCGGTTTCGGTTTGTTCCGGCCGCCTTGTTGGTCTTTTTTCTCGGGAATTTAATGTTCCGTCATGAACCAGCCGGCGATCGAAAGTCGTTTATGATCGCCCGCCAATGCATCGACCCGACAGACACGATGCTGACGGGGGACGGCAAAAATCGCCAAGGATCCCGGCGAGGGCGGAATGCAATGAGTGACCTGAAGCGATGTTTTTTGGTCGGCATGTGCCGGCGGGCCGTATATGATCAGTTCCCCTCCCCAGTCGGGATGCCACTCCTCATGAAAGTAGGTCGCCAGGGCCAACCGCCGTGTCGGAGGTTTTCGTCCCTGGGCGTAGGTGTAGAGATCGTCGGTATCATCATGCGTGGGCAGACAGTCTCCGGCCGCATAGGAGTAATAATTAAAATTCACATGACGGCCCTTGATGTTGGCAAAGGATTCAATGTAGGCCGCCACACAGGGCATGCCTACCCGCCTGATGAAGTGTGAAGCCTCAGGCCCTTGAATGTCCGCCTTACGCCAATTCCCGCAATTGGGAAAAGCCTGGGCCACAGGCGGCATCTCCGCTAACGTCGTCCAGACACATCGTTCCATCGCCTTCCTGAAGCGTTGACGCTCCTCTGCGGTCCAAAAATCTTCCAATATCAGCACGGGATCTTCGGCGAACGAGAAGGTCTCGGCATCGAACTCTGAATAGGGAATCTTCATATGGTTCTCATCCTCATCTGCGGGGACGGTTTATGAGTCAGGGTTTATGAATCAGATGGATTCTGAGCCTGTGTCCAATCCTACCGGTGTCCGGGAATACGTCCGCATTCTGGGATACGTTCCGAATACAATTGGATACGTTTGCACCACAAAAATTGAAAAAATTGGGGGTGATGAAGGGGCGGCCATCAAGTTTTTCGCCTAAAAAATTCTTAAATACCATATAGTTATATTGTATGACTAATGCGGGCAATTCTAGCAAGTTACTTGCATGGTCATAGCATGCTCGCGAAGATCCACTCAAGACGGCAATTGACCGATAAGGGAGAAGGAATGCCATGACCCGTGTGTTTCGAATTCGGCATCTTCCATGGGTTCAAGGCTGTTGATGTGTGGTGGTTTCTCCGAATCGTCTGAATAGGATCATTATGCCATGCTTGGGACAGAAACGCATTCTGTTGGTTGACGACGATCCAATCGTGCGACGGGCGACTCGATTGCGGTTGGAGCAGGAAGGCTTTGAATGCCGGGAGGCGGATCATGCCGTGGAGGCCTTGGCGTTGTTGGACGCAGGGCTTACGGTGGATGTGATCGTTTCGGATTACCATATGCCATCCATCGATGGGCTCGCGTTTTTACGGGCGCTGTCCTATCGTATCAGCGGCCAAGGGGTGGCATTTATCATGGTCAGCGGTAATATGACAAAAGAAGCCGAACGGGAAATCTTGAAACACGGTGCCGTAGCCGTTTTGAATAAACCGGTAGACTTTTCCGGATTGTTGGATATTCTGCATCGAACATGTCGGGATCCGGAACCCTAATGGAGATTTCATGCTCTCAATGGACGGCCGAACCCGTCGGCATGATAAGGAGGCGAGGTGAATAGTAAGGTTTTAATCATCGATGATGAACCGGATTTGCGGTGCCTTCTAGGCCAACGATTGGTTCAGGAGGGTTATGAGGTCTTCACCGCCGCCGATGGAAAGGAAGGGTTGGCCTGTTTCGATGAATCCGGGTCGGATATGGTAATTACCGATCTGCTTATGCCTGAACTCGACGGGCTGGAAGTGATACGAATCTTGAAGACCCGACCCCGCCCCCCTCTGATGATTGCGATGTCCGGTGGCGGCAGTCGCGATCTGGATTTTTTGGTTGAGGCCGTCGAATTCGGGGCCGATCGGACGCTTGCGAAACCGTTCGGATTGGAGACCCTGGTCGCCCTGGTCAAGGAGTTATTCCGCGAGTCTTTTCGTGCCTGATCACGCCCCAATTAGCCTGTCGGATGATGGACTAAAAGGAAGAAGGAAAAAGGAAGAAGGAAGCGGATGAGGGGGGA
>JBDIVP010000285.1:0-4634 GCA_039794325.1 Candidatus Inrsubterrania sp.
TGAAACGGGAGTTCGTGCGGGTAGGCGGGAAGGGAAAGATGTGAGGTTCCGGCCACAATGGCACCGGAGGTTACGACGATGACCTCTTGTCCGTTGCTGCGAATGGCTCCTAGTTCGTTGGCAAGACGAGTGATCCGGTCGAGGTGCAGACCTCCTTTCGGTGAGGCTACCAGGCTGCTTCCGATTTTGACGATCAAACGTTTGCAGGAGGTTAGCAATTGGTCGCGCATGGGGTTCTGGCGGCTGTGACGGTTTGCCCTAAAAACCTTACAAGTTCGGTGATACCCTGACGGGTGACGGAAGAGATCGGAAAGAACGGGTAGGACCCGGCCAGGCAGAATGTTTGAAGGGCTTCACGAGCCTGTCCGGCTCCTTGGGCATCGATTTTAGTGCCGGCGACGGCAAAGGGGCGTTCAAGCAACAAGGGATCGAAGGCTTCCAATTCCTTTCGTAAGGTTTGAAAGGTCGCAAGGGGATCTTCCTGTGCCCATTCCGAGATATCGATCATGTAAAGCAAAAAAGCGGTTCGTTGAATATGGCGTAAAAACTGGATGCCCAAGCCTTTGCCGTCATGAGCGCCTTCAATCAACCCTGGAATATCGGCGACGACGAATGAATCATGTTCTCCCCATGCGACAACCCCCAAATGAGGGCGCAGGGTGGTGAAGGGATAACTGGCAATCTCGGGATGGGCGGCTGAAATGGTGGAGATCAGTGTGGACTTGCCGGCATTGGGAAAGCCTACCAACCCGACGTCGGCCAGCAGTTTTAATTCCAAAGTCAACCAGCGCGATTCACCGGGTGTCCCTTCTTCGAATTTTCTCGGGGCACGGTTGGTGGATGTGGCAAAATGGCTGTTCCCTCGTCCGCCCTTTCCACCGCGCGCAACGATGGACGTCTGCCCTTCGGTGATCAAATCGGCCAGTGTTTCGCCCGTTTCTTCGTCCTTGACGATGGTTCCAACGGGGAGCGGAAGGAGAACATCCGGACCATTCGCTCCGTGACGGTTGCGTCCTTGTCCGGCTTGGCCGGCCCGTGCCTCATAATGGCGTTGGTATCGAAAATCCAAAAGGGTGGAGACCCGGCTTGAAGCGACAAACGTGACATTCCCCCCGTTTCCTCCGTCGCCTCCGTCAGGGCCTCCATGCGGGACGAATTTTTCCCGTCTGAAACTACAAGCCCCGGATCCCCCGTTTCCGGCTTTGACGAAAATACGTGCGTAGTCAATAAACATAATGATCCCTACCGTCTGAAATAACGGGAATTGTACGAAACTTTGCAGGAGGAAGGGAACGGGAACAGTGGGGTTATTCGGAGGGGTACACGCTCACTTTTCGGCGAACCCCACCCTCAAACTTCACGACTCCTGGAACCTTGGCGAATAGTGTGTAGTCCTTCCCTAATCCGACGTTGACGCCCGGGAAGAATTTGGTGCCTCGCTGACGTACAATGATACTCCCACCGGTGACGGTTTGGCCGGAATAGGCTTTGACTCCAAGATATTGAGGGTTACTGTCTCGTCCGTTACGGGATGATCCGCCGCCTTTTTTATGTGCCATGAGTCATTCTCCTGAAAATTACTTTGAGGTCATGAATGATTATGCCGGAGCCACAATTTCGGTAATACGAACCTGGGTAAACCCTTGTCGGTGCCCTTTTGTCCGTCTGTACCCCTTCCTTCTCTTCTTTTTAAACACCCTGATGGACCGCGTTCTGGCATGACGAAGAATTTCGCCTTTGACCAGGGCTTGGGGGATGGCAGGGCTCCCGAAAATGGGCGCCTCATCGGTGTGCAGAAAGCAGACAGTGTCGAATTGAACGGTGGATCCTACCTCACCCGGAAGAGTTTCAACTTGTAAGATGGCTTGCGGCTCGGCACGATATTGTTTTCCGCCTGTTTCGATAATGGCATACATACCTGAAATGTTCTCCTTCAAATGGCTATTTCTGTAAACAGACCATTTTGCCAGTGTATTTACAATTATGTCAAGATTTTAGTATATCTCTGCCCCGGAAGATTAGCTATACCCCTGTGTATCAACTATCCCGGTTGAATATCACCGTGTCGCTCGACAATTCTAGTTTTACCAACTATTTTTTGACTAACAGAAGGGAAACTCATGGTGACCTCATCAAAAAAAATATGGATGGATGGGACATTTGTGGATTGGGATGAGGCGACGATCCACGTTCTGACTCATTCCCTTCATTATGGCCTGGCTCCCTTCGAGGGCATTCGATGTTATAAGGGTGAGAAAGGGTCGGCGATTTTCCGGTTGGTTGAGCATGTCAACCGCCTGTTTGAGTCGGCCCATATCATGTTGATGCCTCTTCCATTTACCAAAAAAGATGTCATTCAAGCTGTGATTGAAACGGTCAGGGTGAATAATCTGGAATCCTGCTATATCCGCCCCATCGCGTTTATCGGCTATGGGGCTATGGGGGTGTATCCCGGCGATAATCCCATTCGGATGGCCGTAGCCGCATGGCCTTGGGGGTCATATCTTGGTGAGGATGCTCTGAGTCACGGTATTCGAGCGAAAATTTCCTCCTTTACCCGGCATCATGTCAATGTGTCGATGACACGGGCTAAAGTTTCCGGGTATTACGTAAATTCTATTCTGGCCAAATGGGAAGCGAAAAAGTCGGGATATGCCGAATGTATTTTATTGGATCCTGATGGCTACGTGTCCGAAGGGACCGGCGAAAATGTCTTTATTGTGAGCAAAGGCGTCTTAAAGACCACCCCTTTGACTTCCATTCTGGACGGTATTACCAGAGATTCTGTGATGCAATTGGCGAAAGCCAGGAATATTCCCGTTGTGGAAGAGCGCTTCACGCGAGATGCGATGTATGTGGCCGATGAAATTTTTCTGACGGGAACCGCAGCGGAGGTGACCCCGGTTCGAGAGTTGGATGATCGGACCATAGGTGAGGGGCGGCCGGGACCGATTACCAAAGCGCTGCAGGATGACTTCTTTAAAATTGTGAAAGGAAACGATCCTGCTTATGCCGGGTGGTTGACGCCTGTCTAACCTTGTATGTTAACGGATGGTCGTACCTATCTGCTTCATTCGTTCAGGAGCTGGATGATTTCTTCCAGCTAACCTAATTCGAAATGCACCTTCGTTGTATGTGGAGGCGCACTCTTAAGGTGTCCCGGCGGCTGGTTCATCTTCGGTTGAGGATTCTGTCGCCTGGGATTCGTTTTCCGATCCGGGGGCGGAAGTTTCGGAAGTTGAACCTGAATGATCGGTTGAAGACTCATGATGCGCCGGGGCATGCAGGTCGATCACGGTAGAAGCTGTCGTGGATTGTTTGGAGAGAAAGGCCAGGCTGAGCGAAGTCAACATAAAGATCGCGGCCGCTCCCACTGTGACTTTGCTGAGGAAGGTGCCCGGGCCCCGGCTTCCAAAGACCGTTTGAGATGATCCACCGAATGAGGCCCCTATTTCGGCTCCTTTGCCGGCCTGAAGCAGAATGGCTGCAATCATGAGAAAACATACGATGAGGTGGATGATGGTCGTTAAGGTATACATGTTGGAAGCTCGATCCTTAGGATTGCGTCTGAGTTTGTGATTGGTTACGGGTGCGCCAAATGTATTATCCTAGCAAAGGATTCCGCCTTCAAACAAGCCTTTCCGATAAGTGCTCCGTTGATTTCACGGCCACGAAATAGCTCGCCGGCGTTGTCGGGCGAGACGCTCCCGCCATAAAGAATCCGTACCTGTTCAGCCGCCTCCTGCCACAGGTTTTTGAGGAGGTTGCGAATGTTTCCATGTACCTCCTCGGCTTGCGCCACGGTGGCGGCCTTTCCTGTCCCGATGGCCCACACTGGTTCGTAGGCTATGGTGATGTGTGGGGCCTCCGAAGATTGCACCCCGGATAGCCCTTCCCGCAACTGGTTTTCAATCACGACCATAGTATCCCCGGATTCGCGTTCTTCCAGTCGTTCTCCTACACACACAATCGGTCGCAGGTTGTGCCTGAGGGCGCATTGGACTTTTTCGTTCACATCCTGGTTGGTTTCGCACAGGATTTGGCGCCGTTCAGAATGTCCGATGATGACATAATCGCAACCGACCGCTTTCAGCATGGGAGGGGAAATTTCTCCTGTATATGCCCCTTCATCTTTTTGATACACGGTCTGGGCTGCTAATTGTATGGGAGTGGATTCCAACAGTTTGCCGACAGCGTGCAGCGCCACAAAAGAGGGCGCCACGGCCACCTCGACGGAGGGATGAGGCCGATAGCCGGCTACGATCTCCCGAACCAGTGTCTCGGACTGGGGTACCGTGTTATGCATTTTCCAATTGCCGACAATAAATCGAGGAGTCATGTACAACCTGCCTCAGTATAGAGTGGGGGCCGTTCAAGGTGACGATAATTTCCTGCTGAAAAGGACAGGCCCATACCATGGGCACCCATTGCGCCATGGCAAAGGGCTAAAGACCCTGGTGTCTGGAATCTGAGTATTAGCGGATCATCGATGGGAGGGGTCAACAAAACGTTCGAGTGCTTCCTGTTGTTGGCAGTAGGCGGGGCTCACCTCGCGGAGAGTTTACGGGCTTCGATCAGGTGCGATCGGGTAAGGCCGCAAGTCCCGGCATATTTTTGCCTTCCAGTAATTGGAG
>JBDIVP010000286.1:0-4598 GCA_039794325.1 Candidatus Inrsubterrania sp.
CACTTGTACCAAGGAGGAAGCATGTCACGGATTGGGGCCGAAGATCGTGCGCTGTTTACGGTTAGGGAATTGGATGTGATTCAATCGAGTTTTCCCACCGCTCTCAAGGCCCTTCCCCCGGCCCGCGTGAAGGCCTTGTGCCTGCGGGCTCGAAAGTATTGGGATAAATACCGGCAGTTATCACGCACGCAACACCGCACGACGAAAGCGTCACCGGGAGGTTTTTCCAAGCCCAATGCCAACCTCCGCACTGAACGGAAGGCTGAGATTTTTGCGGAAACGATCGGTCGCCTGGAAAAGCGCCTGACGCAGTTGGATAAGGCGGCTCGGTCGAAGCCTGCCCAGGCAGTAAAGCCTCCCTCTAAGGGCATTCGAAAGCCCACCAAACGAAAGAAAACCGTGGCCAAAAAACGCACGCCGGTGACGCCGGCGGGGCAGGCGTCACTCGAAGCCCGTGCCGCCCGGCAGTTTCAGAAAACTCGAACACGGGCAATCCAGGGGCATATTCGGGCCAGCGGCCGTCGGCGTCAGGTCAAACGTGACCGGCGTTGAGTGAAAGATGACCGGTGAAGGAGAACGCATGCAGGGGGAAAACGCCGGTCACGCGATGGGATGGAGAGTAAACGGCGGAATGAAGGTACGATGAGAGGAGGGAGGATATGGAAGATCGGGATATCGTGGATCGGGAATTAATCAACCGGCCGTTGATAAAGGCCTGGGTATGGTGGTCGCTCATCTGGTTGACGTTTTTCCCCATCGTCGGGGTCCTGGTTTCCATCAAATTTCATAATCCGGGATTTTTGGACGGCATACCCTGGCTCACCTTCGGCCGACTGCGTCCTATTCATGTCAACGGGGTGATTTTCGGGTCTTTCTCCACGGTTTTTCTCGGCCTTCTCTATTATATTGTTCCCCGGTTGTGCGGGGTGCGGATGTATAAGGAGGGGTGGGGGTGGCCTCTGCTGTGGGCATGGAACGGCCTGCTGGTTGTCTCCTCCGTGTCATTGCTGATGGGCTACAACATGGGCCTTGAAGCGGCCGAATTCGAATGGCCCTTGAACATTCTGCGGTTCGTGATTCTGGGATTGATCACGGTTCAGGTGTTGGGGACGGTCTTTCAACGGCAGGAACAGCGTTTCTATGTGTCGTTGTGGTATACCACTGCGGCCTTGATCTGGACTATTATGAATCTCATACTCGGCAATGCGCTGTTGCCTTACACCGACGATATTGCCGGGATCAACAGCGCCGCCATGCACGGGCTCTACATCCATTATATCGTCGGGTTGTGGATAACCCCCGCCGGCTTGGCCCTGATTTACTACTTCCTGCCGTTAAGCGCCAAAAACGCACTGTTCAGTCATAAATTGTCCTTGCTGGGTTTCTGGGGGCTGGCCTTCTTTTATCCGTTTGTCGGGACCCACCATTATCTCTACAGTCCGATTCCTCATTGGACTCAAACGATATCAATCGTGACCAGCATGTTGCTGATTATTCCGGTATGGACCGTGGTCGTGAATTTTTTCGGCACCATGATGGGGCGTTGGGGTGCGGTGGCCGGAGGGGGCGGAGCCGACAATTATGCCGCAAAATTTCTGATGCTGGGGGCGGTGTATTATCTGCTGGGCTGTTTTCAAGGTTCGGTGGAGGCCCTTCGTCGGATGCAGGAATTAACCCATTTCAACGATTTCGTTATTGCCCATTCCCATCTCACCGTGTTCGGGACCTTCATCGTCTGGGCGGTGGGATCCGCCTATTATGTGTGGCCACGGGTCACCGGTCGCAAATTATGGAGTGATAAGTTAGCCAGTTGGCATCTTTGGATGACCATCGGAGGATTTACCGTCATGGCGGTGGGGCTCACGGCACAGGGATTCATCCAGGGATCCATGCTGGAATATGGCGCCAACTTCGTGGATACGGTCAAGGAGATGAAGCCCTGGTGGGTGGCGAGGACGCTGGGGGGGGTGGTCATGGACGTGGCGCTCCTGTTGATGTTCGTGAATTTCTATAAGACGGTTCGGGAGGGAGAGCCCTTGGAGAAGGAGGTCTTCGAGGCCGCCCGTCCCGCTGACACCCCCATTCATGCCGTCGCCAAAGGAAGTTGGATCGAGAGTCCTTCCACGGTGTTTCTGGTGGCCGGCTTCGGCTTTTTCTTTCTGGCTGTGGGTGTGCAGGGCGTGACCCCATGGCTGATGGCCGAAACGCGAACCAGTCAGGTGGAAGATGTCACGACCGGCAAGCCCATTCAGGTGGCGGACTATTCGGAGCAGGAACTCCATGGACGGCAGGTCTATATCCGCGAGGGATGCTGGTATTGCCATTCGCAATATGTCCGCCCAGTGACGGGCGAATCATTTCGTTGGGGGCCGGTGTCCCAGGCCGGAGAATACGCTCATGACCGCCCCCATTTGTTCAGTACCCGGCGGATCGGGCCGGATTTGACCCGGGTGGGACGAAAATACGGGGATGACTGGCATGCGGCGCATTACTGGTCACCCCAGGAAGTCGTTCCGGATTCGATCATGCCGAAGTTTCCCTGGCTGTTCGAGGAACCTAAGGATGATGAGGCTCCTGAGCTCAACGATGACGGGAAGGCGCTGGTGGCCTATGTGCAGAAGTTGGGAACCGGTATCGGGGATTGGAGGGAAGGATTTGTCTCTACCCAAGTTGCAGCCGGGCAGGTTTTGAATGTCAGTCCTCAAGCCAAAGTGGATCTGTTGGGCCTGGGCAAGACGGTTTACGAACGCCGGTGCGCCGGGTGTCATGGACCGGAGGGGGACGGAAAAGGCCCTGCGGCGCGGTTTATGGATCCCCTGCCCCGCGACTTCACGAAGGGGATTTTCAAATTCCGGTCGACGCCGGGTAAGAATTCGCTGCCTACCGATGTGGACTTATACGGCACCCTCACGCATGGGTTATGGGGGACCGCAATGCCTTCATGGCAGGAAATCTCCGCCAACGAACGGTTGGCGGTCATCCAATACATCAAAACATTTTCGGATCGTTGGCTGAAGGAAGAGGTGGGACGGTCCATTGTGCCTCCCTCCGAACCGCCCATCACGGCCGAATCATTGGAAAACGGGAAGACGCTCTTTACCAATAATTGTATGATCTGTCATGGAAAAAGCGGTGAAGGCGACGGTCCGATGTTGCCGGCGTTAAAAGATGCCTGGGATCAACCGGTGGTGCCCGCCAATTTCACCCTGCCGGCGGGGGTATCGGGCGGCGTGAAGCTGGGGCATAATAGCGAACATCTCTTTAAAACCATCGTGACCGGTGTCGGTGGTACGCCCATGCCACCGTTTGAAGAGGAGCTGAAACCCGAGGATATCTGGGATATTGTCCATCATGTCCAAAAATTACGGGTGGATGCGCACCAGGCCGAGCTGCTGGAGGCGGGGCTGAAGGAGGAAGATCAGGAACAGGCGCGTAGGGACATTTGGGCCGTATTGTCCCCAGCGGCCAGAAAAGGCGATCTTGACACCGAGGTCCTACAGGCGAAGGTGGAGGAGTAGGTAAAGGTGGGACTGGTGGTTCAGATTTCATGATATTCACCACGTGCCGAATATATAAAGGATGGTTCCATGGATGAAGACCAACGACGGAAGGAAGCGAAGACCGACGACGAATCGACCTATGTTTACCGGCATGCCGGTATTCAGGAGCGGGACGGGCGGATTCCGCTTTGGCTGCTGATGGTTTGCATCGGACTGATCGTGTGGAGTATTTATTATACGATCCGGTATTGGAGCCCAGGATAGGGGAGCGGTCATGGAATGTCTCCAGGCCGTTCTAAAGACCCTCCGGATCGTGCTGAATTCTCCTTGAACGTGGCCGACGCCTTCCAGGCGGCCGGATATCATTTCCTCAGCCTTGCGGGTTCGGCACGAAATCTCCTGCGTTCGACGTGACGTGCCGATCGGCTCACCGGGTAACGGTAATCGCTTGAGGCCTCCATGCACTCCTGATGTATTCCACCCGAACCCTATATCAACCGAGGGATTTCTTTCTGACGGTCGCCATGGCCGGTGCCGTCTTTGTGTGTGATCTCCTGCTTCCCCGGGGGTTCTCCGAGGAAATGCTGTACACCGGAGTGGTCTTCTTTGCGACGCAGCGATTGCCGCGCCGCATGGTATTTGGCGTGGCTCTCGGGTGTACCGCCCTCACCATGCTGGGATTTGGATTGACCTTTTTCAGCTTAGGTGTCGGAGGGGCCTCTTTTACCTGGCCGTTCCGCCTTGCGATTATCAATAGGGCGTTTGGCATCGCCGCGATTTGGGTCATCGCGTTGTTGGCTCTTCAACGGAGGCGGGCGATGGAAGCTCTCCGGACCAGTGAAGACCGGTTTGGATTGGTCGCCGAAAGCATTCAGGATTATGGGATCGTGATGCTCGATACACAAGGCCGCATTGCCAGTTGGAATGCCGGGGCGCAACGCATGTACGGTTACCGTTTCGGAGAAGTTCACGGCCGGTCCCACCGAATATTATATCCGTGCTTGGCCGGTGATGCCGGTCATCCCGATCGACATCTCAATCAGGCGATGACCGCCGATAGCACGGTCCAGGAGGAATGGATGGTGCGCAAGAATGGAC
>JBDIVP010000287.1:0-4555 GCA_039794325.1 Candidatus Inrsubterrania sp.
AGCCACCATTCGTGTAATCGGCTCATCATCCACTAACAGGATGGTCCAAGGTTCTTGGGGGAGCGTAGGATTCCGGAAAGGCATATGCACAGGGGATACGGTCTCTGGGACGTTCATACCCTTCACTGCCGGGAGAATTCCCTATTAAATTCACGCAATGGGACTCGCTCATCCGGCATCGGGGGCGGAATACCTGCCATGGCGGACTACTCGGTCATTCCCACAACAAACTCAAACAATCCTGCACAGACAAGCGAAAGGGGGGAACAGGGCAAGAACGAAAATCTCAACATAAAGGGAACGGTCGAAGTGAAAATCGGGTAAGAACCGAATTCGCGAACCGGTTGACGCTGGTGCCGGGTTTAGGCACCCGCAATTTTTCCTTTTCAATTCGACTATCGTTCCAATCGGCTATGTAACAGGGCTTTCAGCCGAATCATGGCTTGAGCATGCAATTGACAAATTCGGGATTCGGTCACACTTAACACGACCCCAATTTCCTTCATGGTGAGTTCTTCAAAATAATAGAGTGTCAACACCAAACGCTGCCGTTCAGGAAGCCGTTCGATGGCCTCCACCAAGGCACGACGGGCATCCTCCGAGACCAGCGTTTCCAGTGGGGTCGGTTGATCCCGATCAGCCAAGGCATCAAGGATCGGATGGTTGTCCTCATCGTTGGTTCCTAGATCCTCCAAACTCAAGACCACGGATCCTTTAGCCTGCAGCAGAGTCTCATCCACCTCCTGAGGGTCCATACCGACGGCTTCCGCCAATTCGGTTTCCGTCGGTGGACGTCCCTTGCGCTTGGTCCACTCATTGGCTGCATGCTGAATTTTCCCTATTCGCTCACGAAGGGATCTGGGGACCCAATCCATGGCTCGAATTTCGTCCAGCATGGCCCCGCGAATACGAAATTCGGCATAGGTACGAAATTTTATTTCCCGGGACGGATCAAACTTGGTCATGGCATCCAACAACCCCACCATCCCCGCACTCATAAGATCCTCCACATTCATCCCGCTGGACAACCGCATGACCAGTCGCATGGCCATATATTTGATCACAGGCAAAAATTCCTGGATCAAATTTTCCCGTTCCTGAGTCGTCAGCGACAGTTTGGTGGAAACCGGGTATGTGGATTTCACCGGAGGAACTGTGAGGTCCGCGCGTTTCATACTTTACCCTTCCATGACTGATCGGGTGGCTTCGATGGCCCCCGGCCCGAATAATTGAAAACCCCCTTGCCAGGAGGGATCATCCTTCCATCGCCGGATGGTCCCGGCTAGATGGTGGAAGGCCCGGCTGCTTGGCGCCCGTGGGTACAGATCACTCACCGCGCGCTGCTGGGTGACGGCCATGCCGATGTAATCGTCCACAGGTACACACCCCATATAATCCAGCGTCAGCGTTAAAAATCGGTCGGTCACCAGACTGAATTTTCGAAAGACATCTTTTCCTTCTTGCATATTCTTTGCCCGGTTCACCAACAGTCGGAATGATCGTAGATGGTATTTGGTGGACAAGACTTTCACCAATGCATACGCATCAGTCAGCGAACTGGGGTCCGGAGTGACCACAACCACCGTTTCATGTGACACCAAACTGAAATACAGGACATTAGCCGAAATTCCGGCCGCACAATCGATACACAAAAGGTCGGGGGGATGCGGAAGTTGTAAAAATGCCGACTGCAGATGCAATTGTTGTTCATAGGTTAAATGGGTTAACTGCTGTCCCCCGGACGTTGCAGAAATGACCTGAATGCCCGCCGGCCCCGGAGTCAGAATCCGGTTCAATGGCTGGTGCCCGGAAAGGACATCTTCAATGGTGAATTTCGGCGTCAATCCCAACACGATATCCACATTACCCAATGCCAAATCGGCGTCCATGATCAGCACCCGCCGCCCCTGTTTTGCAGATGCCACGGCGAGATTCACCACCACATTGGTTTTTCCGACCCCCCCTTTTCCGGAACTCACGGCAAGAACCTGCACTTGCGACCGCCAGGAACCGGCCTCTGATGTCATGGCCGCCCGTAATCCCATGGCTTGGTCCGGTTGGTTGTGCATGCCATGGGACGGCATGACGGAAGACAAGATACTCACGGATGCTCACCTCCTACCGCGGACAAGGCCGGGGCACATCCTCCCGGATTCCCGCCTCTGCCTCGAATTAAATCTGCCAGCCGCCTGCGAGCGGCCACTTCAAGATCTTCCGGCACCCGCTGCCCCCCCGACAGGAAGGAGACGGGCAGGCCTGCATGGACCAGAACATTGAACAGCGCACCGTAGGTCTGCACTTCATCCAGTTTGGTCAATATGATTCGATGGACAGGCAAGGACCGATAACGCCTGATTACGTCCAGCAATCCGGCCTCCGATACGGGTGCCGCTAGGACCAAATGATTCTCGAGCTTCAAACGTCCCCGGTTCAGCGCCAACAGTTCATCGTACCCGGTTTGATCCCTTGGACTCCTTCCGGCCGTATCGATCAGGATATAATCCGCTTCAGCATGCCGCTGAACACATTCCAGAAGATCCTGAAGGGACACGGCCACTTCCAGGGGCAGCTTGAGTATTTTGGCAAACACGCGAAGTTGCTCCACGGCAGCCACCCGGTAAGTATCCAATGTGATCAGTGCTGTTTTGCTTTCGGGATGCAGTTGCCGGGCCATGGCGGCCAATTTGGCGATGGTGGTGGTTTTTCCGACCCCGGTGGGACCAACCAACATCATAATTTTCTGCTCATGGGTCTTGGAAAGTCCCGATCCGGCAACAGCCAAGGCCTGTTCCATCCGTTCGCCGATCAGGTTATTCACCATTTCCCGATTACCGATATGTCCGGTCCCCAATGTTTCCACCACGGACCGCAGAAGATCGTGGGCCTGTTGAGGATCTACGCCCTGTGCCACCAACCCCTGATACTCTTCCATCAGTTTTCCGGGCAACCCGTCCACCCGTTGCCGCAGGCGGCTTTCCAGAGCTTCTCCCACCACAATGCGTAACCCTTCCAGCTCATGTCGTAACGGGGCCAATACCCGCTCGGGATCGCGTTGCTCTTCACGCAACCGACGAATTTCCTCCCGCATTTCCTGCACTTGCTCCTTCATGGGGTCCAGAGCGCTGGCCACCATCAATTGCTCCTGAAACTGCCGCTCAGCCGAAGGCTCCATGACCGGGTCTCTTGAAGAGTCCACGGCCGCTGTGTTTTTCAATGCCGGAAATGAGGGAAGTGCCCTCTTTCGTGCTGGTTCGGGTTTCGAGGGTTGATCGATCGCCGCCGTCACCTCCACCATGGATTGACTCATCAACCCGAACAACCCGCCTCCTTTCTGAAGACGGCGGGACGAAACGATCACGGCATCGGGCCCCAGTTCCGCTTTTACGGCTTGGAGTGCCTCCTGCAATGTTAATGCTTCAAACCGTTTCAGCTTCATTGGGCAACCTCACCACTTCGAGTGCTTGAATTTTGACTTTCGGATCCAATTCATTCGGCGACAGGACCGCCAACGCATGGATCCCCGGTGAAATCAATCGATACAGTTGAGAGCGGATGGACTGTGAACACAACACCACCGGTTGATACCCTTGATGCATCACCCGCTCGATCGAATGCCGAAGGGAGGTCATGACCTGGTTCACCATACCGGGAGGCAATCCGTTCCCTTCCCCGCCCTGTGGTTTCATGGCTTCGCTCAAACGTCGATCCAACAAAGGATCCAAACTGATGACCTGGACCACACCCTCGGCGTTCATATATTGATGAGAAATCGTCCTGGACAAATTTTGCCGGGCATATTCCGTCAGGGTGTCAGGATCCTTACTTTGCATGCTGGAATCGGCGACAGCCTCCAAAATCGTACGCAAATCACGTATAGACACGCGTTCACGCAGGAGATTCCTGAGGATTCGGACTACCGCACCCAGTGTCAATTGCGTCGGAATCAAGTCATCCACCACCTTGGGATAAGCCTTGGCTAGGTTATCCAGCAAATTCTGGACCTCTTGCCGACCGAGCAATTCATGCCCATATCCCTTAATGATTTCGGTTAAATGCGTGGCGATAATGGCCGGTCCATCCACCACCGTATAACCGTCCATTTGAGCTCGCTCCTTGTCATTGGGTGCGATCCACACCGCCGGCAATCCGAAACAGGGATCCTGACCGGGCTTCCCGTCCAAGCCCTTTTTGGCATTGCCGGGATTGATGGCCAACAGATGACGTGGCAACAATTCTCCCTTGGCCACCTGGATACCCTTGAGCAAAATACTGTATTCATGGGGTTTCATCTGGAGATTGTCACGGATGTGAACCGATGGCACGACAAATCCAAGATCCAAGGCGGTCTGGCGTCGAATAGACCTGATTCGCTCCAGTAATTCCCCTCCTTGCGTCTGATCAACCATCCCAACTAATCCATAGCCCACGTGCAATTCCAACAAGTCGGGGGGCGTTATCGAATCGACGGGTTCCCCGGCAGGCCCCGACGCCGCCTCTTTTTTCGGAGGTACGGACTTAAGCTGCAACGCCGATTGCTTCCGCTGCCATAATTTGT
>JBDIVP010000288.1:0-4548 GCA_039794325.1 Candidatus Inrsubterrania sp.
ACGGCCGTCCAATAACGGGTGGTCTCGTTTTTGACGTCGGCCACCGGATAAAACATTCCCAACGCGGCGACGGCCGACTGGAGGGCGTCCATGGGATGCCCGTTTTCAGGAAGGCATTTTAAGAGATCGGTGATTTTATATTTAATCCGCCGATGTTGGATCAGGTCGGTGTTGAACTGCGCCAATTCCTCTTTCGTCGGTAACCGGTTGAATAGCAGGAGAAAGGCGGTTTCGGGGAAGGTGCTGTGTTTGGCCAATTCTTCAATCCGAATGCCCCGGTATTCGAGAATGCCTTGAAGGCCGTCCACAAAACTGATTTTCGATTTGGCTGCCGGGACCCCGGCGAGTCCGGGAAAAAAATCATGCATAGTCACCTCTTCCTCGTCAAAACCTCGGAAAAACCGTCACGCCTTGTTCGGAACGAGTTATCTTTGCATTATAACGTGCCGGGAGGCACCAGCCCAATTTTATGGACAAAAAAAACGATAATTTTTTATGGTAAGGTGTCCACACTGTGAGAAATGTATGGATGGCAACAGCTGTGTCTGTTGACTAAATTTTAACCGGGCATGTTTTGAGAAGGGAGATTGTTGTATGAAAGGTTGGAAGCGGACGGGGGTGGTGGTTGGTCTTGCAGCTATGATCGTGAGTGGAGGGCAGATGATGGCATGGGCCGATTCCAAAGGGGGGCATGGGCATTCGGGAATGAAACCTCATGGCGGCAAGACGTATACCGACAATGCTCATTCGGGATCTGATTATGGGGACATGGCGGGCCATCATGGGGGATTGTCGCCCTTGGATATGAAGGAGGCCTTAGGGCTTTCGGAGGAACAGGTTACGCAATTGCGACCTGTCGAACTGGACTATCGGAAGGCGATGATTCAAAACGGGGCCGACTTGCGGGTCGCCATGATCGATTTGGGAAACCTGCTTGACGCCAAAGATCCGGACAAAGCCGTGATCAACGCCAAGGTTGACGAAATCGGCGCGTTACAAAAAAACATGATGATGTACCGGGTGGAGGTCCTGCTGAAAGTCAAGAGTATTTTGAATGCCGATCAATATGATCAATTCCGCACAACGCTTCGGCAGCGAATGGAAGGAATGAGCCATCATATGGGGAGTCTGATGAAAAAAGGTGCTGCTCATGACAGCGGTGTTCATCCGTAAGCGCCTGATTCTTTAGCTTTTTCTTCCCATGCCGGGCCGACCGGCTCCTTCCCACATTGATGCGGGAGGTCCGTGTTCCTTTTTGATCGCGGACCTCCTGGCGCTTTATCAGATAAATGCACCCAATTCCCTACACCGTGATGTGGAGGATTGTAGGCGAACTCCTTCATTTTTTTTCGTTGGCTTAGCCAGTTATTTCAGGTTGGCAATTTCAACTGATTGGATTTATTTGATATTCATTCTGGCGGCTTTTCAGGAATGAGGTTTGCAGAATATCTAAAGTTAATTGTGATTCAAGCGGATTGGGTACCCGGTCTCCTTATCCGAGGAGGACAGGATGAAAACATGGAGCACCGTCGCCGTCCTGGTTTTTATAATGATGGCGAGTCCGAGTACGGGAATATGGGCTGCCGAGCCAAAAAAACAACAATCATCCCAAGCCGGGGGAAAGGCTCAATCGCCGCCGTCCGAGTCTGTCGGACAATTTTTGAATATGGAAGGCACGTTAAAGGAGATTCAAGGGGATACGTACATTCTGGAATCGGATGGCGGGGGACGCCATCTCCGCTTTCAGGTCAGAAAGGATACGGCGTTTCCCAATGGTGAGAAGGAACCGGGGCAGTCTGTTCAAGCCCTGGTCGTCGCACGAACCGGACATGCGCTGATTGTCAGATAATGGAGGGCAAGAAGGACTGACTCGGTTGCCGATTGGATGCTGGAAGGAAGTGGCTTCGGTCGACTGATCGGCAATCTCCGATGCGGGAGGGTGGATAGAGCAGAGGAATCGCTTTGTCACATGGGGGAGATACGGTGAGGACTTTGCACTGTCCACACCTCCGCTATTTTTCCAGACTGGCGCCATTATAATCAAGGCCACCGGGAAGGGGCTCTGGATTGTAAGAGAAGGGGCGTGCCATGGTCTGTAAGATTTGTTTGCATGAAAGTACGGTGACGGATTTTGTGTCTCTCGGGAATCTCTGTGAGCATTTGTACCTGGATGCCATGGTGCGGAGACAAGAACCCGAACTGAAAACCTCCTACCTCAAGAAAGCGTTACAATCCTACCTGCAGCAAATTGGTTAAGCCGTTGAGAACGGCTTAGGTCAAGGAATGAGAGGCCTGGCTGTTCGCCTGTTGTTCGGCATGGTAGGAGCTGCGAACCAACGGGCCGGATTCCACATGAGCAAACCCTAATTTCACGGCCTCATCTTTGATGTCCTGAAATTCATCAGGATGGTAATACCGTGCCACCGGCGCGTGCTGCTTACTCGGGCGTAAATACTGCCCCACCGTCAAGATCTGACAGTCGACCTTCCGTAAGTCATGCATGACCAGACTGACTTCTTCGCGTGATTCTCCCAATCCGACCATCAGGCCGGATTTGGTCCGTCCTCCCATCTTTCGGATGGCGGACAGGACATCCAATGATCGGAAATATTTCCCCTGTGGGCGGATGGTCGGAAATAATCTGGGAACTGTTTCCATATTGTGATTCACGATGTCGGGCGAGGCCTCCAAGACCGATTCGAGACTGGTGCGGCTTCCTTGAAAATCCGGAATCAACACTTCAATGGTACAGGTTGGTTGTTCCAAACGAATATGGGAGATGGTTTGGGCAAAGGCCATGGCTCCGCCATCCGGCAGATCGTCACGGTTGACCGACGTAATGACGGCATGACGGAGACCCATGAGGCGGACGGTTTCGGCCACCCGCCGGGGTTCGTCAGGATCCGGTGTGTGGGGGCGTCCCGTGGTCACCGAGCAGTAGTGGCACCGGCGGGTGCAGATGTCCCCCAGGATTAAAAAGGTGGCGGTCCCGTTATTCCAGCATTCCCATAAATTGGGGCAGCGGGCCTCTTCGCAGATCGTATGGAGGTGATGGGTGTCAACCAGATCTCGAATGGCTTGATAGTTTTTACCCGTGCGCAGCTTCACGCGAAACCAGGGGGGAAGTTGCCGTGCCGGAGCCGAAGGGTCTGGTCGGACCTGTTGTGTGAGTTCTGAGGTTGGGATGAATGTCATATGTGCCGGTTTGCCGTTGATGGGAAATTGGACACTTTTGATCGTCATGTTAAAAGGTTAAAGCTGATCATAACATGACGACCAATCGGAGGGAACCGAGGAAACTCCTTTGGCGATTTATGAGTGCCCCGAAGCGCTGTGAAAAGAGGCCACAGTGTTGACAGAACGTGCTTATTGGAGGATAGGGGAAAATGTGTTGGCCCAATCGAGGGATTCAATATATAAATCCCGGATGACGGCAGGGGGCAGCCGAAGGGATTTCAGTTCCATCCACTCTCCCTGTTCATAGGCCTTGACGCAGGAGAGGATGGTACCCATCGGCCCGTTTCCGGTGGTTAAGGCTTCTACGATATCATCGGGGAGAGGCAGTTTTTCCAGGACTGACTCCATGCTGGCTTCATACAAGGCTCCCAGTACGGACAAAAGGCCCATGGTGAAGTATTTTTCGGGGAACGGAGAGCCGGTTTGCTTCCCCAACTGTTCGCACATTTTGGCCCGTACAAGGCCCATGATCAGAATTTCCATCGGCTGCTCTTTGCCGCCGGCCATGACGATCAGGGTGGCCCAGGTTCGTATCCGGTCGATGCCGACCATACAGGCTGCATGGTCAATGGAATCCACCCGTCGTGGAAGGCCGACATAGGCGGAGTTGACATACCGGAGAACTTTGTAGCTTAACGACAGGTCGTTTCGAATATGTTCCACCAATTGTTTGAAGGGAATATCCGGATCCTGAATTTTCCCCAGCAATTCCAGCAGGGCGATGCGGTTAGGTGGAATTTCACGACCTTTGATGATATCCGGACGATAAAAGAAATAACCTTGAAAGTAGAAAAATCCCAATTCCTTACAGAGATTGTAGGTTTCCCGGGACTCCACCTTTTCCGCCAATAACCGGGCCCGGTAATCCCGTAACCGCCGCACTTCGGTCCGGAGTTCCTCTTCATTCTTTCCCAGGACATCGATTTTCACGATATCGGACAATTCCAGCAGGGGGTGATAACACTCATGAAAGACAAAATCGTCAAGGGCCAGGGTATAGCCTTGCTTGGATAGCTGGGTCAAGGCTTCGATTACTTGGGGGGTCGGCTCGACGTTTTCCAGAATTTCCAGGACTACGCGATTTTTGGGAAGAGCCTCACAATAGTTTTCCAACAGGAATTGTTCTGGAATATTGAGAAAAGCCAGATGGGAACCCACCACATGCTCCAGTCCGATGTCCAGATACGTATTGAGCAGGACCGTGGCCGTCGCAGCCGAGTGGTCGGTAAACATGGCCTGATCCACTTCGCAATTACGGTACAGCACCTCGTAGCCGATGGTCTTGAGATTGGGGCCGAGGATGGGTTGCCG
>JBDIVP010000289.1:0-4510 GCA_039794325.1 Candidatus Inrsubterrania sp.
ACCATAAGGCGGATGACCTCGCGCGGGGTGAAGTGGTCACCCGCCGTCTCGTTCGCGGCTTCATTGAAGCGCCGGATCAGGTCTTCGAACACCAGCCCCATGGTGATGTTATCCACGTGGCGCGGATGCAGGTCGATTTCGACGAATTGTGCGACTACCTGATAGAGGCGGTCGGCCTCTTCGAGTTTTTCGATCTCCTTTTCAAACTCGAAGCGCTCGAAGATCTTGCGGATATTCTCGGAAAAGCCGTTGATGTAATCGACCAGATGACGGCCTATGTTGTCCGGGTCGCCCTTCAGCTTGCGGAAGTCGAGCTGGCTGTGATTGTGGAAACCCAGCGGCTTGCCCTCCTCGTCTTTCGCCAGTTCGTTCAGCACCCGGTCAACCAGTTGCGGGTCTTTTTCCTTTAGGGTTTCGTAGCGTTTAAGCACCGCCTCCTTGGTGGAGGCCAGCACGGCGTCGAAACGGCGCAGCACCGTCAGCGGCAGCATGACCCGTTCGTATTGCGGTGGGCGGTACGGCCCGCGCAGCAGATCGGCCACGGACCAGATGAAATTCGCCAGTTGCTGGAAATTGCCCGGTGTCATAAATGAAAATCCTTGTTGTCGAGTTTCAGCTTGCCACTGCGGGTTTCCCCGGGCCAAAAGTCGAAAATTGTGTCATCCCCAGCTTCGATAACACCGTTTTGCCGTTCTTGCATGCCCTAACCTTCTTCGACCTTTTGAGCCTGTGTAT
Organism: Candidatus Inrsubterrania sp.; assembly: GCA_039794325.1. Lineage (GTDB taxonomy): Bacteria > Nitrospirota > Nitrospiria > Nitrospirales > UBA8639 > JACKFE01. The sequence continues at coordinate 736 of JBDIVP010000289.1, forward strand.
TCTACAGGAGGTGGAGTTTCCAGTTTATCCCCGGGTGAATGTTCTTCCCTTTTCAGCCAGAATCGGATCAAGGGGGACGTAATGCGGTTTCAGCTTCGTTATAACTGATGGGGAGTGGTTATAAAAATTTTTGTCCTAGGAATCAAACGAGTAAGAGGGTTACGTGCGTTTCTAGCAGCCAGGCCAATCTATCCTTTTCTCGGTTAGTGTCGCGCAAATCATTAATTTTATAAGGAAATTTCCTGACTTGAAATTTTGCGGGGAAGAATCAACGGGCTGGCCCCGATAGAAAAAATTTTCAATAAACGGAGTACGTTCCTAAAGTTGAACAGGTGAATATCGGCCAATGGCGACAAGTTTGATCCCATCCAAGCGGCGGAAAAGTTTGAACCACAGCACTCGCTCTTCCTTTCACACTTCAAACCTTCCCCTTCATACCTCATTTTCCCCCCAACAGGTTTTTCCCTTTTTCGGTCAGGCGATACTTCTGCAGCCTGCTGTTGGGTTTTTCAGGAATGGTGTATTCGATGAGCCGTTTTTCCAGTAGCTCTTTGATGGCGCGATTCACGGCACCGGAAATTCTTTCGTGGCCTAGTGCTTGGGCCAAGTCAGATCGACGAAGTGGCTGGACTCGGAGGGCACGCAAAATATTTCCCGAAGTTTCCGACTCTAGCCCCGACTCTAGCCCCGACTCTAGCCCCGAATGGATGGGTGTCTTTAAATCTGTGGTGGATTGAGTTCTGGACCCCATTTGTGGTGTGTCGAGAACCTGCGGTTTGGCCAGATATACGGTGAAGCGCAGGCGCATACCTAGTTCCTGGACAAGGGGTTCCGTCAGGCCCTGCTCGGCAGCTTCTCGGATGATGTTGCGCACCCCGCTGCCCCACTGCTCAATCAGGCGCAGTTCGCGGAACACCCGGGCGATAACCGGATTGCGGATTTTGGACACGCCCTGTTTCATGTCCTCGATGGTCATGCCCGGCAGCAGAATGCCCGGATTTTCGATCTCGATGCGGTCGTCGAAAAAGGCGATACGGATGGGAGCCCCGCGCTGGGAATAGTCGGTATGCACCAGGGCGTTGATCACGGCCTCGCGCAGGATGGTGAGCGGAATGCTCCACACATCCTTCCGCCGGATTTCGGAGAAGTCGGCCCCCCGCAAGGCATGTTTTTTCAAAAAGAGCAGAATGCTGTCCACTAGCTGTGGCAGGGGTTCATCCAGTTCGATGTGATCGAAGATGTCGGTTTTGTCACGGCCGATGAAGCGGCCACACTGCACCCAGGCATCGGGGAAATGAGCCGTGCGTTCCCGCCCGAAAAGCAAGATGGCGCCTTTGGTCGGAACCATCCGTCTCTGTTCACGGCGCAGCAATTTGAGGGTGATCAGCCCCTGTTCATCTGGTTTACGGCGGTTCTTAAACAGCTGTTTGGCAGCTTTGAGGTCCAGATCGTCGATGGTCAGGTCCGGCATGGGCATTTCGTCAAAGGCAATGCCCTCGGCGGAGCGGCGCAGTTCGGCGATCAGTTCACGATCCGCCTGGCGGTTGGTGGAGCCGAGCCTGACATAGACCCCGGTTTCTGGGCCCTCCGAGCGGAGATAATGAGGGCGGGAATTACTCAAGAATACCTCAATCACGAGGATGGTTTTGCCGTCGACCGTGGTCAGTTCCAGGTTGGGGACCAGTCGCGGGCTGATGCCATCGGCAATCATGTTGCAGAGTCGTTCCTCCTCATCCAGGGGATTGTCGATGCCGATTGGTTCCCGCGTTTTGTCCGCCACACCGATGATGATCCTGCCGCCGGCGGTATTGGCAAACGCCACGAGCGTCTTGAGGAGATTACGTGGAGAGGAGAGGTCTTGTTTAAACTCCAGGGTCTTGCCTTCGTCGGACCTGAGCAGTTCGGCCATGCTCATATGCCTAGTTCCTCGAAAATTTTTTTGATCGTCGCGGGCCGTTGCACGGCATCGGGATTATTCCTGTCCGTATCCCAATTGATGGGATTGTCGATGATATACTGGCGGATACGGTTTAATTCGTCATCATTACGGATAATGTGTTCGTAATAGTTACGTTGCCATAATTTGGTGCCGGGCGTGCCGTGGGATTCGTTGACGCGTTTGGTGGCGGCGGATTTGAATGAACGAATAATGGTTGGAATTGACCCAGAAACAGGTTTCCCGAATTGTTCCCCCGTAGGGGCACGGCATGCCGTGCCCCTACCATCGATCACAATATCCCATGAATGTGATTCGGCATCAAGATGAATTCGTCGATATCAACGTGGGGGAAATGGATCGGGATATTCCGCCAACATTGGTTGGCGATTTGTCCGGCATGATTCAACCGCATTTCCCCATGGACCACCTCCCCAAACAGGCATTCCCTGTTCTGCGTGCACACTGTGACGAAATAGGCCCCGTTCTGTGAATAGTCATAGCTGAACAGGCGAATCGAGCGCCGGTTTCGTCGGGGCGCTGCTGGCTGGGGCACGGCATGCCGTGCCCGTACCTGATCGGCGGGATTGTCTGTCATATCCCTAGTTCCTCGAAATTCTTTTTGATCGTGGCGGCCAGGGTGACGGCTTCGGCGTTGAGGCTTTCAAGTTCCACATGGATTTTGCGCAAGGTTTCCTCGAAGTCGAAGTTTTCGTCTGCTACTTCAGGGGCGACGCCGACATAGCGTCCGGGGGTGAGGCTCCAGTCGTTGGTTTCGATCTCTTTGAGGTCAACCAATTTGACCAGTCCCTCCACGTTACGAAATTTGGCGTGGAAAAGCGTTATCGGTGCGTGTCTCTGTTTTTCATTCGCGAATTATTGGTTAGGGTGTGCCCCGCTCTATCTTTATGAAAAATTTAGTGAAATATACCATTTGCTCGTTAGAGTTCCACCCCCAAAAATCTCGATCGGGATATCCGGAAGGCAATGTTGAGGGTTCTACTGCAGTGGCAAGATGCCTGCTTGGCATGGTTTAGGAAGTTTTCTTTTCCCGGGATGCCTGCTCGGAAAGGGTTTTTGAGCTTTGGATCGTCCTGGTCAATTGAAGGGTCATATGTGTTCAGTATTTTTCTTTGTTCATGTTTCATGAACATATTGTTTTCATGTACATGAAGGCAAAGGAAATTTAGCTTGTCACCGCGTCCCTGGAATGCTTGAAGGCCCCCCCAGGCAATTTTCGAGGAAAAACCATCCCAATTCTGACCGCCGACTCTCGATTGCTTCGGTTAATTTTCTTTGGCGGGATGTCTCTCATACCGAGCTATATCTTTGAGCATCCGATTTATTGTTTCTGCCCTGGCCGGATTCCCAAAAAATTTTCAATGAAAATTTCTCTATCCTGTATCTGTGTGGGGGAGTACCGACCGTTTCGGGGTGTTACGCGAAGATATTCTTTAAGAACCAAACGGGCCCGAGCGGCTTTATGAGATTGTAGATACTCAAAAATTTGACCTAGAATTTCCAGAGCCTGACGATTAGCGACTTGATAAGTAAAGCTGGGGGTGTGATGAGTTTTGGAAATCCGTTTGTTAGTGATTTTTCCTACACCCGTGATCTCTTGCACGTACTTTAGGATGCTTATTTCGGTGTTGCTTACTGTTACGACCAAGGATCGATGTTTATTGAGATTTCTTCTTGATAGGGTGATCGTGCCTTCCCCATCAATAAGTCCCGCAAGATACCCTACCTCCAATGGTGACAGTGTTTTGACCGTTCGGTATGGCATTAGAGACTCCTGGGGGAATTGTAAGCCGAGTCTCCAATAATAAAAAGGCCCCT
>JBDIVP010000290.1:0-4508 GCA_039794325.1 Candidatus Inrsubterrania sp.
ACCACAATGACTTCAAAAGCACAACCTTCCGTAACTTCCGCCAGATGGGTCAAACATTGCCGGGTCAATTCAACTTTATTGCACACGGGAATAATGATGGAACAGGTAAACGCCTGTCGCTCCCGCGAGCCGGAAGAAGAAACGGAAACAAGAGAGCCTGAAGGGAAAGAACCCGTATCAGGAAGTGCCAATGAAGGTTCCCGGCCCAGCCACACCTGTTCATACTTGGGCAGAACATGTTCTATGAGCCGATGGGTCAACACCCATTTCCGTAGTTCATTCCCTTCCCGTTCCATCGCCTCCCAATCATGAATCCGTTCCCGAATGGCATCAATCCAGATTTTCGGATCATGTGGAAGACGCAAAATAGGAGCCTGCTGGTGGGGAAGGATATCGGTACCGATCACCGGATATCCCAATATGCCATATTGCAGCACGCGAATATCGCTTTTGGCTTCGTTAAAGGCATTCGGCACCAGGGGGGCCAGGGCCAAATCAAGGTTGAGAGAAGCCAACTTCCGAGGAAATTCCGCCAGATCAACCATGGGATGAATTTCACTCACTACCCCTGCTTCACGCGCATTCCGGGGGGCATCTCCCAAAAACACCCATTCAACGTCATGTTTCAACGCTTCAATCATAGACTCCAGAATGGCCATATCTCCGACATGAACCTTTGCCTGCCCGGCCCATCCGATTCGGGGCCGTTTCCCACTTCGTCGAATGGGTTTCAGGGACTCCCACTCGTGGGCTACCAGACTATTGGGAATCACCACGGAATCCACCCCACGTTCCTTTAACGAGGCCTGAATAGGTTCAGTGGAAACCGTGACGACATCCGCCAGAGCCATAACCCGGAACATCTTCGCCACTTTGTCAGGAGTCATGACCCCATGATTGAAATTATCCGGTGGAATATCCCACAACAAATCATCACAATCAAAAATCAAGCGTGTTTTCTGGGATTTCACACGGGCCAGAAAAGTAAGGTCCAGGATACACGTACGTTGGCAGATCCACACTTCTTCCGGACCAGCAGGAGGAGGCGCCTCTCCCATATAAAGTTGGGCATCACATAAAATCGTCCCGGCTTCCCATATCCCCATCCCCGCGGTAAAGGGTTGCACCAACCGAACCCTTCCACAAATACTGTCTGATATAATCACCGAAACACGCCGGCTTTTGACGCCATTCGATGAAGTCGAGTTGGGCTCTGCGAAGGATTCCTTCAATCGTGCGTCATCACCATTTGGTGTTCCCTTTGAATGGGAATAGTCTCTGATGGAACATGCTGGCTTCGAAAACTCCCTGACAAAGTTCGAGTCACAAAACAGCGGAACGCGGCCGGATTGGTATCCTTGGATTCGTTGATAAAACAGGCCATGAACATTGTGTTTCCTGCAGGAATCCTTAAATGCCCGGTAATCGCCATGAATATTTTCTTCAATGCCGTCCCGAGCCAAAAGGGTACGTTCGTCAATGACCGCCGCCCGCCCTGCAGGAAGATGAACCCCGATATACTCATCCTCCAAATAGGCATTCTGGAGCCCCTGAAATTGAATCCGGCGGCCATAGTCCGCGTCTTCTTCTCCATATAACCCGTATTCCTCACACCAAAACCCCAACAGTTGATGAGTGCGTTTGGGGATAAGAACACATGCGCCGTTTACATTTCCGTTTTTGGGTCTGACACCCAGCCCGTGCATTTGGCAGAGCGGGTATCCAACAGGTTCAAAGTTATAGGCCACAGCCCCCAGTTCGGGAATTGTATCGATCGCATCCACCATCTTCTCTAACCAGCCGGGCTTTTGAATGACAATATCATTGTCCAATTTCAGGTAATAATCGGCATCGGGCACGAGACTCCACGCCAGATTCGACGCTTTGGCCACACCGACATTCTCCGGCAACAAAATCAAATTGGTGATAAACCCCTGCCGATGCAGCTCGGTTAAATATGCCGGAGTCCCATCGGTACTGCCATTGTCCACTACGGTAATGACATGCGGGAAACAGGTGTGTTTAAAAAGGGAGGTTAGCGCGGCCTTTGTAAAATCCAAACGATTAAAGGTCACCATTCCAATATTAACGAATTTGCCTTTCTCGATAGGCCCTGAGTATTGATAATTATCGATAAACGGTTGAGGGGGAGGCGGGAATGTGCCTGCATACTTTCTTTGAATGGCGAGCGTTTGTTCACGACTTTTCCGTTGATTTGAATTGACCATTCCATTAGGATTGTCGTAGTAAAGCCCAAGAAATTGAGGAATATGCTTAAAGTGATGCTTCACGGCCAACCGGCACCAGAATTCATAATCCGCAGCTGAATCCAGTGTGCCATCGAACACTCCGACATTTTGATGAACAGCTGCTCGCCACATCGGTTGAGGCCCCATGTGGCATCCGGAAAGCATGATGTCCTTAGAAAATTCAGGCCGGATGTGATAACCGGTCCGAATATGATCGCCAAATGTCTGGTTTTCAAATCGAGTCACCCACACATCGCCGTACACTAAAACCACATCCGGATTGGCTTCAAGCTCCCCCACCATAACTTCAAACGCATCGAGGCGATGCCGATCATCAGAATTAGCATAGGTAATGTATTTTCCTCTGGCATACCGAAGCCCATGGTTAAAGGCTTCCGGGGGGGATTGGCGAAAACCGGTTCGAATATACACAATATTGGGATGTTTTTCCTGGAATTGCCTTGCAATATCCTGCTCACGTTCGGGAGAATCAGTATCAACGACGATAATCTCAACCTGATCCGCAATCGTTTGGGCCAGCAAATCTTCAAAAGCGCCTCTCATAAATCGTTCGGCTTGATAAACTGTCATGATCGCGGACACTAATGGGCGTTCGTTCCCGACTTTTTGAGGCCGTACATTAGTTGTTTCCCGAGTTCCTTGATCGGGATCGCTGACCTCGACGATGTCGCGATTTGTTGATGCTTCCGCCACTTTGTCCTCCTGCAATACATAAAAATCCGCTGGTCGAGAGACGTAGGCTCTGTGATTGTTGGCCTCGAATTTCCAAGGAAACGCCTTTCGGAGTGGCACGACTTTTTTATAGACCAATACAAAACCATTGCCGATCTTATCATCCACTTCTTGAAAATCGAGCAATTCCATCCGTGCCCCAAAAATGTTCTGGAAATGTTCTTTCATCGCTACTGAATCAAAAACGTGATAATGACAATGTAAAAATTCACCTACTTCCGGTTCTCCCTCTGATGTCATATTCACCAAATAATCGGAAACAAGATGCTCCCAGGTCGTCACAGGCCTCCCGCGGTCGCTGGGTGCGGCATCCCGATGCGGAGTCACCAAATACAAAATTCCTTCGGGCTTCAAAATCCGATACCACTCAACCAATGCCCGGATCATATTAGGACAATGTTCGATGACATGGGAGGAAAGAATAAAGTCCTCGGATTCACTCGGGAGAGGGATGCTTTCCGCAGCGGCGATGACATCTAGTTTCGACACTTTTCCCGTCAGCGTTTGTTGTTCATGTTCGTATACCGAGTCAATTAATCCGACGTTCCTTGTATTTAATCCGAAGGGATTATGAGAGGACGGACCGATTTCGATACCACAAAGTCCATCAAGCCATTTATGGGCTAATTGGCTTTCAGGGAAGGTGTTTTTCATCATGTGTTTCTGGTTCGGTTAGGCCGTGCTCTTTTCACATATCCTGGAACAGTCGTTCCCCCGCCAACCAGGCGTGGAACCTTTCATGGCATAGGCATGATACCATTCCACCGTTTTTCTGAGACCCTCTACCAAGGATGTCTGCGGAGAAAATCCTAATACGGTCTTTGCTTTTCCAATATCCACCAATCTGACAGGGACCATTCTGGGTTTGCTGCGATCAAACACAATACGTGGAGTCGCTTTGCCCGCCACATGAATGATAGTTTCAAGAATTTCTTTCACCGTGTATCCGGTTCCCGATGCGATGTTGATTGGACAATATGTGTTCAATCGTTCGGTGGCCAGCAATAGACCATCGATAAAATCGTCTATAAAGATCAGATCCCTGACATCATCGCCTGTTCCCCAGACCTCCAATGGATCTTGCCCTTCAACGACCTTTCGAATAAGGGAGGGGGTGACATGCGCACGGCCCAGGTCAAACTTATCGTGAGGCCCGTAGACATTGGAGGGTCGCACCACGACCGTCGGCATGGGAGTGCGGAGTTTCTCCGCGTACGTCCGGCAGAGGAGCTCCCCGTACCGTTTCATCCATCCGGCGCTAAAATATGTTTCGTAGGGATCTCCGCAAAAAGCCTCTTCTTCGCGAGTCGGTCTAGCGCCCGTGTCAGGATATACGATCGTGCTGCTGATAAACACGAATTTTTTGACGCCGGCATGATAGGCCGCTTCGAGCATCTGAACGTTCATCACGACGTTGGACGTCACATGTGCCAATGGGTTACTCGCAATGACGGCAGCGCCGGACGTATTGGCGGCGCACATAAATACGCAATCGATCCCATGTAC
>JBDIVP010000291.1:0-4486 GCA_039794325.1 Candidatus Inrsubterrania sp.
CTTCCCACCTCTCTCCGGCTGCCCATTCCCCGTGATTATTCCCGTGAGCAGGTCATCCGGCATGAAATCGACACGTTCGGCTTCCCCCTTTCCTGCCATCCGCTCGCCCTCTACGCCACGCCCCCAAATATTCGATCGATCACCCCGGCCACGGACATGGCCGACCGGATCGGGCAACGCGTGACCATGCTCGGCTGGTTGATCACGGAAAAAGGCGCTTCCACCAAGCACGGCGAGCCGATGGAGTTTGTCACGTTGGAAGATATGACCGGCCTGTTCGATGCGACCCTCTTCCCACGGATTTTCAGGCAATACGGGCACCTGCTGACCAATGACTATCCCCTTCTCGTGGAAGGCGTCGTCGAAGCGGACTATGCCGTCGCCACTCTGCGGGTCGACCGGCTGCAGCCTCTGCCCGATCAGCAAACGAGGGTCTGTTGAAAAAACAAATTTGCCCTTGAAAATCTTTATTATTCACCACTCCCAACGACTACAGTCCCTTGATTCCACACCTGACAAACACCCACGACTTTTCATGATCCATTCAAAGAAGATCAAATTTTGCTATGCAATTTTTAATTGACACTGAGAACTTTATAAGTTACATTCGCGTTATTCATTGTCATGAATGATCGATGAGCAAATTCAACATGACGATCTCCACACAAAAGCCTCACCCGGTTGCACATCCCCTCGCATCGATCATACACCCGACCCTGCCCTCCGCCCATTCGTACCCCAGCCGCCATATTGGCGCCATCTTGCAAGAATCGACCAACGACCGGGCTCAACAACCCTGGAGGAAGACATGACACGCGTCCCGCTACCTTGCGGCACAGGGCTCAACGCCCTGCTCGGATTTTTCATCGGCACCGGCATTCTGGGAGTAGGATTTTGGGCCTCTTTGGGTCATGCCGGAATGGTTGTCATTGCCGCCACTCCAGAGGTAGCGGATGACATCGAAGCCATGGCCACGACGTTTGAAGCGGCCAATCCGGGGGACCGCGTGCGAATTGCCGTCGCGTCGGAAGAGAAACTGAAGGGGTCGGCGGAGGGGCTTCCCGTTCAGTTTTTTGCCTCCGATAATCCCGCATTTATTCAATGGCTTGAAACCCGGCAATTAATCATCCGGGCCAATACCGCCCCCAGCGTCCAAGCCCCGCTGGCGGTCATCGCCCCCCCGTCCGACGGAAAGGCATTCAATTCTTCCCGTGACCTCATCCATCGCCTGCAACAAGGGGACATCACCATCGCCATCCCCGATCCGGCAAAGACCCATGACGGGCATCATGCAAGAGCCCTGCTCCATGCGATCGGAGTTCCACCGGATTCCTCTGGACGCATCATCCTGGCCACCAATGACGCCACCGTGCTCCGGTCCGTCAAAACAGGTAAGGCCCACTACGGCATTCTGTTCAAGTCCGCCGTTCTGAACGACCCCGGGTTGGCGATTCTTGCCGAATCCGATCCGGATTCTTTTTCGCCACGGTATATGTTCGCGATGAAACACGGTCAACAGAACCATCGGGCAGGGAACCGATTCCTGGCGTTTATGAACTCCACGGAAGCACAACAGGCTTTCAAGGCCAAGGGATATATCCTATCGAGGGACTCCCACCCCCAACGTTCGGTCTGGAACGCCCTCCTGCAGGCGTCGGCCGCTTTGAAAAACTCATCGGAAAGACACGATTGAAACATATGTGAACCAGGAAGTTTCTTTCATGAACATGATCATTCGTAGGATTCGTTCCAACCCTTGGCAGGCACGGATCGGTGTTTGGAAAACCGGTTTTTGGGGATTAATAACTTTCTGCCTGATTTTGGCCGGCTGTGCCCGGCTGCCGGTCCCAACCCAGGTCATTCACGAAGACCACCGCTTGATGGTGAGAACGGAACAAGTCTCCCCTGCCCCCCACTATACGCATCCGATTTCCCTCTCTGCCGAACAGTTGGACGCTATTCTGAAAAATTTATCCGTCCTTGAACATCCGGGGTCGTGGCCCTTGCGGCTCAGCGAACAAACGGCACGGCCGGAACTCCTGTTTCCGGAAAGTTCCCGCCACATGTTAATCCCTCATCTGATTGAGGGGTTGAAAACCGCGATGCCGAATGAACAGGTGGCTTTTGCCTTGTACACACCGGGTCCCAATCCGACTGCCGGACGGTTTGTGACTTCGGGCTGGATCGCCCTTCGCGACCCCTATTTCCACATCCGGATCGACAATGAGGAGAACAACAAATGACTGGTGGCTTAGGGATCGGTATTGCCGAATCCACCTTCTCCAAGGTCCTTGCAGCACTCATTTTGGCCTGGATGATACTTTGGGGAGGGATATCCGTTGCATTGGGAGCCGAAACCGGGCGTCTCATTCAAAAAAATGGCGAATGGGTCTTTGCGGAGGATCAGGACCCGGCCCTTCGCCTGCTGCTTGAAAAAGCTCTGAAGCAGGGAACGATTACCCAGGAAGAATTCGACGAGGCGCGAAGAGCCTCTCAGGCCCGGGCCAGAATTCTCGAGCCGGACTATAAACTCTGGTACGACCGGGGATTTAATTTCTCGTTTAACGACAATGCCTTTTTTCTGAAAGTCCGGGCCAGGACCCAGTTACGCTATACCCATTGGGAACGGAACGCTTTGTGGCGAACGTTGGGGGATTTCAAGAATTTCCCGCAATTTCTGGGGGTGTTCGGGAATTTACGGGCCTCGCGCCATGAAGGCAGCGCCGATACGTTCAATGTCCGCCGGGCACGCCTGTATTTCATGGGGCACCTTTTCGACCCTGATTTTAAATACTTTATCCAGCTTGCCGCGGAAGGAAATGAGGAAGGAGCCAGCCCCTCCTCCGTTCAGCTCTTCGACTGGAATTTTCAATTCACTCGTTGGCGCTGGGCGAATATCTGGGTGGGGCAATACAAGGTGCTCTTCAATCGTTCCCAAATCAACAGCACCGCTTCGATGCAGTTCGCCGAACGGGCCCTGGTGATGGATGCCTTCACCGCCAGTGCCCGTAACCGGCGTGACATGGGCATCACCATTCAAAACGATCCCAGCCTGCCGTTCAATTATTATTTCGGCGTCTTTAATGGAACCGGTCCCGGCACGACCGGGTTGGGATCTTTTCAATCAGAGGGCATTGATGGCAGCGATAATTTCCGGGCCCGGCAATTCGCCGTTGGCGCCAATTTCAGGAATAATGCCAACGAACTGATGTATGTCGCTCGTTTGAATTGGAATATTTTGGGGCTTCCTGGGTATGCCGAAGGGGATATCGCCTATTCGCAGGCCCCTCAGGTATCCCTTGGCGGTGGAGTGGCTTACAATCCGGCGGTCAACACCAGTTCGGTTGTGGATCCCGCCGATCCCGCCGGATCGAATTTCAGTTTGGCATCCGATCTCGGAGATCTGACCATCTCCAAACGGCAGCTGGGAGCAACCGGTAATGGACGGTTGTTGGGGAACGGCATTCTCAACTTACTGACGTGGAGCGTCGATGCGAACGTGAAGTATCGGGGGTGGTCATTCCACAGCGAATTTTTTTTCCGCAACAATACGCTGCGCGAGCACGTCATCCGCAGCATTCCCCGGCAATTGGGCAATTCGACCGGCTGGTACGTCCAATCGGGCTATTACCTCATTCCCCGGCGGTTGGAGCTGGCCGCCCGGTATGCCTATTGGGACCCCGATACCAAAGCCAGTCAGGATTTGATCAAACAAGTTGATGCGGCCCTCACCTATTATTTTCATTCCACCTACGACCACAAGATCGTCTTGCAATTTTCCACGGTTACCATGGGTACCGGAGGATTTGCCGGCGGGCGGAGTGCTCCCGATGCCGTTAATGTGGGAGACAACGGCGGCGTGCCGAATGTGTTCGTGGTGGATGGTCCCGGCACCGGTTCGGGGCAGGACCTGATCAGCCATGCGTTCATGGTTCAATACGAAGTGTTTTTCTAATCCCCCTCGCAACATGCCTACCATTCACCACCAGGAGGTACGCCAATGATCAGTGCACAAAATCAAATCACCGGGCGCGTAACCGACATTCAAACCGGCGAGGCCATGTCACTCGTGACACTTCAGGCGGGTGAGCATACGATGGTGTCCGCCATCACCAACTATGGAGTGAAAACGCTCAATTTGAAGCCGAATGACACCGTCATGGCAGTGGTCAAATCTACCGAAGCGATGCTGATCAAGGATGCCGGACCGCACATGAAAATCAGCGCCAGAAATCTTTTTCACGGAACCATTACATCCATCGACAAAGGAGAAGCGATGGGAGCCGTCAAGGTGACGGCCGGGTCGCTTCAGTTGGGTGCCGCCATAACGCGGCAGGCGTTGGATGAGATGCAATTGGCGGTAGGAACGCCCGTAACCGTGGTCATCAAGGCCACCGAGGTCATGCTCATCAAGGAGTAAGGGCCCGCAAGAGATGATCGGGATCATGATTGCATTCCTCCATTCATCACGCAAAGGAAAACAGCC
>JBDIVP010000292.1:0-4486 GCA_039794325.1 Candidatus Inrsubterrania sp.
GTGAGGCATTCGATAAGGGGGCCAAAATGTTAGGATTGCCATATCCGGGCGGACCTGCCATTGATCGGTTGGCGCGAAACGGCTCGGCGCTTTCGGTCCCGTTTCCTCGCCCTCACCTCCATAGCCAGGATTTAAATTTCAGTTTTAGCGGTTTAAAAACTTCTTTGTTGTATTTCTTGCGTGACAGGGAGAAACGGGGAGAGAGGGACCCGACGTTGGAGGACATTGCGGCCAGTTATCAAGAGGCCATTGTGGATGTGCTTTGCAAAAAACTTTTAGATGGGGCCAACGAGTATTCCGTGGGGGCTGTTGCCGTGGTCGGGGGGGTGGCCGCTAATTCACGACTCCGTGAGAAACTTACTGAAAAAGCCAAGGAAGTTGATCTGTCTTTGGTTTTGCCACCCCGGTCCTTGTGCACGGATAATGCCGCTATGATTGCCGCAGCTGGTTTGGAAAAACTCAGACGAAACGAATATGCATCCTGGGATGTCGAAGTATTTTCCACTTTGCAATGGAAACAAATGTTGAGAAAATCGGCTGATGTTGTTTCAGCCAATGTGGACTAACGAAAGGGAGGACCAAGATTCCTACGGTTATCGGGAATTTACACGGACTGAAAGCGCATGCGATTGCCCGTTTGGAACGTTTGTACCGACGGCGTATTCCGGTAGAGAAGGTCATTACCCCCGAGGTCGCAAGGGAATGTGCGGACCTCACCTATGAGACCCGCCGACAGATCGGATTGCTGATCAATCGACAAGGTCAAATCGAATCTGTCATTATTGGAAATGACCATGAACTGGTTATCCCTCACCTATCCAGAACCCGATCCGGGTTACGTCTGTTGCGGGGGGTTCGCTTGGTTCATACTCATCTTAATAATCAACCTTTGACACAGGATGACTTGACCGATTTAGCCCTGCTGCGGTTGGATCTCATGGCGGCGATCGGAGTTGGCAAAGACGGTACAATTCAGGATATTTTTCTGGCCCATAATTTGGCCCGTCCCATGCATGGGCGGCCGACTCTTCAATGGAACCCTTGTCGGTTTCAAGCGTTTCAGCTGAATTGCCAGGAATTTATTCAGTCCCTGGAACAGGATATTGTCAAAGCATGTCCCGGATTGCGTGAGGGGGTGAGGGAAGGTCGGGCTTTGTTGGTGAGTGTGGAAACCCATAATACGCAGGATCAGCAAGATCGACTTGATGAACTCAACGAATTGGTTCGAGCCAATGAGTTGGAAGTTTTAGGGACATTGAGGCAGCGACAAGCATTTTTACATCCCAAGTATGTGGTGGGATCGGGCAAGATGAAGGAGTTGGCGATTCATGCTCTACAATCCGGTGCCGATACCCTGGTCATTGATCAGGATCTTACCCCGGTTCAGGTTCGCGGAATTTCAGAAATCACGGATTTGCGGGTGTTGGATCGAACGCAGGTGATCTTGGATATCTTTGCCAGACGGGCGCATTCTCGAATTGGAAAAATTCAGGTTGAATTGGCACAACTTCGCTATCGGCTTCCACGATTGGCTCAGTCGAATTCTGCATTTTCCAGATTGGGTGGAGGGATTGGTACGAGAGGGCCGGGCGAAACCAAATTGGAATCCGATCGAAGACGTATTCGTGATCGAATCCAACGATTGGAACGGGATTTGAAGTCTGTGGCTCAAGGCCGTCAAGAACAAAGAAAGATGCGTTTAAAACGCGGTTTGCCGGTGGTGTCTCTGGTTGGGTATACCAATGCAGGGAAGTCCACCCTTCTGAACACGCTGACCACAAGTGTCGTGTCGGTGAAGGAGCGAGTGTTTGAAACGTTGGACGCCGTAAGCCGGCAATGGTATTTGCCGGGATTTGGTGAGATCATTCTGACCGATACGGTGGGATTTATCCGGGATTTGCCGAAAGACCTGGTGGCGGCGTTCCAAACGACATTAGAAGAGTTGCGCGACGCCGATATTCTTGTTCACGTGATTGATGGGCGTGCGTCGGATCCCGATCAACAAATTTCGGCCGTCGAAAGAATTCTCGGGTCATTGGGGTTGGATGAGATTCCTCGTCTGAGATTTATTAATAAAGCCGATGCGGCTGACCCTTCGGCGATTCAACGATTATGCTGGCGATTTGCAGGAATCAGTGGGTGTGCCATGGATGGAACTTCTCTCATGCCCTTGCGAGAAGAGTTGCTTCACTTATTGCAAACGACTCAGGCGGCGGATCGAGAGCCAACGTTCGAAAAGGCATGTATGCCGTCCCCAATCTCGGGCAAAATGGCCAGGCTTTGCTGAGAACATTCATGCCGGTGACTGTTCGGAATCCCATGCGATCCCAGTCCTCGTTATCCGATGCCGCTGCCCGGCGGGGCAAACGGATTTTGTCGATCCTGGAAGGAGCGATGCCGGAGGCCAGAGTAGAATTGGACTCCAATAATCCGCTTGAGTTATTGGTAGCCACGATCCTTTCCGCGCAATGTACGGATGAACGGGTGAATATGGTTACCCCTCATCTTTTTGCCATGTATCGGACGGCTGCCGATTATGCACAGGCCGATCAGACGGAATTGGAATCTTTGATTCGATCGACCGGGTTCTTTAAAAGTAAAGCCCGCCACCTTATCGGATGCGGTAAAGTCTTGGAAGGAAAATTTGGTGGAATAGTCCCAGGTACCATGGAGGAACTTATTCAACTTCCCGGGGTGGGACGAAAAACCGCCAATGTGATTTTAGGCAGTTATTTCGGACAACCTGCAGTGGTGGTGGATACCCATGTCAAGCGGGTGGCCAATCGCCTGGGATTGACAACCAGCCAAGATCCCGACCGGATTGAACGGGATTTGCAAGGGATTTTGCCAAAGCCAAAATGGACATCAGGAGCTCAACGTCTCTTGCTGCATGGGCGGTATGTGTGCCAGTCCAGAGCACCGCAGTGTGATCGATGTGTGATCTATGAACAATGTGTGTGGGCGGGTAAGGGCACCCGAGCATGAAAAGTATGACCGGGTTTGGTAAAAGGGAAGCGTTATGTCAGGGGATGGCGGTTGGGGTGGAAGTACGGGCCGTAAATCATCGGTTTTGTGAATTTTCCGTCCGTCTTCCCAAGGTACTTTCGAATCTTGAAATTCCGTTGAAAGATTTGGTGCGTCAGACCTGTGCCAGGGGCAGAATCGAGTTGACGGTCACCCTCAATGGCGCCGGAGCTTCAGGCAAGGTCGTTCACTTGGATCGTGCGATGGCCAAACGGTACTATCAGGCATTGCAGGAATTGCAACGCGATTTCAAATTGACTGGAACCATCGATGTCAATGTTCTTGCCGGCTTTCGTGATATCTTTTCGGCCACCGAAAATACCCCACCTTTAAAGAACCTTTCGGGTAGCGTGATGGGACTCACCCGTCACGCTCTGCGGGATTTGGACAAAATGCGACGCAATGAGGGGGCTGCTCTCCGTCAAGATTTGTCGGAAAGGATTCAGAGCTTGGTTTCAGGGGTTCAGGCTATTGAAGCACGTATTCCTTTGTCAGTACGTGGATATGCGGAACGCTTGGAGTCACGGGTCACCAAACTCCTTGCTGGTGAACCTGTCAATCATGAACGTCTTGCCCAGGAGGTTATTCTTTTTGCCGAAAAAAGTGATGTGTCTGAGGAAGTGACCCGCCTTCATAGTCATTTTAACCAGTTTCGTTCGGCACTGAAGGAAAAAGAGCCTGTTGGTAAACGCCTGGATTTTCTTCTGCAGGAAATGGGTCGGGAAGTCAATACGATGGGGGCAAAGGCCAATGATGTGGAGATTTCCAAACATGTCGTGGAATTAAAAAGCGAGTTGGAAAAAATTCGTGAACAGGTTCAGAATGTTGAGTGACAAGCACGGTGAGGGGAAAAAGCTCTTGTTTGTTGTCTCCGGACCCTCAGGGGTCGGAAAGACCACCCTTTGCCGTCATATCCTCCAATCCGTTCCCGACCTTCGACTGTCTGTATCCTGTACGACACGTATGCCTCGTGTCGGAGAAATGGATGGAAAGGAATATCGATTTATTACGAGAGAAGAGTTTGAACGGAAGAAGTCCGATCATGCCTTTGCGGAGTGGGCGGAAGTTCATGGACACCTGTATGGGACTCCATGGAAAGAGTTGGAGCAGCCTCCACATATACAAACCGACATTCTTTTGGATATTGATGTTCAGGGGGCCAATCAGGTTATGGGCACCCTAAAGCGTGCTGTCAGCGTGTTTATTCTCCCTCCTTCATTAGACGTGTTGTGGCAACGTCTCTCCGGACGTGGGACGGATTCTCCAGAAGATCAACAGCGGCGTTTTGAAAAGGCACAGGATGAGATGAGACATTATTCCGAATATCAATATACGATTCGAAATATTGGGCTGGAACGGGCTGTATGGGAACTGGAGTCGGTCATTACGGCAGAGCGTGTACGCACTGTTCATGTTGATCCTTCCCAGGTTTTTCGGTAAATATGGAAGTTGTCAGACGATA
>JBDIVP010000293.1:0-4457 GCA_039794325.1 Candidatus Inrsubterrania sp.
GTCCTGTTTCATTATGTTCGAGTTGCTCCACAATGACACGAAGTGCAAGTCTTTCCTCACGCGAAACCGCTGGGAAGGGCACAGCGCATGAGAACGGTAGGCAACACAACTCCAGGACTTAATGCAAGAGAGAGGTATCGAAGCGGCTGGAACCCCAGGGCCTCGTAAAAGGGTTCAGCGTTTAAGCTGGAATAGACTTCAAACATCGTGATGCCTGCGGTGCCGGCACTGACCTCGCACCGCTGATAGATCGCTTTTCCGATCCCCCGCTTGATCCAGGCCGGATGCGTTCCAAAATGCCGAAGATGCCCGACATGCTTTTCAATGCGCCCTGCGTCCGGCCTTCCCGGGGTCCAACCGCCGCAGCCGATAATCGAGCCATCAATGGTCCCGGCCACATAGTAGGTTCCTGAGGATAGTAACATCAGATTCGCCTTGGTCATCACAGTAAGAGCCTGAGCCAATACCCCCACGTCATAGGCTCGCTCCATGAGCGGGGGATAACACACCTGCAACAAGGCCTCAACCGCAGCCGCGTCGTTCGGGGTGGCTACCCTGATTGAATATTCATTCACGGCGGGTTATTCGTAATGGCAGCTTGTTGATTCTCGGCATACCAGGCTTTTCCTTTTAAGGAATTCCGATCGCAGTACTTATGTGAGCACAATTGTGGGGTTGATTGCATGAAACCGCCACCCCTACGGTGGCTCCTCTGAAAGGCTCGGGGGTATTAAGGTTTGCGGACATATCATCCCAAGCCGAATAAAACACGGTCCGTGGATCATTGGGATTCCAGAAGTACACGCGCTCCTTATCCGGGCTGTAGTAACCCGGTGGCTGTGCACCCTGGTACGCGGCATAAATCACCATGGCATGAGGCCCACCTGTAAAGTGCTCTCCTTTGACACGATACGAAGTCCCACCAGGGATATACGGATCTGCCTTAGGGGAGCTGCAAATATGAGGGGCCTTCGCGACACTGATGTAAAAAGGCCCATGATCTCTCAGCGCATTGATGACGCCGGTGATATCCCAGGGATGTATTTGTATTTCTCGAATGTAATCCAAACCGATAATTTCCTCGACAAAGTTGAATCGCGTGGTGGTGTTCATTCGCGCCACCCGCGCCATGGCCTCTTTGACATGGGAATCACGGCCTGCTACGTATTTCCCATACAAATTATTGGAGATTTTACTCAGATCGTTATGATCAATACCCATATGCTTTAAATCGGTGATGGACTGTCGCACCCGATGCAGGTCTTTCCACTTGCCATGCACATTCGGCGCTCCGCCCATGCCGGGAGGTGAAATCAGGCCGTGGAATTTCATGATCACCTTAAGGGCATAGTACCAACAAGTCGGCCCCTTTTGGGCGTTTTGATGAGGCAGATTGAATCGAATTCCCGGCATGATATCCTCTCCTTAAGTAGCTTGGAACATGTGTTCATCACAGGGGCCCTAATCATATGGCGTTACCACAACCGATTCAGTCACGTTGTTCCCTCCGTGGCTTCAAACGCCTGGGAACGGTGCTGGATTCGGCCATGCTTCAATGGAACAACATTATCATTCTATCCATCATTCCCTTCCCGTCCAGCACTCGATCATTCAGCCGTTTTTCCTTTCAAAGCCGGCCCCACCGGCACTCGCCAGGAAAGACTTGCCCATACACCATCGAGGAATTCAACAAAATCGCCTTGTCTTTTGGGTTCGCTTTGAGAAAGATGACAGTATTAATGATATGGATCGGACCTGTTTTTTGGAAAAGCCTTTTATGGCATACCCCTCCCTCCCCCTCGCACATCCGGAATCTCCTCCTCCTGATTTCGAATCTCCAGAAGCATTCATGGCCGGGCCTTTTGACAACTCTGGTAGTTGCCATCGGCTGCCTGATTGCAGGATGCGACCTGATAAACGGGACATCCGACCGGAACCCGCGGGATTTAGACAAACAGATCAGCCCTGAAGCCCGCGCACTGATCAGACAGGCTTACCAGGATATGCCTGCCGGTGGGTTTCGGGACTATCATGTCCACCTTTTGGGGATGAATGAAGAGGTGAACGGGACCTATGTCAATCCGGATTGGCAATCACCATGGAAGGGGTTATTCCGCTATGGTCAATTTGTGATTTTTAAAAACGCCGCCGGCATCACCGATGAGAACCGGGCTGACGCACAATACCTTGAGCGCTTGACGGATCTCATTCGGCACATGCCCCAACCCGGCACATTCGGGTTACTGGCTTTTGATTTTTTTCATGACGAACAAGGGCGTCCCAACCGGAAATTGTCATCGTTTCATGTGCCCAACGAGTATGTCATGGATGTCGCCATTCGCCATCCGGATCTCTTCTTTCCCATTATCTCCATCCATCCTTACCGGGCCGATGCCGTAACCGAACTTCAGCGGTATGCCGAGCAGGGAGTACGTTTTGTGAAATGGCTTCCCAATTCAATGGGCATACACCCGGATTCCGTCCGGATGCGCGGCAAGCTCGAGGCGTTTTATCGAACCATGCGGGAGTACGACATGGTGCTCCTCTCGCATACGGGCCAGGAAGTGGCGACGGAAGCTGAAGGGTACCAGCACCTGGGCAACCCTCTCCTTCTCAAAAAACCGCTGGATATGGGTGTCAAAGTGATTATGGCCCACGTTGCCAGTCTGAGCGAATGCAAGGTGGAGGATGCGGACCTCTGCGCACCCGGCACACCGTCCATCGACCTGGCGTTCGAGATGCTGGAAGATCCCCGCTACGAAGGGCTCTTGTTTGCCGATATCTCGGGGTTGACCCATTTCAACAGAATGCACAACCTGGACGCCGTCCTTGCCAGGACTTCCATTCATTCCAGGCTCATCAATGGAAGTGATTATCCCTTGCCGGCCGTCAATATCGTGATCCAGACACGGGCACTGGTCTTCTCAGGACACATCACTCCCGAAGAACGGCAGGCCCTCAATGAAATTTATAATTTCAACCCCATGCTGTTTGATTTTGTTCTCAAACGCATCCTCCGCCACTCTCAAACCGGCCAACAATTTCCAGCCTCGGTGTTCCTCGAACATCCCGCCCTCCCGACACGTTGGTCTCCCCAATAAATCCATTCCCCAAAAGAAGCAGACCTTACGGGAAAAAATGTGCTAAATTTTTCAAATGAACCGGACACCCCTTCGGATGACCAAAGCAAGCCCTCGTTTGTTTCAGCCATGAAGGCCCATGTCCTCATCCCCACCACACGGCAACCATGGTGGAGAACCATCAATGGGGGTGAGTTCCCTGAGATGTCCGATTCATTAGGAGTGATAAGGAGGTGTGCCGGACCATGGTTTGGACCGATTGGCTGATATTGGGATTGTGTTTAATCGGCTTTGAAATCCTGACGCTGGGCGGGCTGGGAAATTTTTATTTTCTGTTTTTCGGGATGTCTGCTGTTCTGGTCAGCCTGCTGGTTTGGTTGGCCGGTGACCTCCCGACGGCTTTTCAATGGTTTGTATTTGCCCTATTCGGCATTGTCTCATTTTTTACCTTACGAAAACCGTTACAACCTCAAACCACAGATGACGCACAGGATAGAGGCCCCGAAGACTCCATGGTCGGGGAATATGCCACCGTGATTGAGGATATCGAAGCCCAACGCCTTGGACAGGCGGAACTTCGAGGCTCCACGTGGTCGGTACGTAACGCCGGCATCACCACGCTGGCAAAAGGCACCCCGGCAAAAGTGATCCGCATCGAAGGCGTCACGCTATGGCTTAAAAATTGATGGAACAGGAAGGAGGGGACGAATGAACGCAGTACACCTCATGGGTTTGTTGAGTTGGCTTCTGTTATTCCCTGCAATAAGTTTGGCATCTTCTTACGCTCCAAAAGCGGACTTTTCCAACGTAGCCGAAGATCCGCACTGTCGCTTAACGATGATGCAAGAGGCATTTCTCAAGCATTGGACTCCACCGGCCAATTTTTTCGCCGTTCCCCCCTATCCTCGCGCCACCCTCACCAGCGCCATTCCCAGCGGGACCGCTCAAGCCCACGGCCGATCCTACAACACCCTTCCCTCGGCCATCCTGCTCAGTCCGGACGCTCCTACGACCATTGCCAAATTTTACCGTGAACGATTGGGTTCTGACTGGCACAAGGCGGAAGCCCTGGGTATAATTTATTTGTATCGCATGGCCAACCCTCTGGCTTCCGCCGAACTCCTCACCCAACAATTGATGAGTAGGCCCGGATCCATCCCGCACATTGCCGTTGAGGGACAGGTGACGCCTTGCGATCGACTGCTCGTGCCAGGTGCTCAAGCCCGTATCACCTTCGTCGCACCGCCCCGATAACGCCCCCCTTACACCCAGGTGATTTCACGATAGGCCAAGGGACGCCCATAGACGGAATCGGTCCGATGACGAATGACGGTGGCCCGGTATCCCTCACCCGGTATGTCCAGGTATTCTCCGATT
>JBDIVP010000294.1:0-4407 GCA_039794325.1 Candidatus Inrsubterrania sp.
GGGATAACTGTCCGAGACCATGTCATAATCCGCCGGATCGGCCACCAGCAACCGGTCGGGACGCAAGGAAAACATCCCGACTTTTTCCACCGTCAGGCGGTCAAACGTCAGGGCATCCGTCAACCGCCTATCGTCCAGGCCGGGCGCCACCTGAAATTCCATTCTGTGGTCTCCACCTGCACCGAGACGACCGGATCCATTCGCACCAGATAACTGATGACGAGAAGCAGGGCCAAACCTCCCCCGAGCCCGCTTTTGATTCCCGCCAATGCGGCCAGCTTTCCCACCGGCGATGCTTTTGTGGAAGACGCCTCCGGCAGTTCAACGGGTTTCCCTTCCAGTTTGGCCTGGATCACTCCATGCAGAATGTCAAATTCCTGAGTACCGGCACGCCCGGCCCACCCCAGGAAACGCAGGGCTTGGATGCCGGTAAAGGCCAGCGGAATGGCATTAGGCTCCAGCATGACCGGCACCACCTTTTCCTGTTTCAACGCTTCCCGGGCTTCCGCCCGCACCCACCGGGAATGTTTCGCATGCCCGGTCCATAACACCACCACACACTTCGCACCCGCCAGGGCCTCTTCAATCGTCTTATCCCACTCGCTGCCGACCTCTATGTGCCGGTCCCACCAGACGGACAGCCCGGCCCCCTCCAATTCTGCCGCCAGCCGTTGGGCGATCGGTCGATCTTCGGATGCGTAACTGATAAAGATGTCCTTCATGATGAACGGCGGCGCTTCTCTCAGGGATTCAGGCCCGGCTGATGGAAGAAATGAATTTCTTTCGAGATAGGTTGATTGGTTGAAAGGGAAAACCCGGAGATGGCCAAAACGTAAGGGCCGGATGCGGATTCCCTGGCATCCCAGTGTATGGTAAACGGACGCCCCCCGCGCTTTCGCCTGAACAATTGCTGATCGACGATGGTGCCGGTGGCTTCCTCGGTCATAACGGCCGACAACCTGACATCCTCACCGGGTTTCAAGGTAAACACATACCCCGTAATCCGTGCAGGGGGGGCATCGTGATACAACACGCCCGGCGCCACCCGTTCAATACTTGAGGTCGTATCGTCATCCAGACGGACCAGTACCCCCAAGTCGTACAACGTAAGTCGGGGAGTCACCCGTTGCAGAACGGGATCGGTAGGCCAGACAAAAATATTGTGAAACCCTTTTGCCCATGGCCGCACAGGCTGAACCTTATCCAACCAATAATAGGTGCGGTAATCCAACTCGCGAACGATGACAAAGACCTCACGGGTTTCATCCAGATAAAATCGAAGCTTCAGCATGTCCGGGAACGTTTCCTCCGGCACCGGTTCCTCATAATCAGCCAACACGGAAATTAATTCCATGGTGCCTCCCGAGACCGGTTTGGGTTTAATGCCTTCCCGCCACGTCCCCGATTGGTCCTGACTCCTAAGTTGATACTGCACGTCCGATTGTGCCAACCCCCAGGACGGCAGACAGCCGGATACCATCAGCAACAGGAATAACCTCCCCGCCCATCGCTTCATGAATTTCCGAGTTTCCCTATTGCTCATTGGTCCGTCTCATTCCCATCTCCCTGCGATTTCCTTGAACCAATCCAGGCGATGACTGCGTGCAGTCTAACGCGGTTCCGGTCGTGAATCCAGGGTTCGCGTGATGAACCTCATCACCCGACCTTTCTCCGTGGTGTCTTCACCTTAAGCTTGCTCCCCGGTCATCCGATATCCTACCAACACCCATTCCATCGGTGGGAAGCATCTCACGCTCGAAGGATTCAAGCATGACCTATTCGGAGTTTCCCTCATCCCTATTCCAACCGGTCCGGCAGGGTCGGGTGATCCTCCCCATCCTGTTGAGCGCCCTTTTGGTCGTGGCCATCTGCGCCATGGTGCTCGTTTCGATCAAATCCCGAAATCTGGAACAGGTCGGGCTGGATAAAGCCAAGACTCTGGCCGACCAGGTCAAAACCCTCCGCAGCTTTTACACCGATGAGGTGGTGACACGCGCCAAAAAGTCCGGCATGCATATTAATTATGACTGGAATCAGCAGGAGGGCACGCTTCCCCTGCCCGCCACCTTCACGAACGTCATGGGACGGGAAATCGAAAAGGAAAATCCCGGAACCCGCATTCGCCTCTACAGCCGGTATCCTTTCCCTCATCGAAAGGACACCGAATCACGCGACGCCTTCGAACAGGAAGCGCTCCGCTCGCTTGAACAGCAACCCCACCAACCGTTTTATCGGTTTGAACCCCTCCAGAATCGTTTATCCATCCGGTACGCCGTCGCCGATGTCATGGAGGAGGGCTGCGTCACCTGCCACAATGCCCATCCCGAATCTCCCAAACGCGACTGGCGGGTGGGTGACGTGCGCGGCGTCGTCGAGATCATTTCGCCGGTAGGTGCAGTGGAACAGGATTTACAAACCGGGACCATCATTCTGCTCACGACCGTCACCCTCGGGCTGCTGTTTGTCGTCACCATCAGTTATTTCTCCATTAAGAAACCCATTCAATCCGTGGTGCAGGTGCTGTCCGAAACCTCCACGCAAATCGCCGTGGCAGTCGAAGAGCAGGAACGCACGGCCTGCCTGCAGGCCGAGGGCATCCATGACACCACCGCGACCATGGAACAGTTGAAAACAGCTTCGCTCCAGGTGGCCGGACAATCCGAATCCGCCGCAACGGGAGCCAGGACGGCCTCTTCATTGGCTGAACAGGGCTCCCAGGCGATTCAGGAGGTCATGTCAGGAATGAATCAGGTCCATCAGAAGGTGGAACTCATCGCCCATCAAATTCAGCGGCTGGACGAGCACAGCCATCAAATCGGCACGATCATCAAACTGGTCTCCGACCTGGCCAATCAGACCAACCTGCTGTCCCTGAATGCCTCCATCGAAGCCGTCCGGGCGGGAGAGCATGGAAAGGGGTTCGCGGTCGTGGCCGAAGAAATACGGAAGCTGGCCGATCAAAGCAAAGTCTCGGCTGAAAAAATTCAAGGCCTGATCGGGGAAATTCAAAAACATACGACTTCCACGGTGCAGGTGACGGATGAAGGGGCGGACACGGTCCACCACACCCGTCATCTGGCTCAAAGTGCGGCCGACTCCTTCAAAGGCGTGCTGGAGGCGGTTACCCGTGCGTATGAAAGCGCGCTGCAGATATCCTTAAACGTCAAGGAACAGGCGACGGCCATCCAGCCGATCGTGGAGGCCATGGAAGTGGCCAACCGCGGGTCCAAGGAAACGGCGGCCGGCCTCCATGAAACGAAAATGGGGGTCATCGCCATCAAAAATACCGCGGATCGCTTGAAAGCCATGGTATAGGACATGGCCGGGCCGTCTCCCGCACCTCGACCAGGGCCCGGTCCGTTTGCGATACGATGATGGCAATGGCAACCCACCTTCCGGCATCCGGCTCAACATACCTTCTTTGGAGTTCCACGCATCTGATGCTGGCGCTTGATGTTCAACAGATCCAGGAAGTGCTGCCCTATGGCCCCCTTGAATCACTTCCCGGATATCCGGAGACCGTCCTGGGGTTCCTGCATCATCGATCCCATTGGATTCCTGTCCTGGACTTGAACCAGACACAGGACTCATCCATTCCTCCTGATTCTTCGACGGCCACCTTCATTGTTTGCCGATCGCCTTCGGGGTACTGGGCCTGCCTGTCGGAGAACCTGCATGGCTTCGCCGCCCCTCTTTCCCACGCCCTGTCTGAACTGCCGCTTTCCGCAGATCACGCCATCAGTGGCCTGCTGTCCCACTCGTTCCGTTGGCAGGATCGGACGGTCTTTGTCCTGGATCCGAACGCCGTCCATCACCATCTTCTTGCCCCCTTGATGAAGACCGTTTCAACCGGGTTTCCCAAGTCCGGCTCTCTCCCTCATGCGGTTGATCGGCATCCACAAACGGACGATTTTCAGACAGATCCGCCTCCGGCCGTTCCACCTCCCGCCGTGCCGCAGACATCCCTTCATGGCCATGCCCTCTCCCTGGCCCTCATCCGACTTGGAGGGATCACGTTCGGTCTGGATATGGCACTGCTGGGAGAATGCTTCGAGGTTCCGGAGATCTTTCCCATACCCTGCTGCCCTTCATGGGTGATGGGGCAGGCCAATATCCATGGTGAGGTAATCACCCTCATCGATATCCGTACCTTTCTCCAGATTCCGATTACGCCTTGGACCGCTCCGTTGACCTGCCTGACCACCAGAGTCCACGACGCGGAAATCGCCATGGCGGTCGAAGGGATTCTCGGATCAGCCACCATGCCATCCGAAAAACTGGCGCCTCCCACAACCTGGCAGTCTCCGGACGGCGAAGGGTTTCTGAAAGGATTGGTCCTGGATAGCTCACCACCGTTACCGGTCATCGACCTTGATCGCCTGCTGACCCATCAAGCTCTGATGGTCT
>JBDIVP010000295.1:0-4384 GCA_039794325.1 Candidatus Inrsubterrania sp.
AACAGGATTTGGAGAAGGCCTTGTATGCGCGGGAGGCCGAACTGCTGCAACTTCAGGAAACCAAAAAGCAGCTGGAGTCGATGGTCGAGGTGCAGGAGCAAATCAAGGATCAACAGGTATTGGCTGCCAAACGGGAGTTGGAGGCGCTCTACGAACAGATGAGCGGTCCGGAGGGTGGAGGGAAGCCAGCATCCCGGGCGGCTCCGTTGTTTGACGACGAACCGGCGGATTTTGAAGACCTGACGATCGCCCTCACCAAAATCCGGGACGGAGTGAAGACACAAGTCGGAGAGGTGTCTCAATTGCGGCAGCAGAATGCCCAATTGGGCAAGGAACTGGCGGACGTGGAAGATCGGCTGCAGGAGGTGGAACGGTTGAAGGCGGAATTGGAGCAGGTTCGAAGGGCCCGTGAATTTCAGGAAGCCCAGTTGGCAAGAGTCAAGGATGAAGTGCTGACGGTGGGAAGTGAAATCGAGAGAATTACCCAGGCACTGGAGGACCGGTTGGGGCACAGTCTGGTGGTGGCCCAACATCATGATCGGTTGGTGCTGACTATGTTGGGGCAAGTCTTATTCGAATCCGGGGAGGCTGATCTCACGCCGCTCGGATTGAACATTATGAAGCAGGTGGGGCAGGTGTTGGCTGCTCTGCCGGGAAAAAATATTCAAGTGGAAGGCCATACGGATACCAATCCCATCCATGGACGATTGCAGCAACAATATCCCACCAACTGGGAATTGTCGACCGCCCGAGCCACGACGGTGTTGCGGTATCTGATCGAACAGACCGGCATGGATCCGAAATACTTTTCCGCAGCCGGATATGCCGACACCCGGCCGGTGATGACGAATGAAACGGAAGAGGGGAGAGCCCAAAACCGGAGGGTGGAAATCGTCCTCTATCCCGATCGAGCCATATCGGACCGTGGGGCCGTCGCGGTTCTGAACCCCTGACCGACGGTCTCCATATCTTCAATCGAACGTCGATCGCTTGTTCTTTCAAACGAGCCTTGCGCCCTTTTCCTTCAACCTGTTAATGCAGGCTAGGGCTCGTGTGGTTGTCTGGGGTTGTCGGGAAATGATGTTGGATGAGTCCGGAGTCATAGAGGAACAAGGTCGCCGGATCCAGGAGAACATAGACGGCCATCAGGCCGACAGCGGCCATGGTCAGCGTATAGGGAACCGCCATCCACACCATCTTCCCATAGGATAACCGGATGACCGGTGCCAGGGAGGATGTCAGAAGGAATAGAAAGGCTGCCTGGCCGTTGGGGGTGGCGACACTGGGAATATTGGTGCCGGTGTTGATGGCCACCGCCAGGAGATCAAATTGGTCGCGGCTGATGACGCCGTCCTGGAAGGCGTGGAGGACCTCTTCAATATACACGGTTGCCACGAAAACATTGTCACTGATTGCCGAAAGAATCCCGTTGGCCAGAAAAAACATTCCGATCTGGTGTGCTCCTTCCAGGCTGAGGCCGTATCCGATGATACCCGAGAACAAGTGCTGCTCCTGAATCACGGCCACAATGGCAAAAAAGACGACCAGGAGTGCCGTGAAGGGAAGCGCTTCCTTGAAGGCCTCTCCGAGTTGATGTTCCTCGATAATGCCGTTGAAGGCGGTGATAAGGACGATGACCGTCAGGCCGATGAGGCCGACTTCCGCCAAATGGAAGGCGAGGGCGAAAATCAACCAGACGCCGGAGATCCCCTGAATAATTAATTTGGCCCTGTCGCTCGGCCCCCGCTGCTTTTCCTGCTCTGTTTCGAAATCCACCATAATCCGGCGGACGGGGTCGGGCAGTTCGTGCCCGTAATCGAACCACCTAAGCTTTTCGACCATCATGCAGGTGACAAGTCCGACGGCAAGCACCGGAAACGTCACGGGAGACATCCGGATCAGAAATTCCATGAATTCCCAACCTGCCTTGTCCGCAATCAGGAGGTTTTGTGGTTCTCCCACAAGCGTGCACACCCCGCCCAGCGCCGTTCCCACGGCCCCGTGCATCATGAGATTGCGCAGGAATCCCCGGAATTTTTCCAAATTGACACGATGGAGTTGCGTGACTTCATGATCGCTGCTTGAATCGTGTGCGGCATAATACGATTTGCCCGAAGCCACCCGGTGATAAATATTATAAAACCCCAGGGCGACGGCGATGATGACTGCGGTGACGGTCAGCGCGTCGAGAAATGCCGAAAGAAACGCACCCATAATCGAAAACAGCAGCGACAGCCAGATTTTTGATTTCACTCCCAACAGAATCTTCGTGAACAGGAATAGCAGGAGGTCTTTCATGAAATAGATACCTGCCACCATGAACATCAATAAGAGAATGACCTGAAAATTATTGAGCGTTTCATGATAGACCGTGGCTGGAGTGGTCATCCCGATCAGGACCGCCTCAATGGCCAACAGCCCGCCGGGCTGCAGGGGATAGCTTTTCAAGGCCATGGCCAGAGTAAAGATGAATTCGAGAATCAGCACCCAGCCGGTGACAAAGGGACCCACGGCAAGCATCAAAATGGGGTTTAATATGAGAAATCCTATAATGGTGAGTTTGTACCAACCAGGCGTATGATTGAGAAAATTGTCGATCAGGGCTCGTTTCACCGTGGTTTGCATATGGATCCTTATCCCTTGAAATGTGAATGGTCGAAAGAACGGTTATGGGAAAATGTCCGCACCGGCGGGAGTTGACAGAAGCCTCGGAACATGACCGGTGACGGTATTACGATTACATAATGATAGGAGGGGTGAAGCCAAAACCCCCCCATACTACTGAAATTCCCCTCCAGGGACAAGGTCGATCAGTATTGAAATCCGCCTGCCTGTGCCTGCCCCCCTGCGCCCTTCCCCGTGGTCGTTTGGGTTTTTCAGGATTTTTCCACAAGGGAGTAACCGAATCCGCATAAATGACAAACAATCCAGATAAAGCCGGGGATGTCCGTACGCCGTTCTTGGGCGTCTCTTTTGACCGCCGTCGCAAGATGGAAAGGATATGGAGCCTTGACGAATGGCAACATTCTATGGGAATTCTGGACATTCAAGCGCTGAAAGATGACGTCAACGACACAAGGCCGATGAACTCAAAAGACGCTCCTTCCAGTATTTTTCAGGTTTCCGGGCTGGACAATCGGGAGCGGGGTTTCAATCGGCAGGCCCCGCTGGTTCGATCCGGGGAAGGAGTCCGCCTTCAACTGCGTTATGAGGCTCTTCGGATTGTCATCGGACCCGTGCCCACCGAAGAACAGGCCTTGCAGGAATTGGTTCGTGAATTACAGGGCAAAGGTTATACCCAGTTGCGTCTCCAGCGATTGTTTGAAGAGGGGCGATATTTGGGCACGCAGGAGCCATGGGTCGAATATCCCGATCCGGCGGAGCCGCAACCATCCATTCGGGAGGGCCGATGGAGAAGGTGGTGGCGGAATCTTTGGAGCCGTGAGGAAAGTCCGAACCGTGAGTGATGAATCCCGCCAGACGGCCTTTCGTGAGCGGTCATGATCCTTGCAATGCCGATTCTTTGTTCGTCTCCATAAAATTGTGCGATGGAAAATAGCTGATGATTTTTCTGGGGTTGAGGCATTCCCGGATCCTGGGCGCCAGATCGGCCGGGCGGATCGCCGACAGAATCGAGAGGGATTCGTCCTCCTCCCCCAAGTTCAAGACAATGGGCTCGCCCGACGCTCCATGTTCGTCATGGACAAGGATGACCGGCCGGAGCCGTTGTTCAAAATTTACGCTGGTCACGATTCCAATTTTCTTGTTGGTGAGTTGCACCAGGGAGCCGGGCGGATAGACCCCCAATTGGCGAATCAAGGCCACGACGGCATCCTGCCAAAGCGTCTGGCGGCATTTGACGTACAGGTAGGATAAGGCGTCCGATGGGATCATGGCTCGGTTGGGATCCTGGTGGTGGCACAGCTCGTCGTATTCATCAGCCACCATGACGATCTTCGCCAGGTGGCAGAGCTGATTATCCTTTTTGCCGTTTGGATATCCCGATCCGTTGAGGCGCTCATGATGTTGCTGAATGATCTCCAATGCCTCGTAGGGGAAAAGAGGTAATTTTTGAACCAGTTCGACCCCATGCTTGGGATGGGTGCTTAAAAACAATTTCCGTTCTTTCGGGCTCATGGAACCCCTCAGGAGCAATTTTTCCGCCGGAAATTTCAATTCTCCGATATCATGAAACAAGGCCCCCAGGGCCAGTTTTTCCTTTTCCTCCCGTTTTAAATCCAGTTCGTGCGCTATCAAAAGTGAGAGCGAACAGACATTGAGTGCATGAAGAAAAAATTCTTCGTGCTGGTCATCCGATCCCATTAAATTGAGGAGGGCACGTGATTGTTGATGTTGCCCGAGGATATCCAGCAGGTTGTCAATG
>JBDIVP010000296.1:0-4367 GCA_039794325.1 Candidatus Inrsubterrania sp.
TTTGACTGTTTTTTTCAACCAGAATGACGGCATGGACCTCCGTCATGGTCGGGCCCTCAAGAAACTGCTCGATGCACACCCCGACGGCATAGGGCAACTCAGCCCGTGTCCGCTCCAGCACCTGTTCCCGAATCATCTCCCCGGCCATCTGCCTCATGGATTGGTTTGTCAAATAATCCGCTTCCACCACCGGTTCGGATCCTTCCGGAAGACAGCCGAACGTCAGATCCAACAAACGAGAAAGATTGACCCCGGTTTTGGCGGAAAGCGGAACGATGTCTGTCCAAGCGAACCATGTCCGATACTCATCGATCAGCGGAAGCAGGCGTGGCTTAGCCACCACATCAGCCTTATTCAACAAGAGGAACACGCCCCTAAAGGCATGCTCGACCTGAGTTTTTGCCACCTGTTCCACGACAAACCGGTCTCCCGGCCCCGGTGAAACCTGGCTATCCACCACCACGTATACCACATCGGCCTGGCTTAACGTCCCGATGGCGGATTGCACCATTTTGGCATTGAGTCGATGCCTGGGTGTGTGTAAACCAGGCGTATCCACGATCATGAGCTGCCCTTGAGGATAATGACCGACTCCCAGAATCGCCGACCGGGTGGTTTGGGGCTTATCCGAAACAATTGCGACTTTTTCGCGAACCAAGGCATTCACAAGCGTGGATTTTCCCACGTTCGGACGACCGACAATCACGAGTTGACCTGTTTTCATATGGACGTGTCCCCGGCATGCATCGGATTGAACAAATAGAGGATGAACATGAACTGAACCCGGCCGCCGAGGCGGGATACGGCACCGGCCATCAAGGTCTGGCGGTTATGGAAGACGGAGCCGGCTCGACAAACTGATACACTTTTTCACCCGGTCGGACCATGCCCAGACGATTGCGCGCCAATTCCTCCAAACGAAACGCATCCGTTTGAATACGAAGAATATCCGCCTCCACCGCGGCATTCAACGATTCCAATTGCCGGATCTGGTCCTGCAGGGCCTCCCGGGCTTCCCGCATATCAAAATACAGAGGCAGGCCTTTTTGGCTGAAAAACATAGTTCCCGTTAAGATGCTCAGAAGGAGAAAAAGGCCTACCAGGGGCAGGCGTTCCAACAGTTCTTCGACAAACCCCTGTGTGCCGCGTTTCTTTCGGTTATTTGGGCGGGCGGGCATAAATTAGGCTGGCAAGACCGCCTTTCCGCGGTAGAGGGCTGCCGCTCCCAATGTTTCCTCAATTCTCAGCAGTTGATTGTATTTGGCCAACCGATCAGTGCGGGACAGGGAGCCCGTTTTAATCTGACCGGCATTCAACCCCACCGCCAAATCCGCAATAGTGGTATCTTCGGTTTCACCGGACCGGTGCGACACGATGACCCCATATCCGGCCTGTTGCGCCAGGCGTATGGCCTCAATGGTTTCCGTCAAGGTCCCGATTTGGTTGACTTTGATCAGAATGGCATTCCCGATTCCCTCACGAATCCCGCGGCTCAGGAATTCCACGTTCGTCACAAAGAGATCATCCCCGACCAGCTGCGCCCGATCCCCCAGGGTATCAGTCAGACGCTTCCAACCCGTCCAGTCACTTTCGTCCAAGCCGTCCTCGATCGAGACAATCGGATATTGTTTGGTCAGCGTGGCATAATAGTCGACTAATTCGTCTGCGGATAATTTCCCGGATCCGGCATTTCGCAACCGGTAGGCCTTCTTATCGTAAAATTCGGTAGCGGCGGCATCCAAGGCCAGCACCACATCCCTCCCCGGTCGATAGCCGGCATGTTCCACCGCCTTGAGAATATAGTCCAAGGCCTCTTCGTTGGAGCGGATCGCAGGCGCAAAGCCCCCCTCATCCCCCACAGCCGTGCTGAGCTGTTTGGACTTGAGAATACCTTTCAGGGCATGAAATACTTCAGTTCCCATGCGAAGGGCCTCATGAAAACTCGGCGCTCCCACGGGCATGATCATGAATTCCTGAAGATCCAAGCCGTTGTCGGCATGCGCCCCGCCATTGATGATATTCATCATGGGAACCGGCAATTCACGAGCGGACACCCCACCCAGATACCGGAAAAGCGGCAGGCCCAATTCCTCAGCCGACGCCCGCGCCACCGCCAGTGAAACACCCAACGTGGCATTGGCTCCGAGTTTGGTTTTCCCCTTGGTCCCGTCCAGCTTCACCAGCTTCTGATCGATGGAGACCTGATCAAGTGCCTCCATGCCCACAAGGGCGGGATAAATCCGCTTCTGGATACCGGTCAGAGCTTTGGACACCCCTTTTCCCATCCAACGCTTCTTGTCCCCATCCCGCAACTCCAAGGCTTCACGGGTGCCGGTAGAGGCCCCTGACGGAACCGCCGCACGCCCAATTACCCCGCTCGCCAATCGCACATCCACTTCAACCGTGGGATTTCCCCTCGAATCCAGAATCATGCGGGACCCGATTTCAAGAATTTCACTCATAGCCTGGCCTGCCCCTTCCTCGTGGACAACATAAGACGATTGATAAACTTCTACCCTGGAGTTGGCCTTAGATCAAGTCGAAAGCTTGCGTTTTAGGAGCGCATTTACTTTTCCGGGATTGGCTTTTCCCCCGGATGCCTTCATGACCTGCCCTACAAAGAACCCCAGAACCGTTTCCTTGCCGTTCCGATATTGTTCAACCTGCCCGGGATTATTCGACAACACCGTATCGATTATCTCGCTCAACTGCCCCTCATCCGATACCTGAATCAGACCCTTCTCCTTGACCAGTTGTTCGGGATCCTTGCCGGAAAGGTATAATTCCGGGAAAAGTTCCCGTGCGGCCTTCAGACTGACGGTTCCTTGCTCAACCAACAGCAAGAGTTTCACCAGACATTCCGGACTCACGGGCGAGGCATCGGCGTCGATGCCCTGCTGATTCAACTCCCGCAGCAATTCCCCCATCACCCAGTTACTGACGGTTTTGGGATGAGGATATCGTGCCACACAATCCTCGAAAAAACGGGCGAGGTGCGGGGAATCGGTCAAAATTTTGGCGTCATATTCCGGCAATCCGTAGGCCTCCATGAACCGTTGGAATTTCACGCCCGGTAATTCAGGGATTGCCGCCACCACTTCCGAGAGCCATGTCTCGTCCAGTTTCACGGGCAATAAATCTGGATCGGGAAAATACCGGTAATCATGCGCTTCTTCCTTGCTCCGCATCACGGCCGTCTGTCCCCGCTGCACATCCCAGAGGCGGGTTTCCTGACGAACGGTCCCCCCTTCCTCCAACAACGCCGTTTGCCGGTTGATTTCAAAATCCACCGCTTCCCTGGCGTAACGGAAGGAATTGATATTTTTCAATTCGACCTTGGTCCCCAACCGTCCTTCCCCGACCGGACGAATGGAGACATTCGGTTCACACCGGAAGCTGCCTTGCTCCATGTTCCCGTCACATACACCCAGATGCACCAGCAATTCCCGCAGGGCTTTCAAATAGGCATCGACTTCGCCCGCGGAATGCAAATCGGGCTCGGTGACGATTTCCAGCAATGGCGTCCCGGCACGATTCAAGTCCACCCCGCTTCCGGCTACCGGCTCCTCATGCAGATTTTTCCCGGCGTCCTCCTCCAAATGCGCACGTCGAATACGAACCCGTTTGGCCGTACCGTTCACCGAAATGTCGAGCCACCCGGGCCCGCAAATCGGCAAATCATACTGAGAGATTTGATACCCCTTCGGCAGATCAGGGTAAAAATAATTTTTTCGTGAAAATTGGTTGCCGATTCCCAGATCACAGTGGAGGGCGGTACCCGCAAGGACCGCCAATTCCACCGCCCGGTGATTGAGTACCGGCAGACTCCCCGGCAGTCCAAGGCAGGTGGGACAGACCTGCGTATTAGGTGGTTGGCCGAATGCGATCGAACATCCGCAAAACAATTTCGTCCGTGTCTGGAGCTGCGCGTGCACCTCAACGCCGATCACCGCTTCGTAGGTCATCTCAGGATTCCCGATTGTCTCTGGACCTTCACCGTGCCGCCCTTTAATCCACCTTGTTCATTTCGCGTTCGCGCCGCATGGCTTCCCGACCCGCATCGATCGCCTCACGGACCGCACAGGAAATTTCATCCACGAGCTCCCGGCCCCGTCCCACCACTTCTTCCACCGCATCGGTCGTCCGTTCCTTCAAATCCCGCAAATCTTCACCGGTCCGACGGGCATAGCCTAAAATGCGATCCCGGGATTCCCTGCCCGGTTGGGGCGCCAACATGATGGCCGTGACGGCCCCCAATAACGCCCCGCTCAAAAACGCCAATGCCACAGAACCCGCTGATGCCCCCGAATGATTAGTTGCCATGGAATGTCCCTCCTTCTTAATGTTCCGTTTTTTCCTGATGAGCG
>JBDIVP010000297.1:0-4354 GCA_039794325.1 Candidatus Inrsubterrania sp.
AAGGCCCTAGGGATTCCCCCAGCGTTTTCAGGAGTTGGATGGTTGGTTCATACCGCAATGTTTGGGCGACCATCAGCGGCCTTCCAGATCGACGGCCCGCGTCCACAATTTGGCGGGCTCTCCGGCTGTCAAGAGCCAAAGGCTTTTCCACAAGAACTGCCTTGCCGGACTGGAAGGCTTCCAGGGCAATCGGGAGATTGAGTGTGGGGGGAGTGACCACCACGACGGCCTGGATGGCAGGATCGGCAAGGAGGTCATGCCAATCGGGATAAAACCGCAGGTTGTGTTCTAACGCCAAACGGCGTCCTTCTTCCTGCTGGTGGCGACTGAATCCCCGTAGGGTGCCACCGGTATCCTCCGTCAACAAATGGTGAAAGTACCGGCTTCCGTGTCGTCCGACGCCGATGAGTCCCAGGGAGACCGGGGTCATGGCATTCTCCTTTCTCCCCTGTCGGTGAACCCGGATTTGATGGGCATGTCGGTTGTCATAACAGATGAATAAAGCAGATGGGGTCCCCTACAAGGGCTGTCGGATAGGTACGGTCCTCAATCCAAAAGGGCAATTGATGTGTATGACACCAATCCGTGATCCAGCATGCTTCCTCGACCGATGTTGTCACCAAAGCCGGCCTCCTCAATTTCTTCATACAGGAATCGGTGAGACCTGACACGATTTCCCGTTCTTCGGCAAATTTTTCCGGGTTGAAACGAATGGGATCAGCCCGATTATAAGACAAGGCCGACAATTCGGAAAATCGCTCCGGGTCGTTGAGTACACTGACCAGCCAGAGGTGATCAAATATGCCCGGAGCCGATTCAGCGGTGTCGGCTGAAAACGTGATTCCCAATTTGTGACAGGGCGGGTTGAGGATTGCCACTTCCTGTTGCCTCAGGTTATGGGGATGGACCTCCCGTTTCAACTCCAGAGCCTCCATGACCATGGGCGGAAGTTCAGCCACCCCAGCTCCCACATACAGGCTGCGTCCACCGCGCCCCAACCGTGATTTGAGCGCCCGTGCCAGACGTGCCCCTAAGGTTCGGCATGGATCCCGCCGGTCTTGCCAAAACGCGTCACCACCCTCCTCGCAATAAATTCGTCCAAGGGCTTCATAATCCAGGGTTTCAAACAGGTGGTTGATAGAGTGGGTGGTTGAGGGGTGTAAACGCGATGGTCGTATGACCCGAAAATGAGGGAAATTTGTCATCCGAACCTCCGATTCGGGGGAGGGGACGGAGGCATGGGGTGGGGCGATGGCCATGGAAAGACGTTCACTTTACTTGACCCATAAGGGGATTTGGTGTATTGATTACCACGGATTCATTCCTTGACTATTATTCGCATAGAGTTTCATATCGGGTGGCGGTGATTGTTAACTGGTCTCACCCTCATGTTTTGAAGTTTCAAACTCTTCCCTGCCGGGGTGTTTACGGAAACGCCTGGGGCTCTACTTCTCTGCACTGGTGCAAATCCAACTTCATGCAGAATACCGTTTTTACGCATTCCTTGTCTTGCGAAACCTGGGAAGGGTGGCTGGCGAAATTGGTTTGGATGACTCAACTCCGCCTTGCTAAGGCAACGGCTATTTTGCCACGAGGTGAGCGCTTACCTTGAATATTCTTGAAGAATTGCGCCGGGTTATTCAGTTGGAAGCCCGCGCCATTGCTCAACTTGAGGAAAGTCTGGGCCCACCCTTTGAGGAAGCTGTCCGGATGTTGCAGGCCTGCAAGGGGAAAGTCATTCTCACGGGTGTGGGAAAATCCGGGCTGATTGCCAATAAAATTTCGGCCACCATGGTCTCCACCGGGACTCCTGCCGTCTTTCTCCATGGATCTGAAGGTCTACATGGCGATATCGGCATTGTGGCCAAGGAAGACATCGTTCTGGCAGTGGGAAAGTCGGGAGAAAGTGAAGAAGTTCTGGCCTTATTGCCGTTTGTTCGAAAAATCGGCGCCCGCATCATTGCCATTACGGCCCAACCTCGCTCAACCCTCGCAAAAAACAGTGACTTGGTTCTGATTACCCCTATTCAGGAAGAGGCGTGTCCCTTGAATATGGCACCTACCTGCAGCACGACGGCCGCATTGGTACTGGGAGATGCTCTGGCCATGGCTTTGATGAAGCTCAGGAATTTTCAACCCGCGGATTTTGCGTTATTCCACCCCGGTGGCCAATTGGGCAAACGCTTGATTCTGACCGTTGGGGACCTTATGCGGACAGGAGCCGCCAATCCCCTGGTTCGACTTTCGGATGATATCCGGACGGTGTTATATGAAATGACGGAAAAACGGGCCGGAGCGGTGTCCGTCATTGACGAAGACGCACGGCTTCTAGGTCTGATCACCGATTATGATATCCGGAAAGTCCTCGAAAGCGGGAAGGATGTATTCCGTTTTTCCGTGGAAGATGTGATGAATTCCAAGCCGAGTTGGGTCTATGAAGACGAAAAAGCCGTGAAGGCTCTGGAATTGATGGAAAAACGGCAGAAGCCCATTTCGGTCCTGCCGGTGCTGACCCGGGATGAAAAGGTTATCGGCATTATTCATATACATGATTTGATTTCACGAGGGTTATGACGGCAGTAGTGATCAAACGTCTTTAGGAATCCCCTATTATGAAATAGTTGTAATTCCCCCAGATCTCATTTCCTACTTTATGGCGGAATAAACCGATGATGATCCACACGGATGTGGAACAGATTGACGGTATCCCTTTGAAGGATCTCACAATTCAAAAGGGGATCTGGGCAGGACTGGGCTGGGGGCTCTGTTTCGTTGTCTTATTAGGCTTCTCGCCTCAATTTTTTCATATCCAGGAATATCTCTTTTTCTCCCTTCTGGGAGTGGCTGCCTTGGTGCATTATTGGAAGCATCGGTCTGTTCGGATCGCCAATCCCATCCTGGTGCCTTTCCTTAGTCTCGTCGGGTGGATCGCCCTGACCATTCCGTTTTCCATCGATCCCTGGATCAGCCTGAAAGAGTGGCAAAAGGTGGTTGCACAGTTGGCGGTATTCTATGGAACCTGCCTGATCGTCACCGAACAACAAGACCATCAATTCAAACAAAGAATTATGGGTGCCCTCCTAATCGGAAGCGCCTTATGCAGTACGTATGCGTTGTTCGACTTTTGGGATCGGGGAGGCAATATCTGGGATCGGGATATTCGTGCCGGTTATCCAAGACCGCAGGGAGCGGACTTTACCTGGTTGAGCACCAACGTGTTAATGGTCTTGCCGATGTTGCTGGCCGGACTGGTGATGTGGAAGACGGTCAGGGTTCGGATCATGTTGGGTGGCGCTGCCTTGCTGGCGTGGTTGGGGATGGTGTTTTCCTATTCCCGGGGAGTGTGGCTGGGGTTCTTGGTTCAAGCCGCCATGGCCGGATGGGTCTTTCATAAAAAGTGGATGTTCCGGATTATGGGGGGGGGACTCGTGTTGATGGTTCTGATGGCGGGGCTTCTCGGTTCAGGCGGGCTCCATCGAGACACCCTTGATACCTGGACCGTTAAGGCACGGTTAGCCGTCTGGAGTATGGCCTTGGAGGATATTCTCACTCAACCCATCACCGGTGTGGGATATGGTGTTCCCATATTTGAACAACAGCATTTGGAGCATATTCTGCAATTGGAGGCGATAACCACGGACATCCCCGACATCCCTGAAAAACCACATAATTGGTATTTGATGATTGCCATGGGCAGTGGTCTTCCCGGGATCGTGTTGTTTCTTTGGCTTTTGGCCAGGGTTTGGCAAACCTTATGGCAGGGAATACGGCGGGCGGTGATTCCTGAGCAGCGTTATTGGTTATGGGGAACCCTCCTCATGGCCACCGGTTTTTATGTTCGAATTTTCTTTGACGATAGTTTCGGCGGCAGTCATTCGTACTTGTTTTGGATTCTGGCAGGAATGGCTGTGACTCAAATGCAACAAAAGACAATGAGGCGGGGAGGTTAGTGAATTTTGGAGCCAGGTTTTTTTGGGGAATAAGGCATGCTGATCATAAATGGGTTGGTATCGAACATGAATCCGGACGAACAGTCCGAGTTTTTCGAAGTGCGAAGTTGGATTTTCCTACTTAATAACGTGATGCCGTGAACGGCAGCCTGGGAGGTATGCACATGAGCCAGCGAGCTACCTTGGTCATCGGTAACCACCACATCAATGACGGCAGCGAATGCTATGTCATTGCTGAAATTGGGCACAATCATCAAGGGAATGTAGACACATGTAAAAAATTGTTTTTGGCGGCAAAACAAGCTGGGGCCAATGCCGTCAAATTGCAAAAACGGGATAATAAAATCCTGTTTACCAAAGCTGCATTCACGAAAGAGTATGATAACCCCAACAGCTTTGGAGCA
>JBDIVP010000298.1:0-4332 GCA_039794325.1 Candidatus Inrsubterrania sp.
GATTACCTGTACCTCTTCCAATGCAAGAGCGATCATGGATTGGGCATGGAAAAGAAGGGAGAAAATTTTATTTTTTCCCGATGAACATCTGGGGCGTAATACAGCGAATGCGATGGGATTCCCGAGAGAGGAGATGATTGTCTGGGATCCGTTTCAGCCAAACGGGGGGCATAGTCGTGAGACGTTACAAAAAGCCAGGCTGATTCTCTGGAAAGGCCATTGTAGCGTGCACCAAATGTTTCAAGCACCTCACGTCGACTATTTTCGAAAGCAATACCCGGGCATTCAGGTCATTGTTCATCCGGAATGTCATGAAGATGTGGTGAAAAAGGCCGACCTGGTGGGTTCCACGGAATTTATCATTCGAACCGTTTCCCAGGCCCCGGCAGGGTCCATGTGGGCGGTCGGGACCGAATTGAATCTCGTCAATCGTCTGAAGCAGGAACAAGCCGATAAACAGATTTTCTTTCTTTCTCCCATGGTGTGTCGTTGTGCAACCATGTTCCGTATTGATGCTGCTCACCTGTGTTGGACCATGGAAAATGTGGCCAATGGGATAATCGTGAATCATATTCAGGTGCCGGAAGACGACAAATCCTTTGCAAGGGTGGCTTTGGACCGGATGATGGCTCTGAGTTGACCCTTTTCCACGGAATCCTTCCCTTTTTCTGCTTCTGTACCAGCCCTGCCCTCAACCGGTTGTTTTGGTGAGGAGTTTGCCCATACTTGCTTGGTTTGACGGGTTGGAGCGGCCTGGATAGAATGGCCCGACCGTCCGGAATATTTCCTGCAAATCGTGATGTATGGATTATAAATCGACCCTGAATCTCCCCAAAACCGACTTTCCCATGAAGGCCAATCTGCCGCTGAAGGAGCCTGAACGGCTTGCCTGGTGGGAAGAGGAGGATGTGTATCGCCACATCCAGGAATCCCGTAAGGGAAAGCCCCTGTATATTCTTCATGATGGACCGCCTTATGCCAATGGGCATATTCATATCGGCCATGCGCTGAATAAAATACTTAAGGATATCATCGTGAAGTCAAAAACCATGGCCGGGTTTCAGGTCCCGTATGTCCCCGGTTGGGATTGCCATGGGTTACCGATTGAGCATCAAGTGACCAAACAGTTAGGCCAGAAGAAAAAAGACTTGACATCGGTTCAGCTTCGCAAGCTCTGCCGGGAGTATGCTGAAAAGTTTGTGTCAATCCAGCGGGAAGAGTTTCGACGGTTGGGAGTCTTTGGTGACTGGGCTCATCCGTATTTGACGATGGATCCACAATACGAAGCTTCGATCGTCCGGGAATTCGGAAAGTTTGTCGAAAAAGGCCGGGTCTATAAGGGACTCAAGCCGGTGCTGTGGTGTACCGTGGACCAAACTGCCTTGGCTGAAGCGGAAGTGGAATATGAGGAACATGTTTCCCCCTCGGTATATGTGAAATTTCCTCTTGTCCAATCCTTGGAGTCTTTGGCAACTCAAGGCAAGCTCGAAGTGTCCGGTCATGCCGGTATGGAATCTCTTTCCGTGGTCATTTGGACCACGACTCCGTGGACTTTACCCGCCAATCAAGCCGTCTGCGTCCATCCCGAACTGGAATATGTGGTTTTCAGGGTTGGCACAGAGGGCTATCTTGTGGCCGAGGGTTTGTTGGAGTCATTTAAACAAATCTGCCGCCTGGAGGGGGGAGAGGTGCTGGGGAAGGCGTCGGGAAAAAAATTAGAGGGATTGACCTGCCACCCTCCTTTCTCGAAAGGTGTTGTCCCTATTCTCAACGGAGAATTCGTCACCTTGGAGCAGGGAACGGGATGCGTCCATATCGCTCCCGGTCATGGGATGGATGACTATCTGCTGGTGTTGAAATATAACAAGCCGGATTTACTTCACCTTCTGCCCGATACCAAGCCGTTGGAGATTATTGTTCCGGTTGACGATACCGGACGATTTACTTCGGAATTTCAGGAGTGTGCCGGGCAAACGGTTTGGGAAGCCAATCCCCTGATTGTTGAGCGTTTAGGGGATATGGGACGGTTGGTTGGCCAGAAACGGATTGAACATAGTTATCCCCATTGTTGGCGCTGCAAGCAGCCGGTCATTTTCCGGGCGACTCGGCAATGGTTTGTCTCAATGGAAACGGGAGACCTTCGCCGGAAAGCCCTTCAGGAAATCGATCAGGTTCGATGGATTCCAGAGCGAGGGCGTGATCGTATTTACGGAATGATTTTGAACCGTCCGGATTGGTGTGTGTCGAGACAGCGGATGTGGGGAACTCCCATTCCCGTTTTTTCCTGCCTTGGGTGCGGAACTCCTCTTGCAGATTCCCATGTGATTGAGCATATCGGAGCATTGGTGCTGAAAGGAGGTGCCGATGTCTGGTTCAGTCGGTCCGCATCTGAATTATTGCCTTCCGGAACGACATGTACCGCTTGCGGAAGCGGGGAATGGAAAAAGGAACAGGATATTCTGGATGTGTGGTTTGAGTCGGGGGTCAGTCATGCCGCTGTTCTCAAAGCGAAAGGGGGCGAATGGTGGCCGGCCGATTTGTATTTGGAAGGTTCCGACCAACATCGGGGCTGGTTTCATAGCGCCCTTCTGACTGCCGTGACGACAGATGGACAGGCTCCGTACCGTGCGGTCCTGACCCATGGGTTTGTGGTGGATGGCGAGGGAAAAAAGATGTCAAAGTCCGCCGGGAATGTGGTGACCCCTCAGGAAATTATTAAGGATTCCGGTGCCGAAATCCTGCGTTTGTGGGTAGCCTCACAGGACTATCAGGAAGATCTCAGGATTTCAAAAGACATTCTCAAACAATTGGTTGAGGCGTACCGAAAAATACGGAATACCTGCCGGTTTCTACTCAGCAATTTGTACGATTTCGAAGCCGACCGGCATGCCATTCCCTATGACCAATTACCCGAATTGGATCAATGGGCGCTGTGGCGGTTGGGGCAGCTGATTGATAATGTGAAAAAGGGATATGAAAAGTTTCAATTTCGCCAGGTTATTCATGAACTCGACTACTTCTGCTCCACCGACATGAGTGCCACCTATCTGGATATTTTGAAGGACCGGCTGTATACCTTTCCGGCCGATTCTCCGCTTCGTCGTGGCTCCCAAACCGTACTGCTGGAAATTGTTACCGCCCTGGCAAAATTAATGGCTCCTGTTTTAAGTTTTACCGCCGAGGAAATCTGGCAAACACTGCCAACAATTCATAAAAAACAGAAACGCAGCTTGAGTGTGCACATGGCGGATTTCCCGGTACCGCCGGTGATTGAACATGAAGAGCGGCTTGCCGAAAATTGGAAGGAGTTGCTGAAAATCCGGACCCTCGTCTTGGGAGTTTTGGAAAGAAAACGAAGGGAGAAAATAATTGGCTCCTCATTGGAGGCCAAAGTTTCTATTATCGTTCCTCAAAGAAGTCAATATGATCTCCTTGTGCATTATCGAGCGGATTTGCCCACCCTTTTTATTGTTTCTCAAGTGGATATTCAGCTTGATGAAAAATGGGGGCAAGCCAATCCTCCATCCGACCCTGTAGGCTATTTGTTCCAGGTGACGAAAGCCGAAGGTGAAAAGTGTGAACGTTGTTGGAATATCCGTAAGGATGTCGGTACCCAGGCTGCCTTTCCAACGCTGTGCAGTCGTTGTGTGGAGGCCGTCGGGTGAATCAACGGCTTCATCGCTTCGTGTTATTGGCGCTCGTGGTTTGTGTCATTGTGAGCCTGGATCAGTTTACCAAAGCGTATATCGCCGACACCATGAGTCTTCATGAATCCATCCCCATTATTCCGGGTTTTTTTAACCTGACTTACATTCGAAACCCGGGTGCGGCCTTTGGCATTATGGGAACGACCAGTAGTGGATTTCGTCTGGTTTTCTTTTTCCTCACGTCCTTATTTGCCTTGGGTCTGCTGATGACAATTTTCCTTCGGCTGGATCCAGCCGACTGGTGGGGGCAGTTGACGATTGCCTCAATCTTTGGCGGGGCCATTGGGAATTTTATCGATCGTCTTCAATATGGCGAGGTGATCGACTTCCTGGATTTTCACGTGAAAGGATATCATTGGCCGGCTTTCAACGTGGCTGATATGGCCATCAGTATCGGGGTTTGTTCATTATTGGTTTTGTTTGCGTTTGAGAAACGGAAGCCTGATTTGACTCCCCAAGAAGATTCCCGTCTGTGATATTTTGCTCTGTTCCGTCCGGAGTGTCTTGCCCGAAGCCGTCCAACTCGCACAAGAGGAAGAAACAGTGGAAAGGGGGAAGAGGAACCGTTCCGCGTCTTACTGTTCGCGGTTGACCATGTAGCAGGCAGTGATAGCCAATGATCGTT
>JBDIVP010000299.1:0-4309 GCA_039794325.1 Candidatus Inrsubterrania sp.
CTCACGTACTCAGCGTACGCTCTGCCCGAAAAAACGACTGTGGCCTTGCTGGACGGACGTTTTTGAACCGACCCACGACCTGTAATCGTCAATGCGACCCTGGGCAAATTTGCTCTTGAAAATCTCAATTATTCAATACTCTCATTATGTACGGCCCCCTCGCCGGGGCCAGAGGAGATCTGTCCCATGTCAGAGACATTGAAGAAAAAGAGCCTCGCGCTCACCGAAGGCCCTGACCGGGCACCGGCCAGAGCCATGCTCCGGGCTGTGGGTTTGACCGATGATGACTTCACCAAGCCATTGATCGCCATTGCGAATACCTGGTCCGAGGTCACCCCTTGTAACTACCATTTGCGGGATCTGGCCGCCAGTGTCAAACAAGGCATCCGGGAAGCCGGTGGAACCCCGATTGAATTCAACACGATTGTGGTATCCGACGGCATCAGCATGGGCACAGAAGGGATGAAAGCCTCGCTGATCAGCCGCGAAGTGGTGGCCGACTCCATTGAATTGGTCGTTCGAGGACATCTCTTCGACGGGGTCATCGCCTTATCCGGATGCGACAAAACCATACCCGGCTGTGTGATGGCCTTGGGTCGATTGAATCTTCCTTC
Source organism: Candidatus Inrsubterrania sp. (assembly GCA_039794325.1). Classification (GTDB taxonomy): domain Bacteria; phylum Nitrospirota; class Nitrospiria; order Nitrospirales; family UBA8639; genus JACKFE01. The sequence goes on from JBDIVP010000299.1 coordinate 615, forward strand.
GATTATGTTGTACGGAGGATCCATTATGCCGGGAACCTTTCATGGGAAATCCGTTTCGATTCAAGATGTCTTTGAGGCCGTGGGCTCCCACGCACGCGGGAAAATGAGCACCGAAGACTTGAATGAACTGGAACGCCAAGCCTGCCCGGGAGCCGGGGCTTGCGGGGGGCAATTTACCGCCAATACGATGGCCATCGCATTTGAATTTTTGGGGATGTCCCCTTTGGGATTTAACGGAGTGCCCGCCCTTGACCCCAAGAAACATGAAATAGCCAAAGCTTGCGGAGGCCTTTTAATCAATCTCATGAAGCAGAATATCCGGCCAAGCGATATTATTACCCGCCCGGCTTTGGAAAATGCGATTGCCGCTATTGCCACCACGGGGGGATCCACGAATGGGGTGCTGCATTTGCTTGCCCTTGCCCATGAAATGTCGGTTCCGCTTAGTATTGATGACTTTGACACCATTAACCGGAAAGTGCCGTTGTTGGCAGACCTGAAGCCCGGTGGGAAATTCATGGCGGCCGACTTATATCGGGCCGGAGGCACGCCCCTGGTTGCCAAACGGTTGCTGGAAGCCTCCCTGATACAGGGTCAGCAGATGACCGTCACGGGCAGAACGTTGGCCGAAGAAGCCGCCTCGGCCAAGGAAACGTCAGGGCAATACGTCATACACACCCTGGCTCATCCCATTAAACCGACGGGGGGGCTGGTCATTCTCAAGGGAAATCTGGCTCCGGAGGGTTGTGTCGTCAAGGTGGCCGGGCATGCCAAAATGTCTCATCGAGGTCCCGCCAAAGTGTTTGATTGCGAGGAAGAGGCCTTTGGAGCCGTCCAGCGAGGAGAAATTGTTTCCGGTGATGTGGTGGTCATTCGATATGAGGGGCCTCAGGGAGGGCCTGGCATGCGAGAAATGTTAGGGGTGACCAGTGCCATTGTGGGGGCCGGCCTTGGTGATTCGGTAGCCCTGCTGACGGATGGGCGGTTCTCCGGTGCGACTCATGGGCTGATGGCCGGACATGTGGCACCCGAGGCCGCCAAAGGTGGCCCTATTGCCGCTATTCGAACCGGCGACATGATTCACTTGGACATCACCGAGCGCCGTTTGGATGTCGAATTGTCCGAAATGGAGATCCAAAAACGGTTGTCAGCATGGACTCCGCCTTCTCCACGGTATGCGACAGGGGTCATGGCCAAATATGCCAAATTGGTTTCTTCTGCCTCAAAAGGGGCGGTCACAACCTGACCACTCCGCACAGGTAAGGAAAACGAATAACCACCCCTATTTTTTTAAGGGCACGTTCGTTTTCTTGTGGGCAATTTGAACTGTTTGGAAGGCACGGTCCTTTTGGCCAAGCGGAGCTTCTTGTTCCACTTGGTTCAAAAATTCACGTGGGCCATGGAGCGGGGCATAGGTTAACGTCACGATGACATCCATCGACGGCGCATTTTTAGGAGTCGGAAAGGTAAATGTTTCAACCCTGGATTCCTCAGGCTTGAGCAGGGTGTCTTTCAGAACCTTTTGGGCTTCGAAATCAAATATGGTGTCTTTCCCCTCGGTATTGCCGAACACCCGTTCATAAAAACGCTGTTCGTGATACACCTGCTTTAAGTTTTTTCCAAGGATCGAGAGATCCACCACCACCCTGGACCATCCGGGATGTGGCAACGGCAAATTGTGAGGGACCAGACTCTCGATATTGACCACCACTTCCGAAGTATCGCCCTTTACAGAGGTTGAAAAATCCATTTTGACCGCTTCAGCTCTGACCTTTCCAAAACGGCCCGGGAAACTGTGATTCGCGACTTTTCGAATTTTTTCGCCATTGGCGGATTCGCCCACCGCTTCAGGCATGTGACAGGCCTGACAGGGCTTTCCCTCTTTTTCCGCTTGGGATTGTTTCCATGGTCCAAGCCAATCCGGCAGGTCCTTGGGGGATTTGGCCGTACGGGGCATCCCCTCGTGGCAGGTCACGCAATATTGCGATTGCCGATACAACGAAACTTTTTCGGATTGATGGGCAAGATTGTGGGCGGCATTGTCATAAGGGCCAAAAACCGTATTGCCGATTTGAAAAACCGGGGTAGGTGGATGAGTGGTGTCATCAACGCTTTTGATCAGATGACACTGAGGACATCCTACACCGTCGATCTGAGGATCCTTGGATTGCACTTCCTTAATGAATCGAGGCAATTCATGAGGATATTCCAGAATATGTGGCGCATGGCACCGGAAACACATACCTCGGTCTTTTTCATCGGCATGATTCAAATAGCGGTCCAATGAAACTCGAAATGGAGCCGTCACAATAGCTCGCGATTGGGCGGACGCTTCCCATTCTTCGAATGCGCGAAGATGACACCGTTTGCATTTTTCCGAGCTGGGAAAGGCTTTTTCAAGCGGTTTCTTGGCATCGGAACCCTCAGCGGCCAAGCCCACGGAGGGGAAAGCGATCCCACTGAAAATCCCAACACTCAACAGCACCCCCAAAACCATTCCCCATTGTGTGAGGCGGCCAAATTTCATTTGCACCTTTGGACAATCCATGAGTTGTGGTTCCTTAGCAGTGAGACAACCTCGATCTCCTTAGAAATTCATTGTACGAAACGTGAGAAGACGAGGGGCCGCATAATCTTTGATAATTCCTTGTGCCGATTCCCGTTCCCGTTCGTTTTTTAAGGTGGACAGATATTTATCCTGTAAGTCACGTCCTGGATCAGGAATTAAGGCATAGCTTACTGAGGCCTCTAAGAGGTGTGGCTCACTACCTGCTTTTGCCTTAAGGCTAAAAGGAATATGTTGAGTGGTTCCGCCCTTAATCAAGGGCTGAGGGATCGGACCACGAAGCAGTTCCTCGAATGTTTTTCCAAAGCGCTCAGTATATTGATCCAACACGTGCCCATTTCTATCTTTTAACGTTACCGTGACAAAAAACTGCTTGAGCACGGGATCTCCACCCGGAAATGTGTGAGGCAGGGCTCCGTTTCTGACCAACACCTCGCCTGTGACGGTATCATCTGATTTTTCGGCTTGGATATCCACACGAGAAAACCATTCGGCCTGGAGATTCCGGTTACTAAGCATGATCCCCGGAATCACCACGCCTTGAAACCAGTGCCGTCCAATGGGTCTGGTGAGAGCGCCACGCTGTGACGTGGAACTTCCGGTCGACCGCTCCATATGGCAATCCTGGCAGATGGTCCCCTTCAAAATTTCTCCGGGAATATCAGCACGAAACACATCTTTTACTTTTGCAAAATGACAGGAGGCACAATAATGGGCTCCGCGATAGATATCCTCTTGACGGGAAGGATGAACAAGATTCTCATCGGGTTCGGCATAGGAACCGAAAAGTGTTGCCCCCGGCTCCAGCTTGAATGTGGGATGGCCCATCGGATTTTCCTGGGTCCCGGCAATCAAATGGCAGGCCGTGCATCCGATTCCCTCGACCTTGGCCTGCTTCCCCCCCTGCATTACTTGGTTGATAATGCGGTCGGTATGCTGAGGAAAGACCGTCACTGCGGGCGCATGACAGGAAAGACATCGGGTTCGTTCATCCTGAGTTGGGTTTGTCTGAAGCCAAAGCCCTAAGACCGTCTTAAAGACCGGCGAAGTGAAGGCTGTCCCGTGGAGGAGCGCGCCATCTACCCGGCCGAACGTCTTCAAATCCATGGTCTGCTCCCGCATCCCTTTC
>JBDIVP010000300.1:0-4295 GCA_039794325.1 Candidatus Inrsubterrania sp.
CCATCAAGGCTTACTGCTCGCTGCAGGCGGGAAACGGAGGGAATCTGAGGATTGGCCGGCATTTCGGCCGAATGCTGGCGCAGGCCGGATTTCGCATTGAGCGGTTCGCCGCCCGTTACGAGTGTTACCCGGAAATGGATTTGATCGGCGAGTATCTGGCGCTTCAATTTGACCGGAGTGACATGCCTGAACATGCGCGGACCATGCGCACGTGGATGATGGAGCCGGACGGGATGTTTGCGCAGGCGTGGGTCTGGGCTGTCGGCAGCAAGGTTTGAAAGGAAGTAGGCGAAAATAGGCGCAGGGGTGGTACAAGAGGTAAAAGCTATGTTGTGGGAAAGAAAAATGTGGCAGACCCCTTTTTCGTCTCGCGCAGGACCCGATCACGGCAGCTTGGTCTGACGTAAACGGAGTCATCCGGCCGATGGTTTAATCCTTAGTTCCCTGGTTGTTCAATTGGGGCTTTTATCAAAAACAGTAATTGAAGGCCTGGTTTACTTATTAAACTTTTAGGGCAGTGCTGGCTAGCGATATTTAACCACAATTAACCAGCCTGTTTATCAGTAAAATATATTTTACCAATTTAAGCAAACTAAATAATATGGTAAATTATTATTTACCATGGCACATTTACTTTGGGGTAATATTTACTACAAAGATCATTTCACCGGCGTCCTGAGACAGGAACCCGGTGACCGGGTTTCCTTTACTTACGATCAAAGCTATCTGGAGGCAGGCCACCCAGCCATTGCCCATACGTTGCCGCTCCGTCCGGAACCTCATGTCAGTCAGTCCGGTCTGCCGCCTTTTTTTGACAATCTGGTTGCGGAAGGGTGGCTCGAGGAAGCGCAGACGCGCCTGCTGGGAAAACGCCGGGCCTCGCGCTTTGAACTGCTGTTGGCCTTTGGGCAGGATTGCGCGGGCGCCGTTTCCATTGTCGACCCGGAGCCACAGGAACGTGGAATCATTCAGCCCAATGATCCGATGGAGATCGCCGTTATGGCGGGGCGTGTGTCGCTTTCCGGCATTCAGCCCAAACTCGCACTCGTAAAACGGGGTGGAAAACTTCATCCGGCGCGCAGGGATGAGCTGAGCACCCATATCGCCAAATTCCCTTCACCACGCCATGATGACCTTACTGCCAATGAATATCTCACCACGGTTGGACTAAAGGGGCTGCTGCCGGATGATGATATTGTCGATTTGCATATGGGCACAGTTTCAGGATTTGATGCCCCTGCCCTTATTATCAAGCGCTTTGATCGTACGAATAATGGACAGCGTATTCATTTCGAAGAATTTAACCAGTTACTGGGGTTTCCGTCCGTTGCAAAATATGGCGGGTCGCATAAAAGCTTGGCCGATTTTATTCGGCAGACGCCGGGCTGCCTTCCAGTCGAAATTTACCGGCTCTATCTGCGCATCCTCGCAGGGCTGTTATTAGGGAACACCGATATGCATCTGAAAAACTTTGCCATGTTTCATACCGATGCGGGCCTGCGTCTGGCGCCGGCCTATGATGCCGTGTCGGCGGTGCTATACGGTTACAAAACCATCGCGCTGGCCATTGGCGGCACCGCCCATATTCCCATTGGTGACTTGAAAGCCCGAACCCTTATCCGTTTAGGCGAGGAGTTTGGTCTTTCCGCGCCGGCTATCGATATGGCCGTCAGTCAGCTGGGCAAACGGCTTGAAGCGGCAAAGGATGCCATCACTGAAAGCAAGACCGGCGTACAGAGCCTTAAACATGACATCATAGAATTTATGGGGAAGCGATGGAACGGAACCTTCGCCTTGATTGGAAAAGCCTTGTCCGGGAAGCGGTCAAGCGGCGCAAAGAGCAGAAATTGACTCAGAAGCAATTGGCTGTTCTGGCTGGCGTTAGTGGCCCGACGGTTAATGCTTTTGAGCAGCAAAAAACCAGTATTTCGCTTGAATCCGCGTTGAAGATTTTGCGGTGCTTGGGAATGGCATAATGATTGTTGGTTTACGCAAAAATCGAAATTCTGGTTTTTGCGCAACAAATTAAGGAAGAGTGGCAGAGACAGAGTGGAGACGATCGGGAGGTCCGCGTGGAGTGTGCGGATGGTGCCGAAGCGTTCTGATGCGAGAGACGTTACAGCGGAATCTCAAAATGGATGCAGATTCGCAGCGGCGGCGGTTGAGAAGCGTAAAAAAAGGGGTGGAACCATTACCATTTTTTATTTTGCCGGGGCCTATCTTCTTTCGAATTCCTGTGCTAGGGTAATTAGGTCTATCGCATAGGGCTTGGCGATGGGCACTCACATTTACTAAAGTCCGTAACCGGTGTTGTTTTGCCCGAGAGATTATCTCGGAAGTGTCTGACCTGAGTCGCCTGAATTTGCAGCGTCCGTGGCCTACCCCTTCCCAAAGATCGACCCTTCTCGAGCCTAAGACAATATCATCTTTTTAAAGGAGGAACCCCATGGGTTCAAAATTGTATGTCGGTGGATTGCCGTATTCCGTGACTCAAGCAGAATTATCCGATTTGTTTTCAGCGCACGGGACCGTGCAGTCTGCAAACGTGATCAGCGATAAATTCACGGGTCAATCGCGAGGATTCGGATTTGTCGAAATGTCATCCGGAGAAGAAGCGCAAACTGCGATTGCGGCGTTACACTCGACGGAGTTGGGCGGTCGTACTTTGACCGTCAATGAAGCCAAACCGCAGGCCCCGCGTACCGGTGGCGGCCGGGATTTTGGGGGTAAACGGAACAGCCGATTCTAAACGGAAATTCCATCTAGGGTCTTTAAAGGGAGAGGTCGCACGACCTCTCCCTTTTTTTTTAAAAAAAGGGGTCGGGAGTCAATTTTTGGTTGATTTTTGTGCGTAGGCTTGAGTGGTTCTCTCTTCCGTTTGACAATTTATCCGACGAGCAGTACGGTCATGGTTCATGAAAACGAAGTGGTATCGAATCTCTACCGTGCCTGTTCTTTTGACGTCGATGATCCTGGGGGTGACGGGGTGCATAGCCGATCCCGAAGTGGCCCCCGAACGTTCCTCTTCTCTTTCTCCACGTGTTACCCGTATTGTGCCGGAAATGCCCCGTGCCGGCGAACCTATCACCATTGAGGGAACAGGATTTGGGGAGTTACGGAACGGGGGATGGGTTCGCATTGCCGCCCAACCTTTTAATGATCGGCCGATTATTTCCTCCTGGTCTGATACCGAAATTGTGGCCCGTCTGGATCGGCATCTCACCGGAAAAGTGAGCCTGTCGGTCATGACCGCCCCCGCCATATCGTCACCGGCCGTAGTGTTGTCATTGGCTCCTGCCTGCCCGCCTGTTCCGGAATTCACCCGATTCTTTACCTTGACCGATGCTGCCGATACAGGTGTTGCCGACAGTGAAGCCCTGGATGTCGCCAGCACGGCCGACTGTCAGATCGCGGTGGGCGGGTTCAGCGCCAGGAAAGAAAAGAACGGTCTGTTGTTGGTGACGGATGCGCATGGCGAACCGATGGACGGATTTCCTGTTCATTATCGGGACGTCAGGGAATGGCAATCGATTACCAATCTGCCGTACGGGTTTGCATTGGTCGGGACGGGAAGTTCGGATGAAGTCGTCATTGCGGAGGTTGACCGTCGGGGACGTTACCGGCGCGGGTGGCCCCGCATGTATGAGAGCGGCAAAGAGGATTGGGTAACCGATGCTGTTCGCACTCCCACGCAGTTTGCAGTGGTCGGGACCCGTGGGGCAACCGGGTTCTTTGCCCTCTTTGATCTTGCCGGGGAACTTGTGGCGGATCATACCTTTGAATATGAGGCGGGTGGCGTTCGTCATCCGAAAGGGCTCACGGCCACGACGAACGGTTTTGTGGTGGTGGGTGAACGAATTCGTCCCCTTGCGGCCGGTGGGGCTACCGAGTCCTGGCTTGCAGAGATGCAAGTGACCGCTACCCCTCTTATCGAGAAATACCGCCCATCGGTGGCCTACCTGTCGGCCGTCGCGGCTTCCCGCGATCAACGTCTTTTGGCGGTGGGCAGTAATGAGGTCGGCAAGACCGTTCTGGTGTCCATGCCGGGGGTTCTTGATTCCTTTCAATACAATACCGATTCCGCTCAGAGTTTACTTGGGGTTGATGCCCTCGATTTTGGGTATGTGGCCGTGGGGTATGGGCGGTCTGACGCTGTGCTGATTCGGACCGATTGCGTCGGCAGGCCGATGCATGAGGTGCCAATCAAGTTGGGGGCGGATGCCCGACTTGAAGCCGTGATGACGATATATGATAGTCCGGCCTCTGTAGAGGAACGTGCCTTTTTGTCGGTGGGG
>JBDIVP010000301.1:0-4290 GCA_039794325.1 Candidatus Inrsubterrania sp.
CCGCATAGGCCTCATGTTCATCCAAACGAACCATAAGATCGCCCCGATTCACGAACTGCGTTTCTTCAAAGAGCACCTGTGTGACAATCCCAGAAGCTTGAGCTTCCACCGACACCAAATTGCCTGTCACATAGGCATTATCAGTCCAGACCCAAAACCGATCATAAGTCCACCAATAGACGACGAAACTGATGGCGGCAACCATGACCATCGCCGCCACCAGCCACAATCGACGGTTTCGTTGTGCGCGTATCGCCTTCGGATGAATTTTCCGAGAACCAGCGACTGCTTGTATCGGTGTCTTGTCAGAAGAGGGTCTCATCCCCGTGCTACTCGTTTGAGTTGTATGTCGGTCGTTTTTGGAGGTCAGGATTGTGATAGCCACCTCCCAAGGATTCAATGAGATCGACGGCCGCCACAAGCTGATCGCATTCCAGGCCCTTCATGACATACAGTTGCTCCAGAACCGGATATCGGTGCACGAGAGGTTTGCGATCATCATCCAGGCCGGTCACCAGGCGGACCTTCGCCAATTCCCAGTCCCCTTCAAGAGAGACCAGCATACGATGGTGTGACGCCAACAATTCGGTTGTCGTTTGCCAGGCACTCAAACCATCAGCCACTTCTTGCATGGCCGCCAACAACGTTTCATTATACAGTTCCACCGCCACATCATATTCCGCCCGCCGGGCCCCCAATTCTCCTCTCAGCCTTCCTCCTTCAAACCATGGCAGCCGCAGTCCTGGAACCAGCCCATACGAAAAGCTCTGGCCCCTGAACAGAAGATTCGCCAACTTGTCCGCCCCTTTCGTCAACGTCAAGGCATTCAAACCCACAAAACCCGCCAAATCGATCGTCGGATAGAATTGCGTCTTGGCCACTCGGACCATCCGTGATGCCGAATAGGCACGATATAAGGCCGCCGCCAAGTCGGGACGATGCACCAGAAGTCCGATGGACAGATGATCCGGCGCCGCAATGTGCTTGGGAGTCGCCACCTTCGGAGACAGCCCCACGCGTAACCCCTCATCAGGCCCTTTCCCGACCAATCGCGCCAACAGGTGCCGCTGTACATCCAAATGATCCCGAACCAAAAGGAACCGTTTATACGCAGCCTCATAGTCCGCCACGGCCGTCCTGACCGGCTGCTCATTGTCCAATCCGAAACGGAATCGGTCCTGCGCCAAGTCCCGCAAGTGACGTCGGATGTCGACCATCGCCTGAATGATCTCTAACTGTAAGAGGAGGGACTGCCCTCGAAAAAAGGTGCGAGCAATGGCCGCGGTCAAATGCAGGCGCACCGCCGCCCGTTCGGCTTCCTCCGCGGCCGCCTCGCCCAAGGCCGCCTCAAGCATGGCCCGATTCTTTCCCCAAAAATCTAATTCATACCTGAAGCTCAAGGGATTCAGCTGTCCGTATAAAAATCGTATGCCCGCTACCTCCGGGTTCAAGGCTGCAAAGACCCCATGTTGACTAAGACGTTCATAGGTCACAGATGCATCAGCCTCCAGGAAAGGTAACAATCGTGCCCCTTCCACCTTTACCAGAGCTTGGGCCTGACGGAGCCGGGCCGAAGCCTGCTTCAGTCCGGGGTTATTTTCAAGCGCGATTTCGATCAGATCGGTGAGTTCCGGATTTTCGAATTCCTCCCACCACCGATCTTCAGGCCATTGTTGAAGCCGGGCTTCCACTTCGTGCAACGTGGCCTTTATTTCAGGAGGGTCCATATATTCGGCAGGCCGATCACCTGTCGGAATGAAAGCACAGCCGGGAAAAAGCAACACCCAACCTAGGCTTAACCAGCCACTTCTTCTCCACCCAATCATGCAAAGGGCCATCACGGCATGTCCTCCGCCATTTCTTCGGCCCACATCTCCCGGAACCTCTCCGAAGAATCCGATATTGAAGAAAGATGCGTGGGGTGTGCCAGCCACACGAGGGCCGCCAAGCACAAAAAGAGGAAACTGCCCTGATAAAACGCATCGTTCATGGCCAAAATTCCCGCGGATTGATTGATCATCGCGGCTAATTGCTCCTTGACCATCGCCGGATCCCATCCCATGGCCGTCAATCTGTTCGAGACTTGTGCAATTCCATCAACCCACACAAATTCCCGACCACCGAAATGATCGGCTAAATGAAGCCGATGATGGGGAGTTCGCCGAAATACCACTATTTCAAACAATGTTATTCCCACCGCCCCGGCTGTGATGCGAAGCCATGTCGATAATTCCGCCGCCCGCTCCAATCGCCGTCCCGACATTCCGTGCAGTGTTAGGACGATCAAGGGCGTAAAAAATGATCCGAGGAAAAGACCTTCCAACATCATGGGCCAAAAGATTTGATCATAGGAATGCGGATCATCAAACAGGCCCATCCAATAAAAAATTCCGGCAAATCCCAGGAAATTCAGGCAGGCCAGCCATCGGGCATCCACACGTTGACACAACATGTGCATGGCGGCAATGACCGGAATACCCAAGAGCACCATCGGCACAAATACCATCCCCGCCAAAAAAGAAGAATACCCCATCAGAATTTGAAGCTGGAGAATAAGGAGTGTGAGCAATCCCTGGATCGAAAGAAATCCGACAGTCAGGCAAAGGATGCCAATCACAAAATTTCGGTGGGTGAACAGCCGGAGGTCCACCACGGAATTGGGGGTACCCAATGCCCACACGACTAAACAGACGCCGGACACGGCGACGACCATGAAAACTCCCCGCAGAAAAAAGGAGTCAAGCCAGTCGAAGTCATTTCCCATATTCAGTAGGGTTTGGATACCGCCGAGTAGGAGGGCAAGCAGGAGAAACCCTCCAACATCAAAACGGACGACCCGTCGAATAAATCCTCGATGATACAGTAATCCACCCGTCAGCCCGGCAATCGTCAAGGCAAGGGGAATGTTCAGGTAAAACAGGGAACGCCAGCCAAGTTCATCGGCAAGCCATCCGCCTATCGGCATGCCGAGGGTAAATGGGATTATTGTGAACACCCCCCAAATTCCCAGGCCGACCGTTTTCAACCGTTCGGGGTATTCCTTCAACCACAAAGCCTGTCCGAGTGGAAGGGTGATTCCGCCGGAAATTCCAAGGAGAATGCGGGCAGGAAGGAAAAGCCATAAGGTTTGACTGATCGCACAGAGTAATGAAGCTCCGGCAAAGCCTATGAAGGCGACAATATATACCCGATAGTCCCCGTATTGATAAGCCAACCAACGTGCAACCGGAAACGCCAAGGCCAATCCGATCATGAAATCCGTTTGAGCCCACCCCCCAAAACTTGGCAACACGCCACCAAGATCCCCGGCCGCATGAGGAAGGAGAGCCACATACGAAGCGGCCCCGAAGAGTACAAGCAGATGACCAAGGCCAAAACTTATGTTCAGGAGAAGAAAACGCCATCCTCGGAGCCGCTCTGGAATACCCTCTTCCATTACCGCAAACGCCCCCCGTATAAGAGTGAGTTTTTCTTCAACATCACACCCACCAGGGAATCCATAATTAGGTTGGAAGGTCTCCCTGCATTTTCAATTGTGAATTTTGCCGAAACGAATTCCAGGCTCTTTATTTATCAAACCTATATTTCTTATAAGCAAGCTTCATACCCTCTTTGAAGCTCCTTGTGGGACGAACTGAACAAGAACGGCAAAATCCCGTTACTATCTTTTTTCCGTTGAACATTGGTACCCTAGGCATTGATCTAGCGGGGCCACCGGTGTGTTCCTGTTATGACTTTGCATAGCTGATTGAGCGATTCCAACCCGTGCGTTCTGTTCGTTTTCACTCGTCTAGAGGAAATGAACCCATAAAAACTTTCCCGGATAACCCCGTTGTTTTGAATTACCGGACTTTCAAAATATATACCGCGAACCCAACGCGTTCACCGGTTTTTACTGTAGAAGTAAACGGAGATACAACGCTTTGAATTATTGAAGTCAGAAATATAATGGATGGTTCAAAGACAGGATGGAATGAATCAGGAAATCTATGGTAGGCACATTTGGAAAGTTAAATACGAGCTGGCAACTTCCAATTGAAAGGAACGCTCAAAGCGTGGCGACATTTTTTCTTTAAAAAGAAAAGAGGCGGAGTCCCAAACGGAACTCCGCCTCTTTTTTACCGGGCAATTTTCTTATTGCCTTACAACCAGTTGACCCGCTAGGCGGGCCGGATGTAAATGGGCTCCTCCACCTGCTGCCGGACCGCTTCCTTGCCCGACTTGTTGAAGCCCAACACCGTATCATTATACATCTCGAACTTCCGGCCATGGATCTGCGTCTCGAAGACC
>JBDIVP010000302.1:0-4287 GCA_039794325.1 Candidatus Inrsubterrania sp.
CCCGGCGGCCGTCTTCTTTATTGATCTCCGCGGGAAACACCCACCGGTGTTCTTCACACCAATAGGTTTCCTTCGTCACCATCCCTTGGGTCAGAAGATGAGTGAAGGGCTCGCTGGCGGTCGTCAACCCCAGGTCCCGGAGCACCTTGGTGAAAAACCGGGCATACAGCAAATGAAGGACCGCGTGCTCGATACCTCCGACATATTGATCGACGGCCATCCAATAGCCCGCCGCCTGGGGATCGACGGGACGGGTCGTCTCATGGGGAGAGCAATACCGCAGAAAATACCAGGACGAGTCCACAAACGTATCCATCGTATCGGTTTCACGGCGTGCGACACCCCCGCAGGTGGGGCACGTGACCTTTAAAAACGAAGGGGATTCCTTCAGGGGAGAGCCTCCTTTGCCCGTAAACGGCACATCGGCGGGAAGGGTGACCGGCAGATCCTGTTCCGGCACGGGAACAATGCCGCACCGGTCGCAATAGAGCATGGGAATGGGCGTGCCCCAATACCGTTGACGGGAGATTCCCCAATCCCGTAACCGGAAATTGACCGTCCTCCGCCCCACCCCCTGCCGTTCCACCCACTCTCCAATGGCCTGCTTGGCTTTCGGCACCGTCAGACCGGAAAAATCTCCGGAATTGACCAGGACACCAGCCTCATCCTGTTCTTCATACGCCCCATCCAGCGCATCGGCCTGTAAACTGCCGGAGGGATTTTGAATGACGAGTCGAATGGGAATGTCATATTTTTCAGCAAACTCAAAGTCCCGCTGATCATGGGCGGGCACGGCCATAATCGCCCCGGTGCCGTATTCATATAGAACGAAATTGGCTACCCAAATCGGAATCCGTTCACGGGTAAACGGATTGATCGCATACGCCCCGGTAAATACCCCTTCCTTTTCCCGATCAGCCGAGGTCCGGGCCGCTTTATCCAACCGGGACACCCGCTCCACAAACCCGCGGACGGCCTTGGCCTCCGGATGTCCGTCAATCAAACGCTCGACCAGCGGAGATTCCGGGGCAAGACTCATAAAGGTCGCCCCATGAATCGTATCCGGCCGGGTTGTGAAAATCCGGATCGAGGTCAGCTCCCCGACAGACTCCGCCAGAGGGAACTCCACTTCCACCCCCTGACTCCGGCCGATCCAATGACGCTGCATGGCCAAGACCCTGGCCGGCCAACTGGGCAACCGGTCACATTCGTCCAGCAGCTCCTGCGCATAGTCGGTAATCCGGAAAAACCACTGCTCCAATTCCTTTTGAATCACCACGGAACTGCACCGCCAGCAAATTCCGCCTTCCCTCCCTTCCTGAGCCAGCACCTGCTCATTGGCCAGCACCGTTTCACACGACGGACACCAATTCACCGCCGAACGCTTCCGGTAGGCCAGATTCCGCTCGAACATTTTGATGAAAATCCACTGATTCCAACGGTAATAGTCGGGTTGGGAGGTATTGATCTCCCGGGTCCAATCGTAGGAAAGCCCCATACGCCGGAGCTGGCCCTTCATATAGGCGACATTCTCTTGCGTCCATTCATTGGGATGGACCCGTTTTTCGATCGCCGCGTTCTCAGCGGGCAACCCGAAGGCATCCCACCCCATGGGATGGAGCACATTAAAGCCGCGCATGCGTTTGTACCGGGCCACGACGTCGCCGATGGCATAGACCCGGACGTGCCCCATATGGATCCGCCCGGAGGGATACGGAAACATCTCCAGGCAATAATATTTAGGTCTGGCAGTATCTTCCTGAACCCGGAAGGTCTCCTGCTCCTGCCAATAAGACTGCCATTTCGACTCGATTGCTCGATGGTCGTACACCTGCGCCATGAAAATCCTCTTGAAAATTCTCTTCCAATACGAAAACGACGGCCCCAAACGTGATTTCATGCCGCCTTAAGCAAAGAATCCACCTTCAAAAGTGGACCGAGATCGAATCTAGCACAGGGGGAAGAACCCGACAAGTAAGGTCTAAAACCCGGTTTTGAACGGGAGGAAAAACGTAAATTCGGTAGGGACCGGATAATAACTGAGAAATTAAGAGAAGCGAGATAGGCCGTTCAGCCTTTTGTACGCGCTTTCCGGGTGACCCGGACAGACCCCATCGCCAACGGGGCAGGAGGGTGCGGATGTGGGCGTTCGCAGGGACGCCCGGGCACAACCGGCGGGTCCTGCCGGTTCTTCAAGATCAGGGGATCGACGACTTCCCCGCACATCAAGCACCGCCACCCCGGCATCCAAATCTCCCCGCTGGTACAAAGATCTACAAAATGATCAACAATCATGGTTCCCTGACATCGCGGGCATTCCATCAACCAACCCTCCTCCTGTTGAGTGTTGGATACTCAATCGGAGCATTCCGTCAGGACCTTAAGAACGGAATCCGGAACCCCAAACCATTTCGTCCTTACCCTCACCCTTCCTGTCTTCTGGTTATCACTTTTGATTTTCCGGAATGACCGCCTGGCTACGTAGTTTGCGATGAAAGGTAATCGCAAACCGGTGAGCTTCATCCCGGACGCGTTGGACCAGACGTGTGGCCGGTGATTTGACGGGAAGCACGATGGGCGAGCGTTGACCGGGCAGGAAAATCCGTTCTTCCTTTTCTCCCCGGGCTTTGGCCAGCCCGCAAATGGCGATCCGCGAGAGATCCCGGGCAGCCATCGCTTCCATGGCGGCGCCCAATTGTCCGGCTCCCCCGTCAATCAGGATCAAATCCGGCAACGGCAAGACTTTCCCCGGCTTCTTGACCAACGTCCCTCCATAACGCCGTTTGACGACTTCGTGCATGCTGGCAAAATCATTGGCCCCCTGCACGGTCTTGATCTTAAATCGTCGATAATCGGTCTTTTTCATCTTCCCGTTTTCCCACACCACCATCGACGCCACGGATTGGGACCCCATGGTGTTGGAAATATCGAAGCTTTCAATTCGATGCGGGAGGACCGCCAACCCCAAAAGCTCCTGCAGTTCCTGCGCCGCTTCTTGCGATTCGGCTTGAAGCCGCACGTGTTCATGCAACGACGACAGGGCGTTTTCCTGGGCCAATTGCTGAAGCTGACGTTTGGCACCACGTTCGGGCACCAGCACTTTGACCGATTCGCCTTTTTTCTCGGACAACCAGCGTTGCACGAGTGCCTGATCTTCAATCCCCACCGGCAATAACAATTCCTTGGGGGGCACCACCGCCTTGCTGTAAAACTGCTCCAGCGTCGAACGCACAAGTTCCTCATCGGAAATCTCCCCGGCATCCGCCCAGAAAAAATCCCGGCGTCCGATCAAAAGCCCCCCCCGCACAAACAACATCTGCAGGTCGGCCGCTGTCCCTCCCCTGGCCAATCCCAACACATCCTGCTCGGCGGGCCCGATCTGCGCCACCCGTTGCTTCTCCAGCGTTCGTTCTATACTGTGGATCCGATCACGCAACCGGGCGGCATCTTCGAATGCTTCCCGCTCCGCGGCCAGATGCATCTCCGTCCGAAGACTCTCCAGGAGTTCCTGGTCTCGCCCCTCCAGAAACAACCGTACCTGCCGGACGATTTGATGGTAGTCCTCCTTGGATTGATTGCCGGTGCAGGGGGCCATGCAGCGTTTGATCTCAAATTCCAAACAGGCCCGGTCGGCGGTCCCGTCAATCTCAATCTTACAGGTGGCCAACGGAAAGACCTTGCGGATGACTTTGACGGTCTCCCGCATCGCCCCGGCCGGCACATACGGACCAAAATACAGGGCCTTGTCCGGTTTGATCCGGCGGACGATCGAAAGCCGGGGAAACGCCTCGTGAATGGGCAACCGGAGATACGGGTACTGCTTATCATCCCGCAACACCACATTGAATCGGGGGCGATGCCGTTTGATCAGGTTACTTTCAAGAATCAAGGCCTCAAGTTCGGACTTGGTAATGATGGTTTCCAAATCGGCGGCATGGGCAACCAAGGCCCGGATTTTCGGTGTCAGGTCGGCGCCCTTCTGAAAATACGACCGGACACGATCGGCCAGGACGGCAGCCTTCCCGATGTACAAAATGTCACCGGAACGGTCCTTGAAAAGATACACACCCGGCTGTTTGGGCAGATGCTGAAGCTTATCCGCCAGCGGATAAGCCTGAAAAGCACCCCCCCCCTTATCCTGAACCGTCCCGGTCGATCCGGCTGGGGCATTCTGTGAAATAAGGACCTCAGACAATGTTGACACCTGCCGGTCGTTGAATCAGTTCGACTTCATAGCCATCCGGTGCATCGATAAAAATAAACCGGCTGCCGGATGAAGACTGCGTC
>JBDIVP010000303.1:0-4278 GCA_039794325.1 Candidatus Inrsubterrania sp.
CACGGCATGGGAGTCAGAACACCCAAAGCCGCCGCAGTGGCCGCGGCCACAGTGGGATTGGCCGCGGACATACACATGCCGAACGGCAGAACATTGACCATGGGTTTATTGTCCATAATGTTGGCCGCGGGAGCCCCTCCCGCGAAGGTCTGATTGACCGGAAGCACGCCCAGTGAACTTGGCGCATTACCCATACTGCATTTCAACGTGGCTCCCGCGCAGACCTGCTGTCCCATTCCCTATTCTTCCTCCTTGCCTTGCACCGGTCTAATTGATTTTCACCATCTGCCCCTTCACGGTGAGTGTTCCCCCCGCCTCCTGCGTCAGCGCCATGCCGGCCTGTATCTTCATGGATTGTCCCCCCTTGATCGTGACGGATCCGCTCACATCGATGGTCAGATCCCCTTGAACCTTGAGCACATGATTGCCGGACACGTCCTGTGTAAAAGCCGACTTGTTGGTATGCGTTTCGTTCCCCTCCACCGTCACCTCGCGTGTCCCCTTGACCGTATGAGTTTCCTTTCCCGTTTTGACCGTCACCGTCCGGTTCCCCTGGCTGATTTCCAGCGAGTCGTCGCCTTCTTCAATGGTGCTGGTCCGACTCTGTTTGACGGTGAGGACATCGTTATTCATGACTGTTTGCGTCCGATCGTGTTTCACGGTCACGGTCATATCCTTTTGCGCCTGTACCCAGAACTCCTCTGAACCGGTTTTGTCTTCAAAACGGATCTCATTCCCGTCGTCCACTCCGCCGTCCTTGGAACTCCGGCTCCGGATTCCGCTTTGGGTCTGATTCTGCGGAAGGGAAAAAGGCGGCATCTGTTCGGCATTGTAAACGGTCCCGGTGACAAGGGGACGATCCGGATTTCCATCCAGGAAACTGACGACCACCTCCTGCCCGATTCGCGGCAGGAACTGGGCGCCCCATTGCTTGCCGGCCCACCCCTGAGCCACCCGGACCCAACAGGAGCTTTTTTCATCGAGTGTGCCGCGTTGATCCCAATGAAACTGGACCTTGATACGGCCATATTGATCCGTCCAAATTTCCTCGCCTTGCTTACCGACCACGATGGCGGTTTGTGCGCCGGGAATCATGGGATCCGCCATGGACGGAAGCGGGCGGAAGGGAACCGACACCGGAAAGGCCTCAAACACATTTTCATATGTCTCCTGAGTGGCATTCAGGGAGAGCCGGCTCAAGACATAATCCCCATTCAGGTCCGGCCGATCATGCCCTTCCACGGTAAACCGGTGGCCGGAAAGAAAACCCCGGCAGGAGCCGTGCCCCCGCAACAGACGGCCTGAAAATTCCACGGCCTCCAGGCGCCGCCGCGCCAGGGTTTCTCCAATGGTGGTGGTCGGAAAACCGCCCGGATAGTCATACCACATGCGTGTCTGATCATTGCCCGGCACCCGGACCAGAAGCTTCGTCGAGGGGGTTTCAAAATTGAAATCGTCGGTGAGGAACCCTCCGGGCGTGACACCTTCCTCCAGGGCGCACTCGACAATCATGGCATCTTCCCGGCGCCCCTTCCGTGGTCTCCCATACGTCACCGCGGCAGGTCCCGGACAGGAAGGATGCGCATCCAGATCGTCTCCCAGGACCAACTCGTGGCGATCGGCATAGTGCCGGAAAAAGTAAAAAATTCCCTCTTTCTCCATCAGTCGTGAGACAAAGGCCAAGGCCGTCTCCTGATACTGCACGCAGTATTCCCGGACCTCATATTGGCTTTTCAACTCATTGCGAACGTCCGCGAATCCGAATTCCTCAAACACCGCCATGATGATCTGAGGCACCGTCTGGTTCTGAAAAATGCGGCAACCCTTGGACAGACTCAACAACCAGAACCAGGGCCGCAGTTCCGCCCAATAGTAGGTAAACCGGCAATCGGTCCCGCCCTGCCGGAACCGGGAGACAATGCCCGACAGATATCGGGGTTCGCCTGAGTTGATGTGAAATTCCACGGTAACAGGTTTTCCGACGATCGTGGAAAAATTTAACGCCCGATCTTCCGATTTGAGATCCAATTCATACCGGAACGGACTCATCAAGGCTTCCTCCCCATGAATCCGTTCGATATGGAGACAATCCTTTCCGAAAGGCGTGGATAGGACGATGGGAAGGTCGTGTTGGGAAAATGTCACCGGCATTCAAACCACCAATGTGATGTCGACTATGATGTCGCCGGAGACCGGACCCGGAAGTTTCTGCCTATAGGGGGAATTTCAAACACCTGAACCAGAGGGTTTTCTTCGAAAAATCCCGTTTATCCGGTTGCACGGTCAGGGCATGGGATTGAAAAAGCAAACCCCATGCCTTAGCGGACATTTTGTGAATTTCGAGAGGCAACGCCGCAAGGTGAAGAAGATCCGATATCAGTCTCCTACGCGGTCTGAATGAACTCCGGACGCGGGAAATGAGAAAAGATCATGGATCTGATCAGGTAATCAGGGACAAGGCGCGGGATCGTTTGCGGACATAGGTGGTCAGCGTACGCCGGATCCGGGGAAATTGTTGAAGAATATGTTGCAGACGTTCTTTATCAAACTCATACAGCATACCGTCTTCCAGCATAATGACCGTGGCCGCTCGGGGTCGCCCGGTCAACAGGGCCATTTCTCCAAAAAATTCTCCTTTCCCCAGCGTGGCCACGGCACGCTCCTTTCCATCGGTGCCTTTCACGATGACCTCGGCCTTGCCCTGTTGGATGATGAACAACGCCTCTCCCGGTTCTCCCTGTCGCACGACCACCGTCCCTTTTGCGACCCGGCGGACCAGGAGATGACGGGAAATTTCGGCAAGTTCGGGAAGCGGTAGTCCGGTGAACAGTGGAAGGCCGGTCAACGGGGAGGCGTAGGTCCCGGACTGACCGGAGAGTTTGACCGGTCCGGCGGAGCGGACTTCGGGCTTCGGTGAAGGCATCGGAACGGGGGGCTTCATGGTCGTTCCACCCATGGGAGAACCCTGCCGGGGCATGCTCAGCCAGGCCGTCCATCCCAACCGCCCGGCCGTCTGTTTCGACGAGAGCACACATCCGGGCACACGGACAGCCGGTTGAAGATCGAGCACATACTGAACATCCCGATGAGGTCCCACGTACCATTCTGTCAGAGCCTTGAGGGAATGATACCCCCAGCCTGTCGGCAGAAATGTTTGAAACTGTTCGAATGAAAGAGGTCCCAAGGTCAGTTGCAGGCGGCGTTGTTGATCCCAAATTCGTGTGCCCAGCATCGCCCGGCCCCCCAAGTCCCGGTTGGCACCGGTGCACCCCAGCCGGGTGTGATCACCGGCATCCAGGGCACGCCACCCTCCCAGACAGGATTTGGCGGCCACTCCGATATGAAAATATCCACGTAGGATCTGTTCCAGTCCCGCCAGGGAACGAACCGGCCCGGCCATGAGTCCGCCGAAACTCACAAGACTGAGATCGGGTATGGTTAATCGATGGCGAAGTCCCGGCGTGCCCAACCCGACCAGGGCAAACAAATAATCGGCGGCATGGGTGTCCTCCGGCGCCTTCCATTCCAAGCCCATCCGGAAGGTTTTGCGGATGCGATAGGCCAGGGAAACCAGGCGATGATTAAAGAGATCTAAAAATTCTTTCAGGGCACGGTCTTTTTTCGCCAACCGTCCCAGAATCACATCGGTGTAGGGAACCGGAAGGGGGCCGAAGGCTCCGGCGATTCCCATGAAGTTGACTTCCATCAGGGGAGGCCGTCCAGGACCGGTGGCTGGGGTGACGGCGGCAATGTCACTGGCCGGAAAACTTTGACTGATTCTGGAGTGAAACCGCACCGGATCGCCAATCGGATCGGTGCTTTCCCCGACGCCCGCCGGAGCCGGCGCCGAAAGTTCCAAAAGCCGAACCGCTTGATAGAAGTCGAAACGGTAGCCCTCGGCAAACAACCAGTCCGCTACAGAAGCGGTTGAGCCCCAGCCATAGGCGGCCATTGCTTCCAAATCCCTTCTCGCATCGTGCTACACACCTGTAGCTGGGTAAAAGAATCGATCGAGGCATACAAGGCAAAGAAATGATTCAAGACCGACGCAAACAGGATCGGACTCCCGCCCACAAAGCTGGGCTCATCCAGAGTCAGCGTGAGTTCCGACCCCCGGCAAAAGCCCCGCCAGGCGTCGCCGCCGATCCGCCGGGTCACCCGCCGGTGCCGCAAGGCTTTCAACCCCATCACCTGCTGCTGCAACGCGGCCTGATTCGTAGGGTTATACAATTTCAGAATTTCCCGAAGCGCCGTCAACCCTTCACCCCCGTCGGCCAG
>JBDIVP010000304.1:0-4195 GCA_039794325.1 Candidatus Inrsubterrania sp.
CCGGAAAGACGCCTAGCAGAATAAACGTGGAGAGACCGAATCCGACAAAGGTCGGTGAAGTTTGGATGGTTCAAGGCGGTCCCACGAATCAGGGGCATGATCCGGCCGATCGGCCCGGAACCTGATTGAACATCTGTACAGGGCACGAACCGTTATGGCCAACACGAGAAACGGGAGGAGGATGAATAACAAACGGGAAGAAAGGGCAATATCGGGTTGCCAGTCCAAGCTCAGGACCCCGAGCAAGCCGAGAAGAAATACCAGGCCTTGGAGGAGGGTCAGCCGATGATACGTGGTTCGACACTCCGGCTTGGGCCAGGTCCAGCGGATTCGCCGGCCTGAGGCATCCGATCGATAAATCAGAGAAAGGGCCTTGCCCCACAGGAGAAGCCCCAGGATATAGAGGGCAAACAGACTGAGGGAGAAAATCAAGACTTCAAAATTGATCGTGCGAAAGGCTTCCTTGCTTTCAAACACCACCAGGGTCCACGGCAGACCGGATAAGGGCATGACGGCAAATCGATGCCCGATACCCCAATAATTTCCCTCCACCGTTCCTTTGGCACGGGTATGGATCAAGGACAGCAACTCGGGATTTTTGTCCGTTTCTTCCAGAAAATTTTCCCGCAGCATCCGGCGGTCGTTGGAGTGAAACAACGTCAGGCCGGTGTCATTGGCAATAACGGCATATCCGGTTTCGGGCGGCAACACCGGTTGTTGCAGCAGGGCGATGTCTTCGGTCTGAATGGCGGCAATCCAGTGATCCGATTGAGGGGTGAGAGCCCCTTGATGAGGCATTGAGACCACCAGATTGCGGGTGCTGGATTCCAACGAAATCAGGGGTTGGGCATAAAAACGAAACCATTGGCCGTTGATGAGGCGTCGAAAAAGAGGACGGGATGGGTCCTGAAGTTTGGCCACATAGGCGCGATTTTGTAAGTCATGAATGCCGCGAACATAGGGGTCGGGATCGGTGGTCCAGGTTTCACGTAGCACCCCCTGCCGGTCCACCCAGAAAGCGAGCGTAAAATTCGGGTAGCACAGCGGAAGAAGGCGAGTATCGGAATCGAGGCAGGGATCAGGGAGGTTGACCCGGGCCAGCCAGGCTTTCGATTCTTTGGTGGAGGGGAAAAATTCCAAATCGCCCAGGTCTTGAATCTCCCGATCATACCTGGCCAATTGCCAGATCATGCGGTCCAATTCCGTATGGAAGGCCTCCGCAATGGACTCGGCCGTCACTTCCAACCGGTCGTGGAAGTCGGACACGGTTTCCCGGTAGAATCCCCAATCCAGAAAGAATAGGGTGCCAATTCCAAACCCCAGAAGATTCGCGAGCCACAGCGTCCGCACGCTGAAGGTGGTCAACCGCTCACGGGGATTCATCATATAGAGACTGATCAATGACAGGGCCAACAACGCGGCGATCAGCAGAAACAAACAGAAAAGCAGGACCGTAAACGGAATGGCCAGATACTGCTCTTGAAAGTCGGAACTGGGAAGAATGCCGCACAGGAACCATGTCAAATACTGATCCTGCTCCTTATCCATGGTCATGACGGGCAAGGCCACGGCCTGGATAAAGACATCGTATCTCGTGCCTCCCACGGTCATCTGAAAATGCGAGGGGGTGGCCCATTGGATCATGGGATTTTTGGTATCGAACAGTTGGCCTTGCCCCAGCCCCGCATCATGGAAAATATCGGACAACCAGCCGGTATCCCGGCGTTGGTGGTGCAGCAGATTGTTCAGGTGAAGAAACCGAAGCGTCGAGGGATTCCGTTGATACACGATGGTTCCTGATGGAGTGGCCAGTAAGACATCGTCAAAAACGGGTTCGGCGGCAATGTGTTGGGTCAGATCGCTCAATGAGACACTCGCCGTGAGAGCACCGGTTGCGCCTTTGGCGATGGCTTGGATCGTGCCGGGCTGTCCTTCGGAAGGAAGGACAAACCGGACCCAGGCAGGTTGATCGTCTGCTGGAGGATCCATCTTCAAAGAAGCGGGTAAGGAGGTGTGGTGCTGGACATTTTTGACAAATGGAAGACGGATCAAGACTTTTTGTGTCTGGCGCGCCAGATCGTCGGCGTTCATTTTGATTTCAGGCCGTTGGCGGGTTTGCGTGTCGGTTTCGGACAGGGGGCGTAGCCCTTCTATGATCAGCCCTTCGTTCCGCAAGGCGGGCTGCGCGCTTCGTGATCGGATCCGGCTGTCGGATGGAGATACCGGCGCACTCTCATCTTCCTGAATCCGAAAACGAAAACTGCGTTCATAATTTTCCAGTGTCGCAGTGAGTTCCTGGCTCCACGTGGCCAACAGCCGGAAATTCCGGTCCACCAGGTAGGAATAGTTTTGTGAAACGTACAGGAAAAACAGCGCCCCTAAAAAGAGAATGATCCCAAGTGCCACGAGCGAAAAGGCCATCCCGGCCATCGCCTTCCATCTTTTCAAGAAGGGGTCGGGAGTCATTTTTTTTTAGTCGCGTGGTCGCTGAAGATTCCAATGCACCCCAATTGGGCACAGCCGTTCCTGTTTGAAGAGGGGAGCGGGGACGGCGGGCATGTGCATGGCAATTCCTGGCAAAGGGGTTGTGGCCGAAACCGGTCGTTCTCACCGGATGATTTCTCCGGATGAGCATAACCTTCTATAGGTTTCTGTTCAACTCTTTGGTGGAGAATGATCGGAGGTAAAGTTGGTGGCGGAATTTCTCATGTGTAGAAGCGTAGACACGATTTCGATAGGAGATTGGTTTTATGATGGTGCTTGCCCATGCCCAACTCCGACCTGCATGGATTGGTTCGAACATGACGAACACCTATTCAGCCGAGCTGTCCCGGGTATGGTGGTGAGACTCAGTGAGGACCATGAGGTGCTCAGGACGCCACTCTCTCACCCCAATGATTTTGAGGTAGGGATGTCTTTTGCCGGCGGTATTGTTTTTCAGCTAACGATGCTCAATCAAAAAGTTACCGTCGGCCGACTTACCTTACTCAGCCTCGCCTTGAATTGTTCAAAAACCCAAGCCAGTGAGCTAAATAGGAATTTAGTCGCCCATGTTCGGTTAAAGTTGATTGACAAGTGAGTTGCTGGCTGAAAGGATTCGGTTCCGAGGCCAGTCAGGCAATGGGATTTTCCCATCGCAAGCCCTTAAAACGAGCAAAATCACGATCACAGGAAACAAGTATGGCGCCATAACTCATAGCGAGTGCGGCCAAATGAGCATCGGTTGTCAGATTGCCAGCCGTTCCCGAATTCCCCAGAAGCAGCCGAAACATTTCCCAATGTCCCTCTTTTTCAGTTACCACCCGAATGTTGGTCTGGGCCAGCCAGACATCCACTTTAGCGATAACGGAATCGGAGTCCAATGGACGGGGAAAGACACTAGGGTTTGATGCTAGTCGTAAAAACCCAAGCAAGACGACCCAGGGCAGGCCTATGCTTTCCTCACCGTTGATTGTTTGTTCCCACCATGCCCGGATACGAGTATGGTGATGAGCGTTTTCATTCACTGCATAAAGGAGAATGTTCAAGTCAACGATTTTCACTTGCGGAGAGCCATTTTCCTAAGGATTTCCTCATCCTCAAATTGTGCTGCCAAGGCCACTGCCTTAGTAAGGTCGACCCTGGGGTGGCCTAAAGGATGGGTTTCCTCCTGATAACGGTGTTTTCGTGAAGCTGTGTGACGGTCGGTCCGCAAACCGCTACGAAGGATTTGGTTGACGAGTTTGGTGAGCGGGATGCGTTTGCGCAATGCCTGTTCTTTCAGGTGCGCAAGAAGTTCATCGTCAATTTTGATGGTGGTTCGCATGAAGGCATCATAGCATCATGAAATTTAGGCGTCAAAGCATCAATATCTACAAAAAGGCCAGTCTGGTATTGACCTGGTATCGGAAAGAGTGACCAATACGGTGATCTTCAAACTAGGGCGTGTTAACACTATGTAGCGCATCGGTGATCAGCGCAAAGTAGATAAAAAAGGTGAAGACCACATCAAGCTTGTCGAATCGTGAGAAGATTCGACGAAATCCCTTCAGACGGCGGAACAGCCGTTCCACTTCATTGCATTGTTTGTGACCTGTTTTTTTGATAGTGAGACAAAAATGGGCTATAACGTGAGTCGTTCTCACAAGGAGGGAACGACATGGAGCAGCGCCATCGCCGAGTCTTCACCCCGGAACAAAAATTTGCGATGTTGCAA
>JBDIVP010000305.1:0-4146 GCA_039794325.1 Candidatus Inrsubterrania sp.
CCGCGGTGGCCACCAGACCGGTGACCAGGAGAGGAGTATCGGCCGCAAACTGGGTGGCGGCCATGCTCAACCCGGCCTTCCATCCCGATAAACTGCGACCGGCCAGAAAATATTCTTCCAAATTTTGGGAAGACCGGCCCCACTCACGAAGCCCGGCTTGCAGGGCATAGATCAGAAAGGCAACAAAAATGGCGATATCCAAAACGGTCATAACACGATGTAAGGGTTCACGACAGGTTCCGAAGAAATTCCTTACCGATACACTCCGCGTCTCGCAGGCCCTCCATAACGAACAAGGGCCTTACCACTGCTCGCTCAACCGCCATCCCAGCCACGGCAAACTCAACCCTACCGCAATCAAGAGAAACCCAAGGACCATCACCACACCTCCCACCCATCCGGCCCGGCTTTCCAGCATCACCGGCGATGGCGCGCGCCAACCCATTCCTGCCGGTGGCCATTGACGGGTCGCAAGAATTCTTGATCCCACATACATGACATACGCCCCAAAGCCCACTGCCGGCAATCCTCCAAGCATCGTGACCGCCAGGACGAACATTCCCAAGTGATGACCGGAATCCGAAGGAGATGCAGGGGGCGAAACCGCGGCCTCATCGAGATACCGCATCGAAAAATACACCAACGCCACGCCAAAGACCGCCAGCGTCACGGCCATGATGATCATCAGAATGCGATTGGTTTTCTTCAGTCGTTGCACGTGATCCATTGTGATCAGACGCAATCAGATAAGAAAGAAGGAATCTGTGAGTCCCTATACGATCTCGGCCGAACCGGCCATCAAATTTTGACTTCGATCCGGAAAACATGCCACAACAGCCGGATGATTCACCGAAACAAGCCCGGCGAGCGGTGCCACAAGCCGCCCCTCCCCACAGAATGGTACCCAGGACAATGGGCTTCTCATCGAAGGCAATCATGAAACAGGGCGTACCGCTTCCTCCTCACGAATGGAACCGATTCGAACACCTTATCGTATTTGATGGGATCTGCAAGTTTTGCAATGCGTTTGTCAATTTTGTCTTGAACCGGGATCAGACACGGGCCTTTAAATTCGGCACTCTGCAGTCGCCTCCCGCACAGAGGATTCTCCAACACTTTCACCTTCAGACACACGAATATGAAACATTCCTGTTGATTAAACGTGGAACCCTCTTTACCAAATCCACGGCCGCACTGCACATTCTTCGCCGTTTGGGGTTCCCCTGGTCTCTCTTGTGGGTATTCATCCTTGTCCCCCGCCCGATTCGGGATCTGGCATATGATTTCATCGCACGCCATCGCTACCGATGGATGGGACGAAGGGACTCCTGTCGTCTACCCGAAAAGGATGAAGAGGATCGATTCATATCATAAGCACCTTTCCACTGTTGCCGGCCGGCTTGCCTCACACGGAACACCCTTCCGAGCAACATTCCTCCAACCCTCCTCTGCTTTTGGAACATCGTCACGGATGTCGGGTAGCCCAACCCGTACGGTATGGGCTATGCTTTCGAGGGAAATGGAGAACCATGCGAAACAACCTGCACCAAGTTGAGGACTCGAAAATGACAGATACCCACATGCCAACGTCTCAAGAACCGGCGACGCTGGCCGGAGGCTGCTTCTGGTGCCTGGAAGCGGTGTTCGACCAGGTCAACGGCGTGCAATCGGTCGAATCCGGATACATGGGAGGCGGCATCGCACATCCTACATATGAATCGGTCTGCAGCGGCACCACCGGACATGCCGAAGTCGTTCACCTGACATTTGATTCCGCCGTCGTTTCCTATCGAGAACTTCTGGAAATCTTTTTCGGCATCCATGACCCGACCACCCTCAATCGCCAGGGCAATGATGTCGGCACCCAATATCGTTCCGCAATTTTTTACCATTCTCCTCAACAAAAGGCCACGGCCGAGGCCACGATTGAGGCGTTGACCAAGGACAAGGTATTCGACCGGCCGATCGTCACCCAAATTGTTCCCGCCTCCACCTTTTTTGTCGCCGAAGACTATCATCAGGAATATTTTGTCAGAAATCCGTCCCAACCGTATTGCGCCTATCTGATCAGCCCGAAGGTAGCCAAATTTCGGCAACAATTTACGGAGAAATTGAAACCTTAACCGCCGTGATTGATACCCTAGCCTAATCCGGAATCGGAGAAGAAGATCATGAATCGTTTTTATCTTTCCGGCTAGAACCGGGAAAACAGCCGGGTTAGCATATCCTTCAGGCCTCCCCATACATCCGGTTTCAAGGTAGCCTGATGGGCATGAAGAATGATCGGGACACGAGGCCGGCAATAGGGGACGGGTTGGGATTCCGTCCCCACCACCTCGGCAATCACTGACCCATCAGGAGGAATATCGGTTTTTCGGACGAGAAGTTGGGTACGGGCTTCCAGGACACAAAAACCTCGATACCCGTGAACCCCCATGGATTGAGGATCGACGAAATGCACACGATGGCGATCGGTGGTAAAGACCACATCCCCGAGCTTAAAAGGTCCCCCAGGCCCCCCGGAATAGAGCAACATGGGAACAAGCAGAACGACCACCACCACCAACCCAATGGGGATCAGGGGGACGCGGGATTCGGAGTCGTCGTCACCCGGCAAGGGATGCGGCATATGGACAAGGCCTCCGCGTTAACCTTTCAAGTCATCCATGACCGATGGCCATGGCGACCGATCAGAAACTGTCCGGGCCGGTTTGTGCTTCCCCGATCCGAAGGAGAAATTTCTTTTGCCCAACTCATCGGCGGACAACTAACACCCGGCTGTTATCAATCGGCCATGGCACCCGACCCTATCCTCGTCCTGACGCTCCCGGATGGGGGAATTATATCGTATCAGAAATCCACCGGCCGCCTCCTCCACACCCTCAACACCAGGGAAGGCTTTCTCCGAAAACTCCGACAATTGGAAATTCCTGCCGAGGTGGAGTCGCCGCCTGATGCCTGATTAATATGGATGCTTGCGAAGGTGCCACCGATATAACATACGGGACAGCACCAACTCCAAGCAGATAAAGGCTCCCACCGTAAAAACGATGCCTTGCCACGTCAGTGCATATATGGTTTTCATAGCGACCAGAGGAAACCCGCTTTCAGGAATTTGATCAAGCCCAAGCGCCATAGCCTCCGGCCGGAGACCCAGCCGGCGTTTGATAAAACTTGAGAGGCAATCTCCGCTCATCGCCAACAGCCCCACCAGAAATCCGATCTCAAACGGAAGGGCCACCACCTCTGCCGCCAACCCGGCCATTACCACACTAAAGGCCACCCCTCGATAGGTCTTCGAAGGGCCGAGCACAGGCCGGCCATCGAAAAACAGCACACCCCGATCAATCGGAGTCTCCCAATAATGTCGCCACAACAAGCGCCCCAAAATCGGTCCGCCATTGGCAGCCAACAACAACAGCAGGAATTGAACGTAGAGCAAAGGGCCACGATCCCCGAACAGGTTCGGAACCACAACAGGATGCCGAAGGGATCCCTTCCGGCATCGTTGCATTCACACGCGGCCTCAGCGATCAGGATTCGGCCGTTTTCAGATGTTTGAAATCAAAGAATTGTCGGTCCAACAAATGGCTGGGTACGATATTGGAAAGTGCTCCGAAGAGGCTATCGCCCGAACCCGGATAGCGTTTCTCCCATTGCCGAAGCAACGCCTTGACTTCTTTTCGTTTGAGATTTTCCTGAGATCCGCATAAATCACAGGGAATAATGGGAAACCCACGCAGATCCGCATACCGGGCCAAATCCGCTTCCCGCACATAGGCCAGTGGACGGATAACCACATGACGCCCATCGTCGGATCGCAATTTAGGAGGCATACTTTTGAGCGTCCCAGAAAAAAACAAGTTGAGAACAAAGGTTTCGACCATGTCATCTCGATGATGGCCCAGGGCGATTTTATTGGCACCCAGTTTTTCCGCCAACCCGTAGAGAATCCCTCGCCGCAACCGCGAACAGAGCGAACACGTGGTCTCCCCTTCGGGAATCAGGCGTTTCACGACGGAATAGGTATCCCGTTCTTCGATATGGAAAGGAACACCCAACTTTCGCAAATACGTGGGCAAAACATCTTCCGGAAAGCCAGGCTGCTTTTGGTCCAGATTGACCGCAATCAGGTCATATGCGACC
>JBDIVP010000306.1:0-4119 GCA_039794325.1 Candidatus Inrsubterrania sp.
GATCCATGAAGTGCCTGGGGTCAACGCCAGGTTCGTAGGGTGAGCATCGCTGCGTTACGAGAACGAGACGGGAAAGGGCGACCACCGGCTTGTCGGGGAAAAGCCGTACGCCTCTGTCTTCACGACGCCGGAACCGCTGATCGCTGACTTCCAGCGCGATATCGCGAGGTGGAACCATGAAAACTGTTATTCTTGATGTGTGCGCGCCTGCTGAGGCAATGGCCGACTTGCCGCGTGTGTGGAGATCTGGAAAGCCTGAACGCGCCGCGCGTATCAGCTTCGCCAGTCCGGAACTCCTCTGGCAGGTTCTCACCGCCAAGCGCTGGCAACTTCTCAAGGCCCTCTGTGGCGCAGGTCCGATGTCGATTCGGGAAGCGGCACGACGTGTGGGCCGAGACGTCAAGGCAGTCCACGGGGACGTGACCGCATTACTGAATGCCGGCCTTTTGGAACGGGACGAGGGAGGCGGTATCGTGTTCCCATTTGAGGCGATCAAAGTCGAATTCGTGCTACAACCCGCCTGAAGCGGGGCCGCGGAACCAGACCGCCTATTTAAGCGGACCCTGGCAACCACGATACGGGGGCTGGCGCATTCCTCTTCACGCCGTCTCGAGGCGCCCCGCCCCTCATCCGTCCCCCAAAACACCACCGATGTAATCTTGACTAAATTAGCCGATTATTCAAGAATCCCCGGCATCGAAGGGAACGGCTTGTGCTGAGCTTGGAATTCCGCGGAAAGCCAGGAAGTTCCGAGGACACCCCGGAGCTGAAACTATACGGAAAAGGCAATGATGACGCCGGATGCCAGTCGGATCCGGCCAGGTGAGGGAAGAAGACTGATCGTGCAAATCCTCTATTCCTCCGAGCGCATTGTAAAAATCAAAACGGTGTTGGGCCATCGTGATATCAAGATGAAGAGGCCTTACACGCATGGTCTTCATCTTGAACCGGCGGGTGTCCGAAGTCCGGTAAACGGGGTGCAACCCATTCAAAGAGGCGTATTTTGCGGATCTGTATAACATCTCGCGATAAAGAGACCATGAGGTATAATTCAATGAAAGGACAACAATTCTGATGGATTGCTTGGGAACATTGATGGCATGTTAGACGGACAAACACTCGAAGATCCTGCTCTTACACGGATCCGTCTAAACATTGTTAGGCGCCGTAGAGCCTATGTCGAAAGAATAGAGATGTGGAGGTTAAGATGGCCAACCTAGCTGAGGTTCTGAAAAACGCCTTGAGCCTGGAGGTTCATGATCGGGCAGCCTTAGCGGAACGGCTTCTGGCTAGCCTGGAGGAGCTGAGTGAGGAAGAGGCGGAGCGCCTTTGGGCAGAGGAAGCGCAAAGGCGCTTGGAGGAGTACCGCGCAGGCCGTGCGAAAGCGGTTCAGGTGGAAGAGGTGCACGCCAAGGCGGAACGACTCTTCCGGTGACGCCCATCAAGTACCACGAGGCGGCCGAGGATGAGTTGCTGAATGAGATTGGCTACCTTGAACTCCGTGTCAAAGGGTTGGGGCGACGCTTCTTTGCGGAGGTCCGCCGGGCCGAGAGCCTCATTACGCAGTTTCCGGAATCGGCTGAGGAGATTCGACCGGGCATCCGGAAGCGCTTACTCCGGAAGTTCCGCTACTCACTCATCTACTCAATTGAGAAAGATGGTTTGCTCATCTTGGCAGTGGCTCACCATAGCCGTCGGCCAGGTTATTGGGTCGGTCGTGTCAGGGGTGTTCATAGGGAGACGGAGGGTGGTGCCTAACAAGCCCATGAAGCCGACTGGCTGCGCCGGCGGCTTATAGCCGTGACGTTAAGCTCATGAGTCACAACCAATGGGAGGTTTGCATGCGGGAAAACTACACAGCGATCGTTAAGCAGTTTGGTCCTTAGTGGGTTGAATGGATCGAGGAAGTGCTTTGGGTCAACTGCCAGGTCCTTTCCGAAGCCTTTTTGCTGTTCCCTTTTTCCTTTTCCCTTCTTACTTTTCCCGGCTTAAATTCCCCACCCCCCACTCAAATGAAGATTAGCACCAGTGACGTAGGCGGCCTCGTCCGAGAGAAAATACCGGACGGCTTGGACGGTATCCTGCACGGTTCCGATATACCCCGCCGGGATTTTTTTGGCCACTCCCGCCAACTCCTCCGGAGGCGCACTCCCGGAATCGATGAAGCCCGGCGAAATGGCATTGACCGTGATGCCGTCAGGGGCCAAGAGCTTGGCCAACGTCCGTGTGAGAATGAGCACCCCCGCTTTGGCAATGTAATGGGCGGTCACCTGGGGTTGCGCCTCCATCTTGTCGGCATTCGCCATACTAAAGGTAATAATCCGCCCGTATTTTCTGGTTTTCATGCCAGGCGCCACGGCTCGGGCCAGGTAAAAGATGGGGTCCAGGTTGTTCGTCATCATCTCCGACCATCCTTCTGGGGTCTCTTCAAACAGGGAAACCCGGTGATAAGGGCCGGCTCCGTTGATCACGGCATCGATTCTTCCCCATTGCTCCTCCACCCGGCGCACAAGCCCTTGGGCGGCCTCCCATTGCGAGACATCGCATTGCATCGCCAGGATCTTGCCCCCTTGAGTTTCAATGGCCTGTTTGAGCTGTTCGGCGTCCTGCCGACTGGTGCGGTAGCAAACGGCCACGGCCCAACCTGAATGAGCTAAATCCAAGGCTACGCCGCGACCGATGCCTTTGGCGCCGCCAGTGATTAATGCCACTCGATTATTCATCCTTCCTCCTTACTCCCGGGCCCTCGCATTCAACCGTTTTTCCAGTTCAAGCAGCACGTTTTTCGTGCGAGGCGAGGCGAACGTCGCTCCCGGGCGTTTCACATCCCGTATGATGGCTTTAAGATCGTCGAGCGTATCAAGATCACGAAGGCCGGCCAGGACCTTCACCGACAGTCCCAATCGGCGGGCTTTGTCTTCCGTGAGTGAAAACACGCGATCCGTGGACCAGGGGATATCCTGAAATAATTCCGGCACCGGTTTGCGGAGTCCGATGAGGTAATACCCGCCATCCTGAGCCGGGCCGAGCACCACATCATGATCCGCCAAGGCCTTCAGCCCCTCCGCCAACAGGGGCGCGGACATTCCCGGAATATCGGTGCCCACGAGGAGCATTGTGTGGTAAGTCGTTCCCAAACCCGCTTGAAAGACGGCGGCCATCCGCCTCCCTAGATCTTCACCCTCTTGATCCCACACCTTCACTTTGTACCTGGCTTCCATGGCCTTGAAAAACGGGTGCGCCCCATTCGGCCACGCCGCCAGAATTCGGTCGCATCCCTTGACCGACCGGCAACATTCCAACATATCCATGACGAGACTGCCATGCAGACTGGCGGCTTCATCCGGTTCAAGCGGCGGGCATAAGCGGGTTTTCACCTGCCCTTCAATCGGGGCTTTAGCCATCACGACAAGAGCGGCTCCGGCTTCCTTGGAAGGCCGTTTCGCGTGAGTTGCCCCCATTGGGCGTTTGAACCGGGAGGATCTGTCTGGTTTACCGAATCGCGTCATAGTAATAGCTGAGGGTTTTCGGATCGCACCCCATCCAATATAAAAACCGAAATGTCCACATTCGGAGGACCGTCCGCAAGGGCCCCTGCCGTTCCCATCGCCGAAACGAGGTGGTCACGGTCTCGCGCAAGGCGGCTATTTTCCCGTAGCTTTTTAATCGGGTGGTGAATTCGATATCTTCCATCAGGGGAATGTCGGCAAACCCTCCCATCCGCCGAAAGATCTCACGCCTGACAAACAGCGTTTGATCCCCTGTGCAAATTCCTGTCACCCGTGACCGAACGTTCATCATCCGGCTGATCACCCATGCCCATCCCCGATCCATCGGAAACCGCACGTCAAACCGACCCCCGACGCAGGCTGCCTCGTCCATAACCTGTTGAATCACCATCCGGGCATTCGCCGGCAGATTGGTATCGGCATGAAGAAAGACCAGGATCTCGGCGGTCGCGGAAGCCGCACCGGCATTCATTTGCGCGGCACGCCCTCTGGGGCTCTCAAGCAATCGAATTGTGGAGGGGGAGTGAGACTTCAGATAGGCCCTTACCACCTCCACCGTCCGATCATGGCTCCCGCCGTCCACCACGATTATTTCATCAAAGGCCATCGG
>JBDIVP010000307.1:0-4084 GCA_039794325.1 Candidatus Inrsubterrania sp.
CTGGCAATCATTTTTCGTTCCAATTCCTGCCGGAGATTCACGCGTAGGGGTTCCGCCAGCACCGGCGGGAGTTTGGACAGTTCGTTCTCCGTAAAGTCCCGGTATTCATTCCATAACTCCGACGCTTGCATGAGATATTCCGGATGCCAAATCACCCTCACGGTATCGGGTGTCCGATCATGATAGGTCCGCCCTTCCGGTTGAGCCATTCCCAAGGCCGGCAACTTGTCCAAGGCGGCATGCATCCGTTGGACAGGCTCGGCAAACTGCAGTCCGGGTTTCGCGTTGCCGTTCGCGAATAGCGGAATACCGGGATGAATTTCCAAGGCACCCCACTGGGACTGCAATTCGGCCAACCCCTCCCCGGTTCGTCTTTGCATTCGTTCGGTCAGGCCTGCTTTGAAAAATCGGGACCGGTCGACCAACGCCAATGTCCGCTCATACTCCTCTCCCAGCCGCACCTCTGGTTGCCCTATCCAGTTGACGGCCGGATGGCGAAGCAGGGTTTCCGTGTTTTCAAATTCGTGTTTGAGGGCCAACAGGGGTTCAACGGAAGGCCGCCCACCCTGCCGGCCCCGGGGGAGGGATTGATAGGACTCCACCAACCGGTATGCAGCCCCGAGCAGGTCATTGCGCTCGAAGATCCGATGGAAGAGGCGAAGCCAGTACTCCCACAAGACCGTGCCGGCCTGTTCCTGTTCCGCCGCGGTCCATACGATCGGAGAAAGGTCGGCTTGCTCCAGCGCCTTGCGATACAAATCGGGATGATCGTAAAACTCTCTGGTCAACGTGTTCGGGTATACATAATCCACCACCCCGGCAAACGCTTCCATATCTGCATGGCCGGGAACATGCAGGGTATTAAAGGTCTCGATCATCTGCTCCAACCTTGTGACATCGGCCACATACCGGCGCCAATGTTGAAACTCCGGCATCTCCTTTATCGGCGCTCCAACCCGGTCTTCAACCATCCTGATCCGGCCGTCCGGACGATCGGCCAAGACCTCGTTCATTTTTTCTTGAAGACCCGTGGCCACGGATTGCAAAATAATCCGGTTATAGGCAAGGGTCAGGGCCTCGATAATGCCGTCATTCAACGGCGACACCCAGGAAGACGGAATGAAGATCCATTGAAACCGCGAGGCGTTCATCCGATTCATAAAAGCCAACAGACTTTGTGCGGATGCTTTCATCCCTTCCTGATCCGCACGAACACCGGACAGGGATTCAGTTCGGATTAAATCCCCTTTGATCTCGGAGAGCAGCGGATACACCTCAGTTTTCACGGCCTGCACATTCAGAAACGCACTCCATAAGCCCCATCCCCCGCCCAGGACGACAAGCAGCATCGCGCACTGCGCCGCCAGGATGTATCGATTCCTGGAAATCAGCCCGCTTGCAGCCGGTCTGGCCACCGCCCGCTCCGGAAAAATCCGTCGTTGAAACAGATCGCGGACGAAGGCCATCTCCGGCTGAGCCGGCGCGGGTTGGCCGGCGTCTTGGGCTGCTCCTTCGCCCTGGACGGTCGCTTCGGAAGGTGCTTGGACGTTTCCGCAGAAATAGATCCCCCGCAGGAAAAACGCATCATGATAGACGCTTTCCTTAAAGACCTGATTCAGCAGGTAGGAGGTAGGCGCTTCCAAAGCGGCGAATGCCTCGGGAAAGCCGAACATGGCCTCCGGCTGCGGATTGTCCGGGCTTTCCGCATAGATTTCCAATTGAAGTGAGTGGAGAGACCGGCGAATCTGTTGAAATGCCTCGGTAATCCAGGCGGGAGCGTAGGCGGTTTTCAGGGCGAAGGGATTCGACCATCCGAAAATTTCCGATTGCCGCCGAGCAGGCAGCCGGCGACAAAAGGCTTGAAATCCCGGAACCTCGTCGCATTGGGTCACCAGCACATACACAGGAAGATCAAGCCCTAAAATCCGCTGGGCCCGGCATAACCCTTCATAGAGCCGATCCGCTTGATCCTTGACGGCTTGGCGCTGTCCGGGATGATCGTGAGACCATCCCAACAGACCGGCCGCGGAGACGGCGACAATGATTCCGTCGATCGGGCGCTGCGGCCGATTTCTGACAAGGGCTTGCAAGAGATCATCCCAGAGATTTCGCGTGCCCGGCGATGGGACGAGACATTCGCCATCGGTATCGAGCACGACGCCTTCGTCAAAGAACCACCAGGCCAGTTTTTCGGATCCACCGTTTTGGCCTGATGAGGGCCGCCCAAAAGCCGGATGCAAGCCGGACCGGGCAAGAAGCGTGGTTTTTCCGGATCCCGGTTCGCCGATCAGCAGGTACCAGGGAATTTGGTATCGATAGTTTTTCCCGGCGACCTGTTGGCGCATGCGGGATAAGGCCCGGTTGAACAGGCGGGAGACCTGATCGGATTTCGCCCGGGAGGCCGCCTCGGCGTTTACTTGACTGCCTTCCACCGGCTCCGGTGGTGCGGCATCCCCAGCGGGAGGCGTTCCTCGTCCGGCGCGGATCAACCGGATCGCCACGATCAACCCCAGAACCAGAAACAGCAGACTGATCAAAAGCGCATAGGGCCAATAGTCGAATATCCATGCCGCCGAAAAGGTCATCGTCCGCCTTTCATCCAAGAGCTAAAATGTCGGCCACCAACGCCGCCAAATCGGCGGTCACCTGTCGCCACACACCATGGGCCACCAACACATAGGCCGCCACGCACACGCCTGCCCCCACCAACCATCGCCGGGGATTCGGAAGAGTCATAAGTTGGGAACCATCCAACGTATGCGCATACGCGTCGGGAAACATGAAGGCCTTTCCCTCGCGAATATTCGGCGACCGGTGAAAAATCAGCTGAAATAAATCCCGCCGCAATCGTTCCAACGGCTCGCGGTCGGCCTCCCCACGAAATTTCCCCTGAAAGCCCAACGACAGGGCCATCAAATACAAGGCGGCCAGCTCCGCACAAGCCGACTCTCTGTTCGCCAGGAGCTGGTCGATTCGTTGAAACAGCCGTTCTCCGGCGACATGCGATTGAAAAAAATGGGTCTCCACCAAATTCCTCCGCCACCACTCCCTTCCGGGCCAGTCCAGATTCAGAAATGTTTCATCCGCCATGGCCGCCATGACATATTGAGCTTCACGATAGGCCTCCGCGGTACAGGGACTGCCCTGGTGCCCGGCCTTCCGGGCCAACTCATGGATGGTTTCCACCATCCTGATCCATATCGGATGAGGCCCTTCCGCCTGTCCGACGTCTGATCGCTCATGGTCCCCCGCTTCCCCCGGCGGTTCTTGGACCTCGTTCCGGACAATCTTCGCCTTGAGGCGCATTATTTCCCGGTAACATTCCCGAAATTGGTTCACGACGAACGATTGGCCGGTTTGCACAACATTCATCGGCCTGCCTCCCGTTCCTCATGCCCCACCGGTGCTTCGCCACCGGAAGCACGAGCAGACGTTGTGGCCGGCCCTTCCGGTTGATTTTTCACAAACAAGATGATCTCCAACGGGCGAATGGCCTGCCGCTGCGGACCAGTATTGACAACCGCCAACGCCTCATCGGCTTCGAAATACGGAGAGCGGGAATTGAGGGCGAACAAGACCACCCCTCGGGACGGCACCAGATCGCCGTCACGGTCGATAAGCTGCCGTTCCACACCCAGGATCCGCCGTTCATGCAGGCCGGCCAACCGGGGCTGCGCCCCGATCACCGCATCCTCAAGCCAGGCCCGCACATCGGCTTCGGTAAATCCCGGCTTGGCCCGGACGCCGATAATACAGCGCTTGCCGGCCCACGAAGACTGAATCCGCAACGTGAACATGCCCTCTTCATCCTGGAAGGGAAAGGCGGAATAGGCATCCGGCATCGCCTTGCGCAGCATGTCATGGATCCATTCCATCACTTCGCCCAGCGATCCCCTGACATCGTTATGGTCATAGGGAGAAAATTCAGGAGGAATCAGGCTTTCGCCGAAGGCGCTCAACGTGCCGGCCATTTCGCACAAGGCCAGATAGACGTCGAACGGATGAGCCCGGCCCGAATGGACGATAGCTTCAAACTTAGGCAGCGCCACCACCAAATGATGAATCAGAGTTCGGGCTTCCAACT
>JBDIVP010000308.1:0-4065 GCA_039794325.1 Candidatus Inrsubterrania sp.
CCAGATGCGAAAGTTTATCGAAACGTCGAAGGTTGATGCCGGCCGGCTGCATTGCTTGATAGAGCACGGGAGCCATATCCCCACCACGTTACGGGACAAAGCCGTCGATATCGGCGCCGACCTGGTTGTGGTAGGCAAGCATGGCCAGTCTTTGGTCGAGAAGCTGTTGCTGGGAAGCGTAACACTGCATGTGTTATCCGAATCCCCCTGCGATGTCCTGGTGACTCCATCGGGAGGGGAGTGAGAACATCCAATAACCGACCTTTCCTGTTGCTCCGCTTGATTCATGAGGGACAATGGTGATGTGCCGTCCGTCGATCCGGCCTATGGAATGACGAATGGGAGACGGTTGGCGGAAAGAACTTATCCGACTGGGGGCGGCTGCAAATAGGTGCTGGCGATGAAAAAATAAATCAGGACCCCTGCGGCATCCACGATGGAGGTGACCAACGGAGCGCTGGCTGCAGCCGGATCCAGTTTCATTCGTGAGAGGATAAACGGCAAGGTCAGGCCGATAAGGCTTCCGATGAGCACAATGACAATCATGGATAGGGAGACCACCAGGGCGATGTCCGGACCCCCACGGAACATTCCGATCACAGAAACCGCCAACGCCATGGTAATGCCCAGCAACCCGGCCACGAGAACTTCTTTTCCAATCATATGGCCCCAATCGCGTAAAGCCACATCACCGGTCGCCAGTCCCCGCACCATCAAGGTTGCAGCCTGTGCACCGGCATTCCCCCCGGAGTCGATCAGAAGCGGCAGAAAAAAGACCAGTGCAACGTACGTGGCAATGGTATCCTCAAAATGGGCAATGCCGGCTCCGGAAAAGATATTGGCAAACACCAATAAGACCAGCCAGAAAATCCGCATGCGATACAACATGAAAATACCGGCATCCTTGACTTTGTGTGCCAGCAGACTGTGGCCGGTCTGATGACCGCGAATGCTTCGGACCCCGGCCAGAGTATGAAAATCCTCGGTTCCTTCGGCCTCGGCGACATCCATGGCATCGTCATAGGTAATAATGCCGATTAATTGTTCCTGTTCATCAACGACCGGTAAGACCATCAGATCGAACTCGGCAATCAGATGGACGGCCTCCTCGCGTGGAGCGTGGGCGTGAATCCGAACCGGTTCACGTTTCATGAGATCTTCCACCCGCGATTGCGGCTTGGCCAGAATCAAGTCCCTGAGGGAAACCACTCCTATCAATCGCCGGCGGTCGTCAATGACGAATGCCTGATAAATGGTTTCGGTTTCCGGAGCCATTTTACTCAAGTGAGCGATCGCATCTTCTTTGGTCAGATGAGGGGGCAACGTGGCGTAATCGGATGTCATAGACGCGCCAGCCTGGCCTTCCGGATAGGATGACAGTTTGCAAATATCGTCCCGCTCGGCTTGTGCAAGACCGGGGAGCAGGGCTTCCTGTTGTTCGGGCGAAAGATGGGCGAACAGGTCGGCACGTTCGTCGTGTGACATGTTGGTGATGATGGCGATCAGATGGCCCCTCCTGACCGCCTGGGCAATCTCAACCTGTTTGTCGCCGGGAAAATATCCGAAAACCTCCGCTTGGTGACGAATGGGCAGGGACGTCAAGATTTTTACAATGTCCTTTGTTTCGAATGCCTCGACCAGATTGACGATGGCGGCAGGGTGCAGTGGTTCCAGGGCTGACCTGATGGCCTTGAATTCTCCCCGCTCGAGATGGGCCTGCAATGTAGGTGTCGTGATTGTGGGACTCATGGGAATCTCCATGCCTAGCAGTCGAACACGTGAACTTTGTCAATCGAGGTTAGAAAACCGGTTTCTCGGGATACCCAGCCCTTATCCACGAGAGCAGGCGGATCAACGCGGCGTATCCGTCCAAGAAAGCATATGAAGGTAATGGAGTCAAGGGGCATATCCGCCTGGACGGAATTCCTGCCCAGGCGCGGGATGTTCATGGACCCGGTCTTCTCTTGCTAAGACTCAGTGGATTGGTCAACAATGCCTGTCCGACGGGAGAGGAGGCGCGTGGTGTTTAAGGGAAATCTGGAAAATACGTGGCTACTCTCGTGGGTGAGTCATGGAGCGGATTGATTTCGTTCAGGTCAATTTGACCGGTGTGATAGAGCCGAAATGCGGCAGGGGGGCATATCCCTCCAAGGAAAAGCTTGTACATAAGTCCGTTTGACTTGATCTTTTGATTCTGAAAAGCAGGAGAACGGTCAGACCGTGCGAGTGAAATGTTGGTGGGTGGCTGTTGTGGTGGGGAGTGCAGGGTTGGGGATGTTTTCTCCGGCTTTTGGGGGGGAAGGGACCGGTTCCACGGCAATCCTGGCATCATCCGGTGAGGAGCTCACGGTCTTGGAACGCTTTAATTTCTCCCAATGGCGGTATGGTGGATTCCTGGACCTGGGCTATTCCCTTAGCTTCAATTTCCCGGATAATCGACGATTTCGGAGTCGTGGCACGACCCCCCGTGTCAATCAAATGGAAATTAACATGGGCGGTGCGTACATCAAAAAAGAGATCTCCGAACAGTCCCGTTGGGGGGCAGATTTGCTGGTGCATGGAGGAGAGGATTCTAGGATTTTCGGTTTTGGGGTCAATCAGCCTCAGGTATCCGGAGGCGATTTTTGGCGTCATTTCGGACATGCCAACCTCTCATACCTGGCCCCGGTCGGAAACGGATTGACGGTGCAGGCAGGGCTGTTCGACAGCCTGATCGGATATGAATCCCTCTATGCCAAAGATAACTTCAATTATACCCGTGCCTGGGTTTCCGACTATTCACCGTATTTGATGTTCGGAGCCAATGCCGTTTATCCATTCAATGACCGGTGGACGGGAGCCCTCTTTGTGATCAATGATTATTTCCATCTACAAAACGCCAACAATTTTCCCAGCTATGGAGCGCAGGTGTCCTATAAACCCGATCCAGCATGGAGGATGCAGGAAACCATCTATTTCGGCCCTGATCAGGCAAGGACGGCATTGGAATTCTGGCGGTTTTTTGCGGAAACGCTGGTCGAGTGGCAAGGGGAAACCGTGACCCTGGTCGGGCAGTATCAAATCGGGACACAAAAAGATGCCACCAATCCCGGGAATCCTCAATCCCTGTTTATGGGAGCGGCCTTTCCCATTCGCTGGCACATCGAAGGACCCTGGAGCGCTGCTCTTCGGCCGGAATTGTATTGGGACCGGGATGGCCTCATGACCGGTTTTCAGCAATTCATCTGGGCGGTGACCACCACCGCCGAATACCGGTTGCCTTATCGATGGACGACCTCCATCTTCCGCCTGGAATACCGGTATGATCATTCGACAGGTTCTGAAGGGGGATTTTTCAGGGGAAATCAAAACAGATTGGTTCCGGGACAGAACCTTCTGATCTTTTCGGCCATATGGACCTTCGACTCCCCCTGATAAAGGAGCCGGGTTGATCCCATACATTAACGTAGATGGAATTCAGGCTGATCCGATTAAGGGAAAACGAGCCTGTGAATTACGTCGATGGTCACTCATACTGCGCGACCCAGACGCCGACATGGAGGCTTGATCCTGGAGGACCAATAAATGACCCGGAAACCGGCGGCACCGATTCGGGCAATCTGGCGACAGCCACGGGAATGT
Source organism: Candidatus Inrsubterrania sp. (assembly GCA_039794325.1). GTDB lineage: Bacteria > Nitrospirota > Nitrospiria > Nitrospirales > UBA8639 > JACKFE01. Next base: position 3,622 of record JBDIVP010000308.1, read on the forward strand.
GGTCAATGCCGGCGATGGCCCCGGCAGTGGGATCGAATCCTTTCCAGCCTGCCCCCGGCAAATACACCTCGGCCCAGGCATGAGTTGCCCCATAATTGGACGATGATGGGGGAGCATGGAGATACCCGCTCACAAAACGCGCGGCAAGGCCTAAGCACCGCGCAGCTTCCATAAAGAGTAAGGCAAAGTCGCGACAGGAACCCGTACCGCACTCCAGTGTTTGCACGGCTGTTTGTACGCCGGGTTCTTCCCGGATTTGATAGGACAGCGTGCGATGAATCTGGCTGCCGAGACGCTCGAGGAGGCTGTACGTCTGAATCGGTTCGCCTACTCGCCAGAAATTGCCGACCCATTCCTTCAACCGGGTTTTGCTCTCCGGCTGGGCAGACGTCATATAGGGTGCCAGGATGATCTTGTCATCGGGTTGATAGGTAAGGGGATAAT
>JBDIVP010000309.1:0-4057 GCA_039794325.1 Candidatus Inrsubterrania sp.
CAATCTCCTGGATGGTGGTGGGATCGCTCAGGATAGTGACGGGATTCCGGGAGCGGAAGGAGAAGCCTATTTACTTCATCTGGGATTATATGATCGTCTGCCCTATTGGCAGGCCCGCATGAGGGATATTCAGCAACTATGTTGAATGTAATCGGTCTGTAACATCTTAGGGCAATCAGAAATACAATTGCGTATGTCCCAGAATGCCTTCCTGTTGTGCCTGATTCCAGCCCCTGGGGGATTTTTCCGGTCATGACGCCACCTGCCCATTCCACAGACGGTTCCTCATTCCCGTGTTCCACTTCTAACAACTGCTATAGGGAATTCCCTGAGGATCTTGACCTTCCTCAATCCGGATCCAATTCGCGCGCTCCGGCGCTGTTGCTGAATGATCTGTAAGCAATCGACTTGGATTTTCTTTTAGGCAAACGAGCCGCCCTTCGATATGGAAATTGCCTGAAAAATACGGCACCATCCGAAGCCCAGCCGGATTTTCGGCAAAGGACTGCGGAATTTCCCCCGGTTGCCGGAGTATCTCAACTTCTAGCTGGCTCAGACATTAAAGAGGGCCGATCGATTGGAGAAGGCAAGCAGCGTTTATCAAGTGGTGGAGAGGGAGCACCCGATCCCCTCTCCTTCGGATACAAGCGTTTTTTGTGAGGGAGGAGCATTGGTTCAATCCGGACGGAAATTGCGCGTAGGATTGAAAAAATGGCCATCGCCCTTCCGATGAATTTGTCGAGCTGATCGGGTAATCCGGAGCTGCGAAATTATATCAAGCGGGTACTGCAAGTTATGGATGCATCAGGCACTGTTTGGTGAGGGATGTCCACGTATTTCCCTTGACAGGTTTTGCTGATGGAACTATAGTCCGCCATGATTTCGTCTCTAATGAAGGAGGGAGTGGGTCCGTGAGTGTCGAAAAGCTGGAAACACTGGAGATTCGGGTCAAGAAAATGCTTGATCTGATTGTGGAATTACGGAGAGAAAAATCAAACCTGGAACAGGAATTGGAATCGGCCAGGGAACGTCTGGCCAAACAACAGGAGTTATCGGAAAATTGGGAGGAAGAACGGGGGGCCATCAGGACGAGGATAGAAAAAGTCCTGGGTGAATTGGATTTCCTTGAACGATCTCCAGATTAATTCCCAACTGTGAGACGGCAAATGACCAAAGCCATTGAGGTGGAAGTTTTCGGGCATAGGTTTTGCCTCCAAGGTGAAGGTGACGACGCCTATTTTCATGAGCTGGCTGGATATGTAGATGCGCAAATGCGTACTCTGGCGCAACAGCTCAGGACCAGTACTCCGACGAAGTTGGCCATTTTAGCCGCCATTAATATTACCGACCAGCTTTTTCGGCTTGAGCGACAACGGCAAAACGGTGATGCGGAGCTTGAGCGAAGAACACAATTACTTCTTGAAACCATTGAAAAGTATTTAGAGACCCACACCAACTGACTTCCCATCCGCTCCCTGACTCCAGGGACATTTTCCTTATTTTTTAACAATTTGCCTGCGGTCTAACCTGAACATTGGTGCAGGAAGCTTTATTCGTATTGAAGCAGGGTGGACAATTGAAGCGTGCTGATTTATGTTGAAATAAACGAGGATGTTCTGATATTTTCAACAATTATAAGTTGTTGAATTTTATGAAAGAAAGGAAAATTCCCCAAAAGTCTGGGGGAAAGGAAATTGAGGGCCCGAATGCCAATATCTATTCTGGTGGTCATCGGGTTTATGAGGCTTTTGATCGGTCAAGGGAGAGCTTTGGGGTGGAGGCGACACTCTCTAGGGTTATTCCGAAATGGTGGTTTTTCGGAAAAAGGCCGGGGAGTAAAATGGGCTATCAGCTTAAGAATCAGTTGTGATATTCAGAATGCATGTTGCGTATTTTTCGATTCCATACCGGATGTTGAAACAGGATGGCGAAGGGCTAGGTGTTGTCTTGTATTATCAAGAATTTTCAACATTGTAAGTGAATCGACCTCCCTCATGATCTCTCGGCCTCAGCGGTTTTTCTTGTTTGTTGGACCCTGAAAAACCCCTTTCGATTTCTCCTCTTCCTTTTTTCATAATTTTCTCAATTGGGAAGGGGCCTTCGTTCCCGAAGGTGCCTTTCTGCACTCAAACCCGACGGGAAGCGAACTGTAGGGAATTAAAGAGGAGTCTATCCATGGAAGCCATGATCCCCATACTGAGCGGATTAGTGGGTCTTGTGATTGGGTTTGTCGGATTGAAATTCTTCCAGCAATCGCTGGATACCAAGCGGCGATTGGAAGTGGATGCTCAAGTCCAACAATTGACTCAGAATGCTCAGCGGGAAGCGGAGCACCTGATCAAAGAAGCCAAAATAGAGGCCAAAGACATTTTATTTCAAGCCAAATCGGAAATTGAAGCCAAGGAAAAGGAAAAGCGGGGCGAGCTGCAGGTTTTGGAGCGAAAGGTTCTTCAGCGGGAGGAGGCGCTGGATCGAAAGGCCGGACAATTCGATAAACGGGATGAGGAGCTGCGACGCAAGGAACGATCATATAAGGAAATGGAAGAATCCTTGCAAAGCAAATTGTCCGACTGTGAACAAGCTATCAGGGAGCATCGAATGGCATTGGAGCAGGTTGCAGGCATTACGGCGGAGGAGGCCAAGCGTCAGCTTTTCAGTGAAATTGAAAGTGAGGCACGTATGGATGCCGCATTGTTGAGCAAACGGATCCTGGATGAAGCCAGGGAACATGCTGATCGAGAAGCTCGGGAAATCGTGACCCGTTCGATTCAACGGATCACGCGTGATTATGTGAATGAAGCTACAATTTCCGTGGTTCCGTTGGCCAATGATGGGATGAAGGGGCGAATCATTGGCCGGGAAGGGCGTAATATTCGGGCTCTGGAGGCGGCAACCGGAGTGGATCTTATCATTGATGAGACTCCGGAGGCGGTCATCGTATCGGGTTTTGATCCCCTTCGTCGAGAGGTGGCCAAAATTTCCCTTGAGCGCCTCATGCAGGACGGGCGAATCCATCCGACCCGGATCGAAGAGGTTGTGGAAAAGGTCAAGGGAGAGTTGGATAAGTTAATGAGGGAGGAAGCCGAAAAAGTCATCTTTGAAGTCGGTCTGTCTGATTTTCACCCCGAAATTGTCAAATTATTGGGGCGCTTAAAATTCCGAACCAGCTACGGACAGAATAACCTTTATCATGCGAGAGAGGCGGCCTATATTTGTGGAATTATGGCTGCGGAGTTAGGGTTGGACGTGAAGTTAGCTAAACGGGGCGCGTTGCTCCATGACATCGGGAAAGTCGTCAGTCATGAAGAGGAAGGCACCCATGCGTTACTGGGAGCGGAAATTGCCAAGAAATACGGAGAATCCGAGCAAATTGTGAATGCCATTGCTGCTCACCATGAGCAGGTGGAGCCGATCTGCCCGGAGTCGGTGTTGGTGGCTTCTGCGGAGGCGCTGTCTGCCGCCCGCCCGGGGGCACGGCGGGAAACGCTGGAAGCCTATGTGAAGCGGCTTGAAAAACTTGAATCTTTAGCCACCAGTTATTCTGGAGTCGATAAGGCCTACGCCATCCAGGCAGGCCGGGAGATACGGGTGATCATTCGTCAGGGCGATTTAAACGATAGTGAAAGTTTTGCTCTGTCGAGGGATCTTGCCAAAAAAATTGAACAGGAACTCACCTATCCCGGGCAAATAAAGGTGACGGTTATTCGTGAAAGCCGGTTTATCGAGTTTGCCAAATAGAAATAAGTGGATGGACAGGACAAAAATTAGCCGGGTGACATGATGAAAGTGTTGTTTATCGGGGATATCATGGGCGAACCCGGACGCCGTGTTCTTTTAAAGCATTTGCCCAGGGTGGTCCAGGATTGTCAAGTTGATGTGGTGGTGGGAAATGGAGAAAATGCGGCGGGTGGGTTTGGTATTACCCCTGATATTGCCGAAGAATTGTTTGATCTGGGACTGTCAGCGATTACCTTGGGCAATCATGCCTGGGATAAAAAGGAGGCATTGGGTATTTTAGAAAAGGATCCTCGAGTGATCCGTCCTGCCAATTATCCGG
>JBDIVP010000310.1:0-4053 GCA_039794325.1 Candidatus Inrsubterrania sp.
CGGGTGTTGCAACGAAGAGCGTACGGGTTACGCGATGAGGAGTATCTCCGCTTGAAGGTTCTGACCTGTATGCTCAAGCCCATCTAAAAAAAGGGCCATAATTACCCACTCATTTTGGAGATGACCCTATAAAGTAAAGGGTCAAACAGTTCTCGTCCATCGCATCCTTCACGGAGCGAGAGATTTCTTGAGTCTTCTTTCCGAATAGACGGACGAGGTAGTCTCTCCTGAAACGGTAAGTAAGCTGGTTGTGAACTTGAAGAAAAAGGGAACTTGCCTTACACTTGAAAAATGCCGATCCAGCCATCGCTCGCCCCTACTCATCCACTCAAAATTCTACCGGCCTATACGGGGTTGAATTCTCTCGAAGCGATTCTACAAGTCCCTCGGGCCAGACGGTTACTGTGGTTGGAGATTCTGTTCAACCATCAACTGGATCTTCGGGATTGGGAGAGCCATCCTGATGTGCAGGAGGCGTGTGAGAAAGCCTGCCGGTGGTTTACGACTTACCGGAGTTTAATTCAGTCCCTCCTGCCGCAAGTATCCCTTCCTCATAATCCGGGGAAAATAGATCAGCGGGACTATCGGACCTTTGTGGAGGCTCTGCACTTTGTCGCCAATCAGCATTAATACCGTCAAGGAGCTTTTGAGAGAATATGCAAGGCAAAGTCACCAACCGGTGGATTTGATTTTAATCGGAGGACTCGCTCTTCAGGCCTATGGGGTCAGTGAACGGGTAACGGTTGATGTCGATGGGGAATTGGCCGGAATGCTTCAACCCCTTGTCGACTTCCTTGTTGCTCATCAAATACCAGTTGATCTGGGCGAAAATATTTCCGGGTGGTCTATCGTAGCCATGCCTCCCGGTTATCGAGACCGTACATCGGTATGGTATGAAGAGGGGGGCTTGCGTATTAAACTACTTCATCCAGTCGATTTTATCATTGCTAAACTTCGACGGGGAACCGACCAGGATTTGGACGATGCCAGGGAGATGGCTCGACGATTTCAGGTCACATGGGCTGAGATTCAAGCCGCCGCTCATGCAGCGATTGAGGCCTCACCCAAAGACACCGCTTTGTTTACCTTCCGGAAGATTGTTGAGAACTTCGGGGGACGTCTGGACTGGAGGTGAAAAGTGAAAAAAGACTCCCGACCCCTTTATGTTTTGGTTGAATCGTTCGTGTATCCTGCCGAGCAATTCCTCGACCTTGTGGGCTACGGTCATAGCCTTGATGAAATCTCCCAGCCGGACCAGATGTTCGATATCTTGCACCATCCGTTCACCTTCATATAATCCTAAGCGCCATTCATTCAGTAAATGATGGTTGATTCCAGTTTGGAAGGCTCGTTGGCCCAACTGGCGAAGTTGGTGGATCTGCTGCCTGGCGAAATCCAAAGCCAACCGGGCATTGGCTTCCGATTCCCGTTGATTGGAAAGGGCTTCAATTCGAGCTACCTCTGCCCAGGAGTGCGAAGCAGCCAGGAGATCGGCAGCTCGATCATAACTTCTTAGGGGGAAGAGAAAGGCGTCCTGACGGTCAAGGGCGTCGATGGCTTGTCGATAAAAAAGTTCCGCCTCGGTTAGAGATTCAATGGCATATTCCTCCGCCCCGGCCAGTCGGGCGGCTTGCAGGGCATTCCAGACCGCGTCAACCTGTACGGTTGGTCTCTCCGTACAGCCAAGGAATACGCACGAAAGGGTTATGGTTAAACATCGACTCAGGATCAGTCTGAAGAACGGTAGGGGGTCGAAAGAATTTTGAGGGCGATGGACAATCATTATGTGTTGGAGATCTTTCAATGACAGCAGGGACCAATGTGTTTGGTCCCTGCCGTCATTGTGCACGGTAACCCCCCAAAGGGTTACTTCCCGGTTTTGTGATAGGACTTGAAAACCGTGAAGAAGGGGCTTATTTTCCCAGGGGCTTTTTGGGAGGCACCGTCTGGGGTTTGGCCGGAGCGGCGGTCGGCCTGGGTGGTGGTGCACCTTTCTTCTGATCTTTTTGATTGGGTTGGTTCACTGGAGACCTCCTTGTTGGTTGCGTAAGTCATGATGACTTACTGGCAGCCTTTAAAGAGCAAACGCAATGCCAGAACTTTTCCAATCAAAAAGCCATTGCCAAGTTCAAAAACCTGGTAAAACACAGGCCGGTTATGGTCAACCTTGGTGCAATCAGAGACAATCTGTCCATCTTGAGAAATTCTGTCCCGTATTTGATCGCTGTCTTCATACCATGGAATGTTTCCGGGTTCCTTGAGAGGAGCGGAATATAAATAATAGGCAAGGGATGGTTCCGGTTGTGGGTTAGTGTTTTTTCTCCCTCATGAGCTTGTCCGTCCAGGCTAAGAGGATGGCTGATCCCAAAAAGGTCAGGTGAATCAGGATTTGCCATTTGATCTGTTCAATAGGGATATTGGCCACATTCACGAACGCTTTGAGCAAATGAATGCTGGAAATACCGATCAACGAGGCTGCCAATTTGATTTTGATTGTGCCGGGGTCGACATGGGAAAGCCAATCCGGGCGGTCGGGGTGTCCCTCCAGATCGAGTTTACTGACAAACGTGGCATAGCCTCCGATGACGACCATGGTCAGCAGGTTGGCCACCATGGTGATATCAATCAAGGATAAAATGCCGAGCATGAAGACGGTTTCGGAGAGTTCCTCCAAGTCATGAACCATGTGCCAGAGTTCCGTTAAAAATTTATACGCATACAGCAGTTCGGCGATAATGAGACCACCGTAAAGGGGGGCTTGAATCCACCGGCTGGCAAACACCACAGTTTCAAAGCCCTGTTCAATGGCATAGCCAACCCCTTTGGGAGCGGGGTGGGAAGATGAGGTGCCGGAATCGGGGACTTTGGACATATGTTCCTCCATCAAAAAATTAAAAGATGACTATCCTCTTCAGGGTGTCGAGGCCGAACGATCGGCCGCAGGCCAAAACCATCAGCACATGATTGGTGCAAGAGGGGGAATAACGGTCGAGAAAATTCAGTTGTCTGCCGGCGGGTTTCTGTGCCTGAACGACCACAAAATATACGGGCATCGGCTTCCCGGGATCAAGAGGGCTGCGGTGGTTCAGAGGACATTTTGTGGAAAGGGTTTCCGTTCATGCGGAGATGAACAGAGAACCGCTTGAAAAATAGTCTTGATGCAGGCTTAAGGGGCCGGTTTGGGGGTGGATCATTCTTCCATGAGGAGATGATCTTCGATTAGGCCGGAATCCAGGGTTTCCTCCCCGCCTAAATAGTGACAGGTTCGCCACGTATGATATCCCACCCGTTCGATCCAGCGGAGGGTGTCCATGGCTTTCATGGCCTCGAGCGGCCCCCATTGACTGCCGATGGTCTTTCGAAGGATTCCCAGCCGCTCTTCTTGACGGAGTCGGGCCAAGGCCATGGCTTTTTCCTCCATCGTGATCAGCCAGTCCTTCGGTGCCAATTCATGTAAGCCGGCCGTGGCTAAATCAAGCACATCCCGGCATTGGGCTGCTGCAGGGCGCAAAAGCGTGTGATCCAGATATTGCCGCAAGATGCCCGGTGGCGTCAGTCGGGATTGCAAGCGCATGAGATGGTCAATGGCATGCATTTGCCCCAGACGGGAATAGGAGAGGGGTTCTTCTTCACCCACTGAAGGAATTTTGGAGAAAAACTGTTGGATCGAGTCCAAAGCCTGTTGAACCTGATGAACCGATTGAGAATCGTCCCCGGCCCGATTGTGAAGGATGGAACTGAAGATATGGAACATTTCACAGGCTGTTTCGGTAAGGGCACGCCGGGTGGCTTCCAAGGCCACGGCCGGTGCCTGCAGCAGCGTATCGTCGAGATGCCGTGTCAGTCGTGGTCCGATGCTGGGGATGAGACGTTCGATCCAATTCGAGAAATGATTGACGAACGGCAGAAACACCAATACCCCCACGGCAATAAAGGTGGTGTGAAAGGCGGCCAGGCTGGTGGCTCCGGCCTCCAACCCCAGATGCTCCTGTGCCAGGCGAATGCCCCACAAAAGAACCGGAAGCAGGATGATGGCAATAAGACTCGTTCCCA
>JBDIVP010000311.1:0-3989 GCA_039794325.1 Candidatus Inrsubterrania sp.
CTTCCGATCTATCAGAACGGGCTCGTCCGGGGGCGAATCAGCGACCGCCGGGTGCTGAAGTTGATCGGCCAGTGCTTGATAAAAGACTCCCGACCCCTTTTCTTCTCCCTTTTCTTGTTCTCGTGGTGAGCCAATTGAGGAACGCGATGTTGTCGCGGTCCTTGTGGAAGACTGTCGCACCCCGTTTCCACGATTCAACATATGGTAGGCGTGTCCGGCGACTTGTCCGCGTGGGATCCGTGGCATGGAGTAAGGAAGATACACGAACCCTGAGTCGAGGCAAAAGAAAAAGTAGCCCCTTTTCCTCTCCCCATGGGGACTTCGGTTTGAATAGGCGACCGATCAGGGATGATCGACCAGCCCCTGGAGAATCTCGCCTATAACGACTGGCAGGTCCACAGGGCCAGAAGGGACGAGCCTTTCGCCTTCATGTTTATGTGCCGGATACGTGGAGAGAGGCTTGGCCCGTGGGTCGGGAGCGTTGTCGTACCGGAAGATGGAGCGTTTGCCCTCTCGATAGTTGTAGGCGTACTTGTACCGCTCCACCCGGCCCTGGTGAACCTCCAAAAACTCCTTGAAGTCCAAGGTCGTGCCGGAGAGGAATTGTACGTTCCCGCTCAGGTAGAGAAAGCTTTCGCCGCGGAAGTCTGTTTCTGAGTGATACCCGGCGATGTGTGGATGGGATTGGAGGAATCGGTGAACCTCGGCAACGTAGTCACCGGGGCTCAACCTGAAGCTCCTTCAGGCGCTCCAGTCGGAGTCGAAGGCGTGCGAGGGTTTCTTGCTCACCCTCCCACTCGATCAGAACCATGTCGTCGGCCTTTCCAAACAGGCCTTGCCGATCACGCGTCCCGAATCGAGATTCAAAGCCGGCAACCTTTGTCTCAGCCTGGCTGATGGCGAGCGCCAACAGCCGTTTCTCCCGTTCAATGGCTTCCTGGACCACGGCCACAGAGATGTCGTCTTTCAGCGTAATGATGGCCTTCGACATTGCTTTTTCCGCTCGGCGCGGAACTTAGCCGGACACGAAAGATAACCGCGCCGATTCACCTCTCGCTACTCTAGGAAAGAAACAGAGGGTTGTCAACACTCCGATGCGCTCCGTCAATTAGAAGATGTAGAAGATGAGGCCCTGGTGCACGTCGGTACCGGTGGGGATGGTTCACCACAGCTTCTCCAAGGCACGTGAGTCGTGCGATCTCCCACCTTGTGCGGAAAGCTTCCTCTTCCCTCGTATGGGGTCTCTGATGCAGGCGGCACTTTCGAGCGAACGGGTTGCTTGACTTATTTTGGACATTGTTCAAGAATCGCGGGTGCAAACCGTTCTTCGCTCATTAGGCAATCCGCGTTGGCGGCACCAGGGAGGCAATCGTGCCATTGACCAACAGATCGTGTGGGAGAGTTGAATCATTGAGATGTTCAAGAGCATATTTGCCCAGGGCTGGGTTGATGAGCACAGGCTTGGGGTCGGTTCACAAAAGCATGCTCTGAGTCTTTCTGAAGAGTCCGTCCAGTCCTGAGCAGGGCGGAAGGAACGGCCACAGCTATGAAAGGAAAAGGTGAAAAGGAAGAAGTAAAAGGGAATGGGAAAAGAGGCCGGCTTCGCAGATCTGATCCTTTGGACTTCTCCTTTTTCACTTTTCCCTGCTTCAGGGAACGCTGCTGGCGGCTTTTTTCAACAGACCCATATTAATGATGCACGAACGGAGGGAATGATGATTGACACAATGACAGGTAGGGTCGGGCCAGGTTGTCGTATCCTGATGGCCAGGCACAGCTATTGAGGCAAGTCGGCATGGCGGCTGCTCTGATGCTGCCTCATCCAGAAAGGCGGAAATGGATCATGACTCGTGCAGGCCGCTCATGGTCCGGTGCCACAGTCAGGATGCCATTCGCCCTACTGTGACATCGAAGTCGAACGCGTGTGTGGGGCAGGGAAGTGGACCATCGGAATAAGATGATTGGAAGGAGGTAGAGTGCGATGATTTTCCACGTGACGTTGAATCAAGCGGAAGATGGCTGGGTGGTCGTGGAATGCCCGGCGCTTCCTGGCTGTGTCTCGCAGGGAAAGGATGAAAAAGAAGCTCTCGACAATATCAAGGAAGCGATCACGGCATGGCTGTGGGCCGAAGACAAAAAGGCCATGAAGGCTCTTCCCTCAAAGCCCGGGCAAGGACCGATTGTGGTTGCGGTCTAGCCAATGGCGAGATTAGCCAATATCTCCGGCAAAGAGGCCGTCAAAGCTTTCCGCAAGGCCGGATGGGAACAAATAGGCCAGGTGGGCAGTCATGTCGTTATGGTGAAAGCCGGGGTGCGGGTCAATCTTTCGATCCCGCAGCACAAAGAACTTTCCGTCGGGACACTACGGGCTCTGATTCGAAGTGCTGGACTGACCGTGGAAGAGTTCTTGTCGTTGCTGTGAAGGCGCCAGGAACAATCGCCACCTTCTTCATGCGCGTCGGTTCCAGGACTATGGCCTGAAAAATAGGGGCAAGAAAAGGGGGCAGAGGCAAGAAAAGGCTACTTTTCTAAGGCCCTTGATGGCCGCCCACGGCGCCTCAGTGTCGATTCCAACCCCAGCGCCGCCGCAATCCTCTCCTGAAACTCATAAGAGCAACCTCCCCAACTAAGTGAGTCATCGAGCGCTAAGGCCCCTGTTCGAAGATTTTGTCTCCTGCGGCGGGTTTGGCGAACACCGTTTGTAAGGCATGGATTCGTGCCAGGTACGCCGTCACGTCATGGTCGCCGCAGCGTTGCCGGGGAGAAAGTCGAAAGTTACGGGCGGCATAGGCTTGCCCGGCTCCGGCCCCGCACAGGTGAATGACGGCGGCCAGGTTCTGCTTCTGCCGGAGCGTAATTTTACCGCTGGGTCGTGCCCCGATGATTCGGGCCACTTCCCGGTCCAGTCTGGCCGCGGTCATTTCGATGGCATGGCTCGGAAAGATGCGCGTGTAGAGGCTGTTGAACCAACAGGATTCCAGGTCGTGCCACGGTCCGTCTTCGACCACCTCGTGATCATGAATGCAATACCGTTTGGCCTCTTGAAACGTTCCGTCGGTGATCTGGTACATGCCCACGGCACTCGAGGCCGGACGATACCACTCCAGGGGATTATTCGACCATTGCCACCGCCAATAGGTGCGTGCCACCGGGTTGCCGCCGCCTTCCACCTGCGCCAAGGCCGCCAGAAATTCCGGGGTGATGACCGCAGTGGCATGTTCGCGAAAGAGGGGTTCGTAGTGTTTCCAGGTTTGGACCGGACTCTTGTTGAGTGAGCGGTCCAGGGGAAACAGGATCTCGGTCGGTTTTTGGAAGGCCTGATAGGCCCAGTTGAAGCCTAACCCGGTCACGAAGAGCAGCGTAGCGGCGGTGAAGACTCGAATGAACGGCGGCGTGCCCCGGATTGCCCGCACGACGGCACGGAATACCCGCCATCCCTCGCGTACCATATCCCAAAGCGTCGCGAATGTGAATCGTCTTTTGCGCCTCTTTCGGCTCCGCGCCGGTTTGGATGTTGGCTGTCTGGCCTTCAAGCCCATACATGACTCAATGAAGCGGCTGCCTGGAAAACTCGTGGGTGTTTATTCCATTACTGTATCAGACAGGATTGATTGTTGTTGACGAACGATCGGCAGATCGATGTGGGAGGGGTGGTCGGGGGTGTGCTGGATTTCCCAGATGGGGGCGGGGCCCTCTAAAAGTTGAAAGTGATCGATGTCGGCCCCCGCCAACGCCACGCGAATCCGATGGCCTTGTTTGAACTGGTAGGAGGTGGGGAGGAGGTCCAGCGTCAGAGGGGTGACGGATCCCGGTGTCATCGGGGCCGCATCATCCCGTCGATAGGTTCGGATGGGTATGGGAAGGGCAGCATCCGGTGACTCATCAGGGAGCGACCATTTCCGATGAAGAGCCCGTAATTGCCCTTCCGTCACGTAATGTACGTTCCCGTCCGGAGCGACATCTTCCAGATACACAAACAGGGTCGTGTC
>JBDIVP010000312.1:0-4031 GCA_039794325.1 Candidatus Inrsubterrania sp.
TCGAGGGCCAGGTACCAATTCCACGTCCTAGTTGGAGGATGGGTCAGCGTCAGGTCTAGTCTGGTATATTCGCCGACGGTCGCAGATTGGGTAGGGATTTGGGACTCCAGGCGTGAGCCGACATATACGACCCGTCCCATAAGCGTCAGTTTAGGATTCATAGCGAGGGTCAGAACACCGGCTGTTCGCCATTTGGGACGATTGCGAAGCGGTTCCCCCGTCCTGTGGATGCGGGTCTCCAAATAGGTGGTCGAAATATTCAGAGAAAGGAATGCGGTTGGAAATATGGTGAGGGACCCTTCCACTCCCTGTGTGGTCGATTCTTCAAGATTGGCAAGTTGGAAGATGCCCTGATTGAGCAGTGTGGGATCCAAATCAATCAAATTACGGTAGGTTGTGTGAAAGTATTCCACGCCGGCAGTCAGTCCCACTTCCGCATTTTCGATGATAAATCCCACATCCCATCCGGTGCTAGTTTCGGGAGTCAGGAGCGGATTGCCGATTTGTGGATCTCCCAGGCTGGCCAGGCTGGGTAATTTAAATCCGCTTCCATATCCTCCGCGGATTTTCAGCCACGGTTGAAGGGCATAGCTGGCGCCGATTCGAGGGCTTAGCTGGGGTTGAAATCCTTGCGATAGATCCATTCTAATGCCGGGGGTGAAGGCTAAAGTTTCATGCGGTGACCATGTGACTTCCGCAAAGAGCCCCCCAAGCACTCGATCACGGAAAAAGAAGGTATTCGTGTCGGGAGAGCCGCCGAAATCGCTTAAATCCTGTACGCTGGATCGTTCTCCGTTTTCATAGGTCAGTTGGCCGCCCAAGGAAACAGTCCACTTGAAATCCGGGTTCCATGTTTCGATCAGGCTGCTTTGCAGTCGATAAAAGTTTGTTTGAATAGAGGCCGGAGGGAGTTGAAAGATTCCGGTGGAGGATAATATACCTGGGTTTGTGATGGTTTGTGTGCGCTTCAAGATATTCAGACGAACGTGATGTGTCCAGCTGGAAGGATACGCGGAAGACAGTGAGAGGCCCGTCACCAATTCGTCGGTGTCCCGTTGTTCGGTTTCTCCAAGGACGGCCAGCAGGGGACCGCCGCTGCCTTCCGGAAAGGCCCGGGTGGTGGTATGGGAGTATTGTCCGTTGAGCCGAAGGTCCCAATCCGCATGGCCGTCCCATGTGGCGGCCCACCCGATGGACGTCATGGCAAACCGGTCCTTCTCCACCTGTTCACCGTTTCGAGAGTGAGTCAGGGAAAGACGAGTGGAGAGCGGGCCGAGTGAGCCTCCCCCTTGGAGGGTCCCGCGGTAGGAATCAAACCGGCCTACCTCTCCCAGGAGGCGGAAATGGGGTGTACTGTCGGCCGAACGGGTGATGAAGTTGATCGCTCCGGCCATCCCTTCAGTGCCGTAGATGGATGATAGCGGACCTCGAACGATTTCGACCCGTGAAATATTCTCGATCGGTAAGGTGGAAAGATCGACCGATCCTCCCCGCTGGTTGGTGGAATCGTTGAGGGGAATGCCGTCGAGCAGGATCAAGGTGAAATTCGGGTCTGCTCCTCGAACATAGAGGGAACTGAGTCCCCCACGTGTTCCCATTTCATCGATATGAATTCCCGGAACCTGTTGCAGGAGTCCAGCCATCCGGTTGGTCTGAAGGTTTGAAAATTGTTTCTCCTGCATGACCGTGGTACTTTGCGTGACCCGATGAAGCCTAGCGGGATGGGCGGTTCCGGTGACAAGGACGGGATCGAGTGTGGTGACCTCTGGTTCCCCCGCCCACGTTGGGTGATAACCGTCCAGGCAGGCGGGCATGGTTATCAGGCTGAAGAGGAAAAAGGTATTTCGTAGGAGCATAGATTGCCGTATCGGCTATTGAATCCGGGGCCGGCCATCTCCACGCCCAGCCCCTGGCTGATTGGTTTGTAACGTGAGGGATGATAGTCAGGGAGCATTGATATGACAAAGGTTCGATTTCGTACTCGACCACTTGCCACCACGAAAATGCCCCCAGGGGTGTTTTATCTGGTGGCGAATGAGGGGGCAGAGCGATTCAGTTATTACGGCATGCGGGCGATTTTGGTGGTGTTTATGACCAGCATGCTGTTGAATGTTGAGGGAGAATTGGATCCGATGGGAGAGGCCGAGGCCAAAGCCTACTTTCATTTGTTTGCTTCGGCCGTGTACTTTTTTCCGTTTTTGGGGGCCTTGTTGGCCGATGTGGTATGGGGTAAATATCGAACGATCATTGTGTTGTCCCTTGTGTATTGTGCCGGCCATGTGGCATTGGCGATCGACCACACCCGGGTGGGTCTGGCCATTGGGTTGACGTTGATTGCTATCGGGGCAGGTGGAATCAAACCCTGTGTCTCCGCCAGTCTCGGCGATCAATTCAGTCCTAGCAACAGCCATCTTTTGCCTAAGGCGTTTGCCTGGTTTTATTTTTCAATCAATATCGGCGCGTTCGGGTCGATTCTGCTTACCCCGTGGTTGCTCGAACATTATGGCCCCGGATGGGCGTTCGGGGTGCCGGGTTTGTTGATGTTTTTGGCCACAGGCATTTTTTGGATGGGACGGAATGCCTATGTCCATATTCCCCCGGCCGGTTGGGACATCATCAATGAGTTCAAACACGCCCGGTCATGGCGTGCCATCAGAAATCTGTGCGGGATTTATCTGTTTGTGGCGTTTTTCTGGTCCCTTTTCGACCAGATGTCCTCGGCATGGGTCCTTCAGGCTCAACGTATGGATCGGCAGTGGATGGGGGTGGAATGGTTACCTTCTCAAATTCAAGCCGTGAATCCTGTCTTTATCATGGTGTTGATCCCGTTGTTTTCCTATGTAGTGTTTCCCTGGTGTCACCGCGTGGTTCAGGTGACCCCTCTTCGAAGGATTGGGGCGGGATTATTCATTGCCGTGGGTGCATTTGCCCTTTCGGCCGGTATTGAACACGAAATCGCCCAGGGCGAAGTCCCTTCCATTGCCTGGCAGATTGTGGCATTCGGCGTCATGACGGTAGCGGAAATTTTGGTGGC
Organism: Candidatus Inrsubterrania sp.; assembly: GCA_039794325.1. Taxonomy (GTDB): domain Bacteria; phylum Nitrospirota; class Nitrospiria; order Nitrospirales; family UBA8639; genus JACKFE01. Next base: position 3,035 of record JBDIVP010000312.1, read on the forward strand.
CGTTACCTGTTTGGAATTCTCCTATACCCAGGCTCCCTTGAAACTGAAGTCTCTGGTCATGGGCTTTTTTCTCCTGTCGGTATCCTTGGGGAACGCATTTACGTCCCTGGTCAATTTTTTCATCCAGCGGCCTGATGGCACATTGATCCTGGATGGGGCCGATTACTATTGGTTTTTTGCCGGCGTGATGTTTCTGGTGGCCTGTGTGTTTCTGTGGGTGTCGGGACGATACCGAGAGGCGACTCATCTTCATAGTTCCTCCTGAGGCACTCAGGATTTGGCATGAGTTTATGGTGCCTGACCTCCCGGCAACCTTGTCGAGGCGCGAGTCCTTACGACAGTTATGTCGAACGGTCATCCGAGCGACAAGCTTGACGGAGGTAGAGAATTTGATTGACCCGAAAGGCCTGATCGTAGTCCCCGGGCCGGATAAATTGCGAATGGAAACACCGGCCGTCAAAGATGATCAGCCTGTTGGGTTTCATGTCGATGCAGTGAAGCAGTTCCCAGTATTCATTGCCTTCGTTTATGAAAGTATTTTCCCGACGGGCAAACAGCGGATTAAAAATCATACTGTTTTGAAAGTTTTCATAACCTTCGGGAGTTGAGAAAAACTCGTCGCTTAATTCCAGTCGATCGGCCAAACAGCGGATGGAATCGTCGGGGATACGTGGAACGCGTTCCAGATCCGTGGGGCGGTGTCGATATAAACCGGTCCCGCCCATGCAGGATTGCGAGGGATTCAAATAGACCATGGCGGTAATGTCCTGGTCGATGTGTGGTTGCCGTTGTCCCACGTTCAATGTGTATGCCTGGGTCTTGATACCTTGGAACACGGCCGGCTGGGGAGAAAAAAACGGAAACAACCGGCATCCCCAGAAGCCGGCCAATGTGCGGATCAAGGGGCCGATATCGAGATTCAGGGTGGCTCTGACTCCAGGAAAATTTCCGACGATTTCAAATCGCGCGGTATAAGAAAGCTCTAGAGCTGTTTGAA
>JBDIVP010000313.1:0-4015 GCA_039794325.1 Candidatus Inrsubterrania sp.
AATTGGCTCACCACGAGAACAAGAAAAGGGAGAAGAAAAGGGGTCGGGAGTCTTTTATCAAGCACTGGCCGATCAACTTCAGCACCCGGCGGTCGCTGATTCGCCCCCGGACGAGCCCGTTCTGATCTCATGGTCCCCGCAGCCAAAGAAGCTTCTTGCGGCCGTCATTCACCTGTGCGGAGCCGGAGCCGGGCAAGCCTATGCCGCCCGTAACTTTCGACTTTCTCCCCGGCAACGGTGCGGCGACCATGACGTGACGGCATACCTGGCACGAATCCATGCCTTACCAACGGTGTTCGCCAAACCCGCAGCAGAAGACAAAACCTTGGAACAGGGGCCTTAGTGTTCGATGACTCACTTAGTTGGGGAGGTTGCTCTTATAAGTTTCCTGAGGGGTTTGAAAACCGGTTCAGGCGGTTCGTTGCGGGGTGATCACAAATATGCCATCCCGAATGGGCAGGAGAACGGCCGACACGTGGGGGTCGGCATGCACCATCCGATTCAGCTCTTGAATTACGGCGGTATTGGAATCGGGGGGCGGATTCTTCAACACATCCCCGTTCCACAAGACATTGTCGATGAGGATGACCCCGCGCGGTGAGAGCAACTCCAACGCCCTGCGATAATAATTCACATAGTTGGCCTTATCGGCATCGATGAAAATGAGATCGAAGGGGCCCGATAGCCGGCTCATCGTTTCCAACGCCGGAGCCAGCCGCAGGTCAATTTTGGACCCATGGGAACTCTTGTCCCAACCACGTTTGGCCAGTGCCGTCGAATCGGGATCGATATCGCAGGTGATCACCTGTCCGCCTTCAGGAAGGCATTCCGCTAAACACAACGCGCTGTACCCGGTGAAGGTGCCGATTTCCAGAATATGGTTGGCGCGGACCGTCAAGGCCATGATTTTTAAAAACGCCCCTTCAAGGGTCCCCACGACCATCTGGGGGCAGTCCATCGTCCGATACGTTTCCTCCCGTATGATCCGGCAGACTGCCGACTCTTCGACGGAATGCGCCTGAGCATAGGCTTCAATATCCGGCAGAACCAACGATTTCATAACAAATTCCTCCGCAGAGATTCATAGCAACCTTACACTTGCCTCAAAATGACAAGGGCTGCAAGGCATGCCCTTTCCCCTACTCACGTTTCCTTTATACTCTTTCCTCCTCACTCCTTCCTTACCCCTCACTTTTCACTCCTCACTTTTCACCTTTCACTCGTCCTTCTCCATTATTTACACATGATGCGGCGGCAAGTCTATTGCCATCTTTCGAAACGGTTTCGTACAGTGGACAATGTCCTTCGAAACTTATTCATTTCATGCGCATAAGGAACCGACCGATGGCGGAAACCCACGCACTTGACCAGTTAAAAGCTCATCTCCGGAATATTCATCATTTACGGGATGCCGCGGCTCTCTTATCCTGGGACCAGGAAACTTACATGCCTCCCGGAGGGGGAGCCATTCGAGCCGAACAATTGGCGACCCTCCAGACCCTTGCCCATGATCGGTTGGTTTCACCGGATATCGAAGCCTTGCTCGCCTCGATGCTCGATCCGGCTACCGGCGCCATCCGGACCGATCAGGCAGCCTCCCTGGATGCCTCTTCCCAGGCTCTTCTTCGGGAAACGTGGCGGGACTTTTCCAGGGCGAAAAAATTACCTTCCTCATTCGTCAGCACCCTTGAACGGGAATGCTCATTGGCGCAGCAGGTGTGGGTTCAGGCCCGCCACACCAATGACTTTCAACTGTTTCTTCCGAAGCTGGCACGACTGGTCGATCTCAAGCGTCAGGAAGCAGAGTACCTGGGCTATACCGACTCGCCGTACAATGCGCTGCTGGATACCTATGAGCCCGGCTCGACGGTGGCGCAACTGCGGCCGCTCTTCACATCCCTGCGCACGGCCTTGATTCAATTATTACAGGGGATTCAAGCCTCCACGGTCACACCCCGGACCTCCCTCCTGACCCAATCTTTTGATAGTCAAAAACAGGTCGAGTTCGGCCGGTTGGTTCTGCAGCATATGGGGTATGACTTCCGCCGAGGCCGGCTGGATCTTTCCGCGCATCCCTTTACCACTTCCTTCCATCCCACCGATGTCCGGATCACCACACGGGTCTTTGAGCAGGACCTCCCCTCCTGCCTGTTCAGCTGCATCCATGAGGGAGGGCATGGATTGTATGATCAGGGTCTCCCGTCCGAACATTACGGCACTCCCTTGGGAGAATCCATTTCGCTGGGCATCCATGAAAGCCAATCCCGTCTATGGGAAAATTGTGTGGGCCGTTCCCATGACTTTTGGCTGTTCTTCTACCCGAAACTCCAGGCCCTGTTTCCCGAGCAACTCGGCACGGTCGACCTGGAAGACTTTTATCTGGCCATTAACCGGGTCACCCCCTCGTTGATTCGCGTGGAAGCCGACGAACTCACCTACAATTTGCACATTATGATGCGATTCGAAATCGAATTGGATCTGATTGAGGGACGGATACACGTGGAAGACCTGCCGGATATCTGGAATACCAAAATGCAGGACTATCTCGGTATCGTACCGCCCAACGACGCAGAAGGGGTCCTTCAGGATGTGCATTGGTCCCTCGGGGCATTCGGGTATTTCCCGACCTATACGTTGGGGAATGTCTACGCGGCCATGCTGTTTCAACAGGCCAAAACCGACATTCCGAACCTGCAGGAGGCCATGCGGACCGGCAACCTACAACCGTTGAAAGGCTGGCTGAATGATCGGGTCCATCGATGGGGCCGGTATTATACGGCTTCCCGATTGATCGAAGAAGTGACCAAAACCGCCATCACCACGGAACCCTTTCTTGAACACCTCACCACCAAATACCGTACCCTGTACCAACTGCCGGTTCACTCTCCCTCGCCATAGGCATCACCACACCCGGAGGGCCCTGACACCACATCGTCTCTCCAGTACCCCATTTGGCGACTGGCCACTTTCACAAGAGCTCTTTACCCTGCCCTTCATAATTTTTTTAGGGGGATCGAATCTGCTCCCTCTTCACTATCACTATTTAACAAGGAGCGTGCGGTATGCCAACACAACAGCGTTCGTGGGGGTCTTTCTTCTCTGCCTTGGTGCTCACTATGTGCTTCCTCTTTCCTGTTTCCTGGGGACTGGCGGCCAATCCGAAAGTGGATATCAATTCTGCCACTCTCGAACAACTGGAGGCGGTGAACGGCATCGGCCATGACACGGCACAACAAATTCTGGCCTATAAACAGGAGCATGGCCCGTTTCATTCCTTGAATGATCTTCTGAAGGTTAAGGGAGTGGGAAAAGTACGGTTGGAGGCACTTCGTGAAGCGTTTACCGTCACCGGAGGGCCGAAACAACATCTTGACGAGGTGTCAAAAAAATAAGCAGGTGTATGACCATCAGCCACAAAAGCCGGAGACGTTCTCCGGCTTTTTGTGGCCCGTTTAGCCCGTTCAGAATAACCCGACGGGTTACATACCCGGAGCTTAATACCCCATGGCCGCATTCAGCCGTTTAACCTGCTGCGGGGAGACCAACAACCATTCACTGACTTCAATTCGGGAGGGCACCAACATAATGGTGTGAAACGATATATCCCGGATCGCCAGTTTCTGTTCGGGAGAGTCGGCAGGACACAATTCCACGGCTTCGACCGCCTGGGTGATGGTGGTGGTATCCTGCACTCCGTGCGTATCTATGACCTTGTCCAACATTTCAAAAATTTTCCGGTTGGTCTCGTTGGCCTTCATGATCGGCTCTACCAGCTCCACCACTTCCCGCCCGGAGTCCGAGACATAAAAATTCTCCAAACGCTCCTTCCGCCGTAACAGCAGCAGATCGTTATCCACATCTTTGCTGAACGCGCCATACGGAAACCGCACGAACTCCCAGTTCAATCCTCTCAGATGGCCCCCAAACATTTGCAGTTCGGCCAGGAACAGTAATTGCTGCAATTTGACATCATTCATCAACCCAGGGACCCCCTCCAAATTCTCAATTTTATGAA
>JBDIVP010000314.1:0-4004 GCA_039794325.1 Candidatus Inrsubterrania sp.
ATAAATGGACCGTTGCCAATATCAGCCTTGTCGCATTACAGGGATTACTGCCACTTGCCACCTTGCTTCTAATTAAACTCCTCGTTGATACCATTGCATATGAAATCAACCAATCCGAATCCTCCATTTCAATGAACAGCCTGTTTTATCTCATTTTGGCCATGGGGGGGGTTGCATTTTTTAATAATGCTTGCGGAACGCTTTCCACATTAGCCATCCGCATACAAGATCAAATTGTGACCGACCACATGCACGACATTCTCCACGCCAAATCGATTGAAGTGGATTTGGACTATTACGAAAATTCGGAGTACTACGATACCATGCACCGGGCCCAGGAAGAGGCTCCTTACCAACCCATGACAATCCTTAAATCTCTTCTCCAAATTGGCCAAAACGGTGTATCACTCATGGCCATGGCCGGCCTTCTCTGGTGGCTTCATTGGGCCGTTATTCCTGTCCTGGTCTTAACCGCTTTACCGGATTTCCTGGTACGAATGAAATTCTCGAACACCCTTTATGCCTGGCAACGAGAACGTACGCCCGTAGACCGAAAAACCTGGTATTTAAATTGGATGCTGACGCGGGATACCCACGCCAAGGAAATTCGAATTTTCAATATCGGGCAGCCGTTTCGAAGCATGTTCTCAAACCTCAGAATCCTTCTTCGTAACGAACTCCAAGACATCGAGAAGCGTCGTGCCTTCAGCCTCATTGCCGCGCAAACCATCGGAGTTTTGGGAGTCTTTGGAGTCTATTATTTTTTGGCCAATCGTACCCTTCAGGGAATCTTAAGCCTGGGGGATCTCGTAATGTACTTTCAAGCTATTCAACGGGGGGCAGGCTACCTGCAGGGTCTAGGCGGCAGCCTTTCCGCACTTTATGAGAGCAGTCTATTCCTGAAAAACGTTGAAGAGTTCTTGAACATACGACCCAAAATCACCAACCCCTCCCATCCTCAACCTTTCCCCCATCCCATTAAACAGGGATTGGTCTTCGATCACGTGACATTTTCCTACCGTGATCAGGAAAAAGTCGCGCTTGACGATTTAACTTTCAGTATTCGGCCGGGGGAACACATTGCGTTTGTTGGAGAAAACGGTGCCGGAAAAACAACCCTTGTAAAATTGCTTTGCCGTTTATACGATCCAACTCACGGTAAAATTACCCTCGATGGAATAGATATTCGAAATTACTCTACAAGCGAATATCGCAACAATATCAGTGTAATCTTTCAAGATTTTGCCCGCTATTTCTTAACCGCCACCGAAAATATCGCCCTAGGGGAAAGCGAAAATCCTGATATTCTTAAAGTCATTGAGGCCGCCAAACAGGCCGGCATTGACGAACGGCTGGCCCGTCTTCCCCAAGGTTATCAGACGATATTAGGGAAATGGTTCGACGGAGGACAAGAATTAAGCATTGGGGAATGGCAAAAGGTTGCCATCGCTCGCGCCTTTTATCGAAATTCGGAAATCCTCGTTCTTGATGAGCCAACCAGCGCAATGGATGCCCTGGCCGAAGCTGAACTCTTTGAACGTTTTCTAAAGTTGGCCCGCGATCGTATGGCAATACTTATAAGCCATAGGTTATCAACGGTAAAAATGGTTGATCGGATTTATGTTTTAGAACAAGGGAAAATTGTGGAGTCAGGATCACATCAGGACCTGGTTCAAAAGCAGGGAGAATACGCAAAACTGTACGAAACACAGGCCCGCTACTACAAATAATTTCGAGCCCATAATCGCTAAGAATCTCTCCGGTTCCGCCGATCCCCCTCTTGGGCATGCTGAATAAAGCCGCCAGCGGCATGCTCGCCATTTTACCGCAGTCATGTGCCACCTGTACGCTCCCCGTATCCAACAATGGTGCCCCCTTCGTGATGAAGGAAGCCATGCGTGGCCCTTCATTCGATATTGCTCAGACAGGACTGGAGGGGCTTTTTGAACATTCTCTAAAAACACGGAGTATCGTTTTTCCCTTTGGCAAACATAGCCATTCACATTTCCTTCCGCTTGAAATCTTAGATTACATGCCCCGAAGCACATCATTTCAGGAGAGGCAAGAAATTAGTTAATTAGAGGAATGGCTCCAACAAAATCAAGAAGTTTAGAGTTACTTCATTGTCTACCAAGCATTGGACCTTAATCCCGAGGGATTCCATCATGAAAAAGCCTATAAAGGAATTTTATTCAACCCCGAAACTTTTCAAGCACGATTCCTTAAGAGATTTAACCGCACAGGGGTCCTACGCACCCAAAAATCAAGGGGAAACAACCTACAAATTATGGTATCGATGGACCTAAGAAATAACTCGAGTCGATAAGATAAGTCAGGGGGTACCAGGCAGAACCGCTTGCTGCCCGCTCCGAACAGGCGGCAACGTCAACAAATAATCCAGAATCTGTTCAGCCAAGCGCCGCTTAGACTGCCGTGGAATAAATTGTGGAGGGGATTGCGGTGCCAGAAGATATACCTCATTAGTTTCATTGCCAAATGCAGACTGCTCCCCGCCAATCTGATTAACAACTATTAAGTCCAGTTGCTTGGCTTTCAACTTAGCCTGTCCATGTTCAAGTAAATGATCGGTTTCTGCAGCAAATCCGATGATCCTCTGATGAGTGCGTTGTGCAGAAAGGCCCATAAGAATGTCTGGGGTTCGCTCCAGAACCAAGGATTCGCCATTCCATTCATCCTTCTTCATTTTTCGTTGCAAGAATTGTTTGGGACGAAAATCCCCCACGGCCGCAGCCATAATCAGGGTGGTAGCCCAGTCAAAACGGGCTGAAAGCGCTTGAAGCATTTCCTCGGCAGTTGTCACTTGAACCAGAGTGGCGCCACGTGGACAAGGTAACTGAGTAGGCCCTGAAACCAAAACCACTTCAGCCCCCCGTGCCACCCCAGCTTCCGCAATAGCATATCCCATTTTCCCGGACGATCCATTAGTGATAAACCGGACCGGATCGATTGGTTCCTGAGTGGGACCTGCCGAAATCAACAGTCGCTCCCCCGTTAAATCTTTTTTCTGGGCCAGTTCCCTGAGCACAACCTCAACAATCATGGATTCATCCGCCAATCGCCCTGCCCCCCATTGTCCGGAAGCCAATGCGCCAATCTCCGGTTCCACCAGGATCACACCCCGTTTTTTTAAAGATTCAACATGACCTTGAACGGCCGGATGGGTCCACATGTCTCCATCCATGGCAGGACATATGATGAACGGACAGGATACCGTCAGAGCCAATGTGCCCAAGAGGCTGTCGGCTAAACCGAGAGAAAATTTGGCAAGGCTATTGGCGGTACATGGAGCCACGAGCAGCAGATCCGCCCGATCCGTTAAGGATAAATGCTTCATATCCTGACGACCGGCAAAAAGGTCCCGCGCAACAGGATGACCTGAAAGGACTTCAAATGTCAGAGGGGCAATAAACCGTGAAGCCGAATCCGTCATCACAACATGAACGTCCGCCCCGGCTTGAACCAGAAGTCGCAAGACCCCTACAGCCTTGTAGGCTGCAATACTCCCGGTCACTCCGAACACAATCCGTTTCCCGGCTAAAACACGGGACATGTCATGCATCTCCCCAAACTGTTATTCCTCAGGTTCGACTTCTGTAACCTGATGCTGTTCCGTATCATCGATGTAGACGCTTAATTCCTTCTTGATTTCAGCGGCATTTTCATCCTGTTGGGCATATAAACTCGGATCAATAGGTCGATCCACAATCCGCTTAGCATCTCGCATAGCTTGTTTGGCTTCAGAGCCAATCAGGTATGGAACCCTACCCTGCAATACCTCCTCTAAAGCCTGGGAAGTTTCCTTGGCGAACTTGCTTGAACTTGTACCCGGCATGCCTTGTACAAGTTGTTTGGCCCGCTGGGCGGCAATCAGGACAATCCGGAAACGTGAATCAAACTGATTTTGATGATGTTGGGGCAACAGCGACAATGCATCCATGGAGCAACCTTTCTCTGTTTCGTTTACAGGATTGAAGCAGCAATCA
>JBDIVP010000315.1:0-3989 GCA_039794325.1 Candidatus Inrsubterrania sp.
AGTGGACAATTTCATCGGTGAAAAGGGGACATCTCAAATCGGTGATTTGGGGACATTCAACTTCGGTCTTGACACTCGGACACGGGGCGTGAAGCAAAGCGAGCTGATTCGAGAAGCCGTTGACGAGTTGATAGAAAAATATACACCCTCTCAACGGCTCACATGCATCAAACAGGCACGAGGCATTTGGAAAGACAGACGCGACCTCCCTAATTTGCGTGACCTTCGTTCAGGATGGAGCTGAAGGCTCCAAACATGCGCAGACCATTTTGGGTCGATTCGGATGTCTTTATCGACTGCCTCAAAGGTTTGGATTTGGCCTGCGATTTTATCGAAAGCCATATAGACAGAATAGGTCTGTCCGTCATCACGATTGCCGAAATCCGAGCCGGCATCAAAGGGAAAGATGAGGAGCAGGCCTTTGACCAGTTTCTCTCTGCCATTCCCCTCTACGATGTAACCCGGACCATTGCCGAGTTGGGAGGAGATTGGGTTCGCCAATTCGGTCGGTCTCATGCTGTTGAGGTACCGGATGCCTTGATCGCGGCCACCGCCGTCGCACATCACCTCGAACTCAAGACCCTCAACACCAAACACTACCCGATGTTTAAAGATCTCGGGCCAGCCTATCACAAGAAAAAACTCTAAGCCGACCGTCATCGTGTTTGGACAAAAACGGTGTCTCGCGCCTCAATGTGGCTTACCAGGGGGCGTTGAGGTCTTCTTCGACATCAGCAAGAGGGGGGGGATCGGAGGGTTTGTAATAGCGCCGGCCTTGTAACTTATCTGGGAGATGGGTTTGGTCTTTGGCGCCTTGCGGATCGTCGTGGGCATAGCGGTACCCTTTTCCATAATCCAGATCCTTCATCAGGGAGGTGACCGCATTGCGTAAATGCAACGGGACGCCAAGGTTGCCATAGTCCTTGGCGTCCTTTTTCGCCGCCAGTAACGCCGCATATGAGGCATTGCTTTTGGGAGCCGTCGCCAGATAGGTGGTACCGTGGGCCAAATTGATCTGCGCTTCCGGCAACCCCACCACCTCCACCGCTCGAAAGACGGCAGAGGCGATAAGTAATGCCTGCGGATCCGCGTTGCCGATATCCTCCGAAGCAAAAATCATCATACGCCGGGCGATGAATTTCGGATCTTCTCCCCCCTCGAGCATTCTCGCCAGCCAATACACCGCGCCATCCGGATCGGAATCCCGCATGCTTTTAATAAACGCGGAGATCAGATTGAAATGCTCCTCCCCGTCACGATCATAGCGTAACGCTTTTTGCTTCAATGCCTGCTCAACCTGCGGTCCGTCGATTTGGACAGGCGACCCGGACTTCGTGTACCGACTGGCGACAAATTCCAATCCCGTCAGCATGGAGCGTGCATCTCCGTTTCCATACCCTATCAGCAAGTGCCTGGCCGAGGAAGTGAGGGAAATCCGGAGATGGCCAAGCCCCCGTGTATGATCCGAGAGTGCACGGTCCAGAATTTGCTCTAAGGCCTTTTGACTCAAGGGTTGCAGCACCACCACCATGGATCGTGACAATAAAGGAGCAATGACTTCGAAGGAAGGATTCTGGGTGGTGGCGCCTATCAGCGTAATGTCCCCCCGTTCCACATAAGGAAGGAAGGCATCCTGTTGGGCTTTATTGAAACGATGAATCTCATCTACAAAGAGTATGGTTCGTTGGCCGGTAACCTTTAAACGCTGTTGAGCGGCCTTGAGCAGATTCCGCAATTCGGGCACGCCGCTCAGAACGGCGGAAAACGGCACGAACGCGGCTTTGGTTTGCTTGGCGATCAATCCGGCCAGAGTGGTCTTCCCGCTCCCGGGAGGCCCCCAGAGGATCAGGGAAGGCACACGATCCTGATCGATGGCGACCCGGAGGGGCTGCCCTTCCGCCAACACCTCCTCCTGCCCGACAAAGTCCGAAAATGTCCGGGGTCGCATCCGATCGGCTAATGGGACATGGCGATCTTCCGCCGGCTCTTCTTGATGAGGGAACAGATCCGGTTGAGGGGATGATTCAAAGGATTCCATACTCTGCGTTTTTCTTATGCCGCTATGCTATAACCACCGGATAGGACCGGGCAATGACCGGGAACGACCGCTCCGGAGGGGATCCTGCCAAAATGAAGACAAGGAGAAAAGAAAGGAGACCATGATGAAAACCGTCATCCAAGATATCACAATCGGTTATTCCGATTCGGGAAAAGGGATCCCTCTGGTCTTCCTCCATGCCTTTCCTTTATCCAGAACCATGTGGAACCCTCAGATCGAGGCCCTGGCCCGGTCCTATCGAGTCATCACCATTGATCTTCGGGGACACGGAGAATCCGATACGGTCTTGTGGAATTGCACGCTGGATGACTATGCCGCAGATGTCATCGGCCTCCTTGATCAACTTCAAATTGCCCGGGCGGTTTTCGTCGGTTTATCGATGGGCGGGTATATTGCCTTTTCATTGCTCAGACATAACCCCGACCGGGTACAAGCCCTGGTTTTGGCCGATACCCGGGCTCAGGCGGATACCAAGGAGGGAAAGGAAGGGCGCCGTACGATGGCCCAGGTAGCATTCAAGCAGGGGGCTTCCGCAATTGCCGATTTGATGATTCCTAAACTCCTGGCGGAGGCCACAATCAGACAATCTCCGAACCTGACGGATCAGGTACGATCAATGATCCTTCAGGCAACCCCAGCCGGCATCGTGGTGGATTTGATGGCCATGGCGGCTCGACCCGATTCCACCGATTTACTTGGCAGGGTCACGTGTCCGACCCTGATCATTGTCGGGGAAAACGATGTGGCCACACCTTTGTCCGAATCCCAATACCTCGCGGACCGAATCCCGGGGTCTACCTTTCGCGTCATTCCCAGCGCCGGACATCTTTCCAATTTCGAACAACCGGTGCTCTTTAACCAGATACTAGAGGATTTTCTCAAGAAAATTTGGTCACATTGACAGGCTCCACTTTCACCGACAAGGGATTCTGTCCTACCGATTCGAGGGGTTTCACTCACCCATTGAGAGATGTTCAACAGCCTGGCTATACCCTCATCGACCATTAGGTACATTTGGTTGTTACGCCTAGCGGTAAACAGAAAGGAAGGACGATGATTGTCCGGCACCACTCGGTGGGTATATAGGCATACCCACCCCGGGGGAGAGATTAAAGACGGTGATTGCAAACCAACCACTCATCGATGAGACCGGCGCCTCCTGCGCGACTGGCCCCGTCCATGGGGAACCACATAAAAAAAGAAGAATGAGCCCCCATTAAACCTAAATCACAGAAAAAGGTCAACTTACCCCACCGGGAGATTATGATGCGGGCAGATCTACAAAAAGGGATTTATTTTCTTGGGGATAAAGGTGTCGGACTCAAAACCGTTCAAATCAAAGAAGTTTCTTTGATAATACAAACGGAAATTTAATCGGAATCCCGGCCATGTTGACGGATCAACTTCAGAAATTCATCACGGGTCTGTTGTTGCTTCCGAAACACACCCAACATTTCACTGGTCACCGCCACAGTATTTTGCTTTTCGACACCCCGCATACTCATACACAAATGGCGGGCCTCCATCACCACACCCACACCATGCGGGTTCAGTTTTTCCTGGATCGTATCGGCGATCTGGACGGTTAACCGCTCCTGGACCTGCAAACGCCTGCTGAAGACATCGACAATCCGGGGAATTTTGCTTAATCCCACCACATGCTTTCTTGGAATATACCCCACATGGCATTTACCGAAAAACGGCAGCAGGTGATGCTCGCACAAGCTGTAAAAATCGATATCCTTGACGATGACCATTTCGTCATACTGAATGGGAAATAGCGCATCATTCAGTAAGGAATCGATATCTGATGGTAGCCTTGGGTGAGATACGTCAGGGCCTTGGCGACCCGCTTGGGCGTTTCACGCAGTCCATTTCTATCCGGACTTTCCCCCAGCTGCCTGAGCAATTGCCGAATCGTGGGCTCAAT
>JBDIVP010000316.1:0-3963 GCA_039794325.1 Candidatus Inrsubterrania sp.
TTTCGGTATGCCTCCGTGAAAGGTGAAAAATAATCAGCGTATCCTACTGGCTTCTTTCGCACCAGTCTATCTCAGATCGATTGAGTCGTTGAAGGTCAGCAGCAGTCTTTCTCGTGCCTGAATCCGTGTTGGTGCCGCGAATGCATCAATCACCAGGTTTTGGGGTTTCATGCGTTCTTTCAGTTGACGATCTTGGTATACTACCCGGATTCACCGGATTCCAGTTAATCAAGGAGATCGCATTCGTATGAATCACATTATGATCGTCGGAGCGGGGGCGGTCGGCGGCTTTTTCGGTGCGCACCTTGCCCGCAAGCATCCACATGTTTCCTTTCTCTTGCGTCCGGCGACTCAGGCCGCGGTCGCCAAAAACGGACTGACGATCCGAAGTACCATCGGTGAAAGTTTTACGGTTCATCCGCTCTCTTCATCCGATCCTCAGGCATTGCCTCAGCCCGATCTGATTGTGTTGGGGGTAAAGGCGTATGATCTGGAAGAGGTCATGGATCAAATTGAGCCGATCCTGAAACCGGACACGACCCTTCTCACTCTTCAAAACGGGGTGACGATCGAAGATACGTTGAAGGCTCGCTTCGGGCGGGAACGGATTGTCGGGGGGGTGGCTTTTATTTATTCCAGGATTGCAGAGCCCGGCGTCATTGAACATTTCAAAAAGGGTCTGGTGACGATCGGGGAGCTCATGGGGCTCGAGACGCCGCGGCTGGCGGCTATGGCCGCCCTATTTACGGATGCCGGTATTCCGTGTTTTTTAAGTAAGGATATTCGCCGGGCCAAGTGGGAAAAAATGTGCTGGAATTGTGTCTTCAATCCCTTGACGGTGCTGGTGAACGATCATGTTGCCCGTGCGTTGGACCATCCCGAGATGCAGCCGGTGATTACGACCATGGTGCGTGAAGTGGCGGCCGTCGCCATGGCCGCACACCGGGTGCCCTTGGATGAGGATATGCCGGCCAAAGTGGTGAAATGGTCACGGGAGCTTCGCGATATCCATACCTCCATGTTTGACGATTGGACGGCCGGCCGGCGGACCGAAATCGAATACTTGAACGGCTATATCGTCAAGAAAGGCAAGGAATACGGGATTCCGACTCCCATGAATGAAATGGCGACGGCGTTGATTAAGGCCCTCACCGACATTGACCCGGTCCAGGAGCCATTCTTGATGGTGGAAGGAGAGGTGGTCCAACCCCTGAGATTCACTAGGGCTTCGCTGGAGGCCTTGCCTTCCCTACATCAGGTCGGCGATCTCAAAGGAGCCGTGACGGGGGTTCAGGTGGTCGGGGTAAAATTTCAAGCGATACTTGATGTTGTCACGTTTCATGTCGGGGTGGATCATGTCATGTTTATTTCGCAGGACGGGAAGTTTTCCGCCTGTTTGACTCTCCAGCAGGCTCAGACCTTCGGCATTCTGGTCTTTGGGACACCCGATGGGCCGCTGTCCGGGGAACGGGGTGGGCCCTTCCGGCTGGTGACACCGGGATTGGGGGATCTCTGCGCCAATGTGAAACAGGTCGGACGCATTGTGTTTTCAAAAGGACCCGGATCGGACACGCGCCCGCCTCAAATATGCCCCGAAGATCGGGAAGGATGATCCAGTGAACGCTTCCCGCCGGACTCCGCTCATCTATAATCTCTTTCCCTTGCTGGTCGGATCCTGTGATGAATGGGGGAGGCATGCCGAACGGGCGGCTAACATGGGATTTAATTGGGCGTATATCAATCCCGTTCACTATCCGGGGTTTTCGGGGAGTTTGTATGCCGTCAAACATTACGATCGGGTACATCCCATGTTTGCGCCGAAACCAGCTTCGAAGAACGGCCTGGAGGGCCTCATCCCGGCATTTTTACAAATGTCCCGTGCCGGGCTGTCTCCCATGATGGATCTGGTGATCAATCATACGGCCATCGATTCCCCTTTGGTGGCCGAACATCCGGAATGGTATATGCGGGATCATGAGGGCAAGGTGCAAAATCCCTTCGCCGTGGATCCCGATGATCCTGACAAACGGACCGTCTGGGGGGATCTGGCGGAAATCGACAATCGCCATTCGCCGGACCGCCAGGGACTGTGGGAATTTTGGGGACGGCTGCTCGATGCCTATTTGGATATCGGAATTGAAGGATTCCGGTGTGATGCCGCGTATAAAGTGCCGGTGGAACTTTGGCAATTCCTGATTGCCAGGGCGTCGGCCAGAAGGCCGGACGTGGTGTTTTGGGCCGAAAATTTGGGATGTACGAAAGAAGAGACCCGTGCGCTCCGGTCAGCCGGGTTTCAGTTTTTGTGTAACAGTTCCAAATGGTGGAATTTCACCGACCCCTGGTGCTTGGAGCAACACCGGGAATTTCAGGATCTGCCCTCGATCGCCTTTCCTGAAACTCACGATACACCTCGACTCGCGCTGGAATCCGGCGGGAGTGAGGCCGTGCAACGCCAGCGCTATGCCTTCGCGGCCACGTTTTCATCCGGGTTGATGATCCCCATCGGTTTTGAGTTTGGTTTTCAACGGCCTTTACATGTCGTGAGCACGAAACCGGAGGATTGGGAAGAATCCCGGTGGGACCTGCAACACTTTATCCGGGCCGTGAATCGATGGAAGTTGGGAGATGACCTGTGGCAAGGCGAAGGAGAACTCACCCAGCGGACGACCTCCCATTCGCAACTGTGCGTCCTGGAGCGGAGGTCATTGGAACAGCCGGACCGGTGGGGGGTGATCTGCATTAATGTCGATGGAGAGCAGGCCTGTGAGATCGAGCCAGCGGCTTTAGGCCCGCTTCCTGATTCTCCCCGTGTGTGGCATTTAAGCAGGCTTGATCATGCTGCCGACCCTCAACCGGTTTCGGAACGGTTGAGCTTCGAACCTTCCGAGGTCCTTATTATTTCCTGAGTGCGATGTGAGGCAGGCTGTTGACGGGGTGTCAAGAGTGGCCTTGCTTTAACCGTTCCGTGAGGCAGGGGAGCCGGCTGAAAAAGTCTGTCGTTGATTGTGGCTCACTGATTGCAAGTCGGAGGAATGGGCCCTACAATGCAGGTTTCATCATTTCGTGAATGTATTTACTGGAAAGGAAGGGTGGTATGTCTGAACGAACGTTGGCGATTATTAAACCCGATGCCGTGGCCAAGCATGCAATCGGTGATATCATTCACCGGTATGAAGAAGCGGGGTTGATTCCCGTGGCCATCCGGATGACCCGGTTGTCCAAGGATGTCGCGGAAGGGTTTTATGCGGTGCATCGAGAACGGCCATTTTTTAACGATTTGACGACCTATATGTCGTCGGGTCCGGTTGTGGTGCTGGTGCTCGAAGGGAAGGATGCGGTCAAGAAGCACCGTGATCTGATGGGCGCCACCGATCCTAAAAAGGCCGATCCGGGAACCATCCGGGCCATCCATGGAGCCTCGATCGAAGCCAATGCGATACACGGTTCAGACTCGTTGGAAAATGCGGAAGCCGAAATCCGATATTTTTTTCCGGAATCCGAACTGAAGTAACACCTTGCATTTGTTCTGGGCAGGAGTAAACATGAGACACCTGCGGTTTTTTCTACTCATGGTGTTATGCTTGGCGGTCGGGACCGGGTGTGCCCGTAC
This sequence comes from Candidatus Inrsubterrania sp., assembly GCA_039794325.1. Taxonomy (GTDB): domain Bacteria; phylum Nitrospirota; class Nitrospiria; order Nitrospirales; family UBA8639; genus JACKFE01. The sequence continues at coordinate 3,611 of JBDIVP010000316.1, forward strand.
CTCCCGGCCTCCCTCCGGGCCACCGGGCCCCCCGGGATTGCCTCCGTCTGCCCTGGAGGAAACCCTGCCGGAGAAGTCGGCCGGCAAATTTTCGGTTCAATACCCTGAACAGATCCGGCGTATTCATCATCAGATGATGAGCGAAGCCCAACATCACCTGGATCATGAAGAAATGGGGGAAGCCATCAAGGGGTTGCAACGGTTGTTGGCCCTTCGACCTGAGCCGGGACTTGAAGCGGAGGGGCGGTGGATGTTGGCCCAGGCCTTTCAACGAACGGGGGAATGGGAAGGGGCACGTGAGCAGTATGCGGTGCTGGCTTCCACTCCGGAGGGCACACCGTATCATAAGGATG
>JBDIVP010000317.1:0-3962 GCA_039794325.1 Candidatus Inrsubterrania sp.
TGCACGATGCTCACAGTCAGGCTGCCCTCGGACACCGTCAGATCCCGAATGACCCGATGCTTGGCATCCAATAAGACGGCCTTAAATAATTCATGGCGGATATCCCGTAGCAGCGGATAGTAATGCCGGAAAATGTCCTGACTGCCTCGAATCCGAAGGCCGGTCGTCAACGGAGTCGCCAGCGTTCGTTTTCCCAACTCAATGGCGGCCAAAATCTGGGCGGCTTTGGCCGGTCCGATCCCCGAAATAGCGCACAACTCTTCCTGGCTGCGATTGGCCAGCCCTTTTAGCCCTTCCAGGCGAGCCAGGATCTCCATTGCCACCTCCACGGCAGAGGACCGTTGGCGTCCCATGCGTAACAGAATGGCCAGTAATTGGGCATCGTAAAGCCCCTGTGCGCCTTTTCGAAGAAGGAGTTCCCTCGGCCGCTCTTCTTCGGGCCAGGATTGAATCCCGTTTTTCTTGATCGATGATGGCATCTTCTCGCTCCGTCTGGGGGTGGACAGAACCTCACTATACGCAGATCATTTTTCAAGCGTCAAAAGCCATAACCAGCTTGAAATTGTTGATGTTTCAACAAGTATGCTAAGGTGGATTTCACTATGAAACCCTCGTCGGTACGAATAGTCAGCGGCGCCCTGAAAGGCAGAACCATCCCTACACGGCCCGGCCGGACGGTTCGCCCGACATCTCAACGGGTCCGTGAAGCTTTATTTGCGATTCTCGGAGAAAAGATCAAACAGGCCACCGTCGGCGATTGGTTTGCCGGGACGGGTGCGATCGGGATTGAAGCCCTAAGTCGGGGAGCGGGACGGGTCGCCTTTATCGACCATCAGCAGGAACAGATGGAAACCCTTCATCAGACCCTGACCCGACTCCAAATTCTGTCGCAGACGATGGTGTTGACCGCTGAGATTCGTCTGGCCATGACAAATCCGAATTTGCTACGATGGCGCCCTTTTGACATGGTCTTTCTGGATCCCCCGTATCAGTTTCCGGATATTGCCGGCGTCCTGCTTCACATCGAAGCGGCTCAACTGATGGCGCCGGACGGTCTGATCGTGTACGAACATTTTTACAAAGCACCCGCTCCCGTAGCGACGGCCGACTGGATTCAGGTCCGCACCGCACGGTATGGGGATACCGCATTGAGCTTTTATCGATCCCGTGGCTATCATTCCTCTGGAGTGAACGAATGATCACCGGCATTTATCCTGGGACTTTTGATCCCATCACCCGCGGGCACATGGATCTGATCGCCCGCAGCCTTCGAGTGGTAGATCGCGTCATTGTGGCAGTGGCTCCCAACCCCAGGAAAGAACCCCTTTTCGATTTAAAGGAACGGGTCGAGCTGGCACAAATTGCGACGGAACACCTTCAGCATGTTCAGGTTGAACCCTTCGAAGGCTTATTGGTGGAGTACGTCAAACGTCGTGGAGCCCAAGCCATTATCCGGGGGCTTCGTGCCGTTTCCGACTTCGAACATGAATTTCAAATGGCCTTGCTCAACCGTAAACTGGATTCCGATCTGGAGACCGTGTTTCTCATGGCCAGCGAAGAATACTCCTACTTGACCTCCAGTATGGTCAAAGAGGTGGCGTCCCTGGGGGGACCGCTCAAAGATTTTCTCCACCCTGCGGTTGCCGAGCGGGTCACCGCCCGGTACCATGCAATGCGCCGATGAAACTTGCCCGACGAACCACGAAAATTACGCCCTCCCCCACCTTGCAGCTTTCCGCCACCGTAAAAACGCTGGTGGCACAAGGCCGGGACATCTGTGACTTCACGGCTGGAGAACCGTCGTTTGACTCTCCCGATGCGGCCAAAGAAGCCGCCATTACCGCCATCAAAGCCGGCTTCACCAAATACACCGCGGTCACCGGTATCGATGAACTGAAAAACGCCATTATCGACAAATTGCAAACAGACCAGGGGCTGACCTATTCCCGTTCGCAAATTCTCGTATCCTGCGGAGCCAAACACACGCTTTTCAATTTGGCGCTGGCCTTGTTTGAAGAAGGGGATGAAGTCATCATTCCCGCCCCGTATTGGGTATCCTATCCGGAACAAGTCCTGGTGGCGGATGCCACACCCGTCTTTCTTCCCACCCAAGAGTCTGCCGGATACGCCATTGACCTCGACCATTTACAACATGCTATTACCGATCGCACCAAAGCCATTATTCTCAACTCTCCCTGCAATCCGACCGGTGGCATTTATCAACAAAAAACCCTCGAAGGGATCGCTGAACTGGCCTTGCGACATGGCGTGCTGGTCATTTCCGACGAAATTTACGAAAAGATGGTGTACGACGGTCATACCCATGTCAGCATCGCGTCCCTGAGTCCGGAAATGGCCGCCCACACCATCATCGTGAATGGTGTGTCAAAAACCTATTCCATGACGGGATGGCGGATCGGCTATGCGGCCGGTCCCGATCCGTTGATAAAAGCCATGGGAGACATTCAGAGTCAAAGCACCTCCAATCCCACGTCCATCGCCCAAAAAGCCGCCATCGGGGCTCTTCAAGGCGGACAGGAATTCATTCGGATGATGGTTGGCGAACTGGATACCCGCCGAAGGGTGATTGTGGAGGGTCTGAACCGGATCGAAGGGATTCACTGCCCCATGCCCGCCGGAGCCTTCTATGCTTTTCCGAACATTCAGGGACTCTTGGGACGTCGCTTTCAGGATAAAGTCCTGTCGACACCATTCGATGTGGCCGACTGTTTCCTGAAGGAAGCACAAGTCGCCTGTGTACCGGGAGAACCGTTCGGGGCTCCCACCCACCTGCGGTTTTCTTATACCCCCACTATCGACGTCATCCGGCAGGGCCTTAAGAAGCTTGCCGAAGCGGTCGGCCGGCTGAAATAATGCCTGACCTGCCCGAAGTAACCGATACTCCTGAGTTTCAAACCGGGCACCTTCTCTGGCAGATGGTTGACTTCCCGGCGGCAGGGTTTATCTTGGCCTCGTCTACTGTGCCGGGAACAGAAGATTTCCACTCTTTCATAATCCAAACCATGGAGGTGACAGGTGCCGATTTACGAATATGAATGTACCAGTTGCGGAAAACGCTTTGAAATCAAGCAAAAATTTTCCGACCCCCCCGTGACGACCTGCGATCAATTTTCTTGTGAAAAAGCCCAACCGGTCACCAAACTGATCTCTCCACCAGCCATCATGTTCAAAGGAACCGGTTGGTATGTCACGGACTATTCGGATAAGTTTAAGGAAGGGTCCAAAACCAATGGTGGGGAACAGCCCGAGAAAAAGTCGGAAAAATCAACCGAATCCAAATCATCCACCGACGGTTCCACCTCCGCCTCAAGTTCTGCAACCACGTCTTCGGGGACCTCATCCGGAAGTTCCAACTCCGGCACCTCCTCCAGCGCTTCGACATCGGCTTCGGGCTAACTCTCATAATAATAGGCAAGCAGCCGGCGTTTGACCTTTGGGAAGCCATTCAGGGACCAGACCACTCAAAACACCCTGAATGGCAAGACCATTCAATTATTCACGGCTTGCAATCCTCGGGGAAAATACCTCCTTCCACAAAAGTTCAGCTAAGGTATAATATCCCAAAGTCGTCAGGTGAAGGCCGTCCTCGGAAAAGGGCGCAGCCAGCTCTTTGGTTCGGAGATCGCAGGTGGCGGCAAACAAATCCACCAATGGTATCGCGGCATTCCGGCAATACCCCTTCAACGCGGAATTCACGGCCTCTCTGGCCTGAATGGCCTGAGCATAGGGAGATGCTTCCTCCCTCGAAAAGTCTTCCAATCCGCCTAAGGAAGGCACGGTGATCCCGACAGGCTGGATCCCGTGAGAGGCGGCTTCCGCATACATCCCCACCAAATGTTCGACAATAACGGAAGGCGACAGCCCCCAACCAAGATCGTTCGTGCCTCCGAGAATCACCACATAATCGGGATTGAGAGGAAGTACATCCCGTGAAAACCGGG
>JBDIVP010000318.1:0-3951 GCA_039794325.1 Candidatus Inrsubterrania sp.
CAAGGGTCAGGCAACATGTATTACGATCAGGCCATTCTTCGTGCGATCCACCAGGCCAATCCCTTGCCAAAGTTCCCCCCCGAACTTCGGGAATCCTTCCTGGACATCAAATTTCGATTTACAAAAATTGAAAAATAAAAGGATTGTTACGTATCATGCAGAACTTTCTTCCTTGTCGGCACATTCTCATTCCGTTCCTCATCTTTTCCGGCTTGATCGCCATTCCCTCGCTTCGTGGGGAGGACGCCATTCTGGAAGCCACTCGATCGGAATTCCAAAAAATTCCCATTTGGGTCATGGGGTTCTCTCCAGTCAACCACAACACCACACTTCCGGAACATTCTGATTCAAAAGTCGTATCGGTCCTTAAGGACGATTTGAGGCGGTCCCAGGTTTTTTCGGTCGCGGAACTTCCAGGGGAAAACGGGGTATTTTCCGAAAACAAATGCGTGACCCTTCCTTCCTCCTTCGCCCCCCACTACCAACAGGTCAACGTCTCGACCTGGGGACGATTAGGGATTGGAGGGACTGCCTCCGGAGTCCAAGGTCTCATTTTCGATGCCTGCGCCTTCGATCCTGGACAACCTGACGCCTTAACGGGAAAGCGATATTTTTCATTAAAAACAACGGACTCCCTCATCCGACTGATGGCCCATCGATGGGCGGATGAATTGGTGTATCGTTATACCGGGGAGCAAGGGATCGCCAGAACCAAAATCGCTTTTGTCGGGGAGAAGGATAGCGGGCGGGAATTGTTCGTAATGGATTATGATGGATACGACCCCCAACAAGTCACCGCGGACGGTTATCTGAACCTCATGCCGACCTGGTCACCCGATCGAAAATCCTTGATTTACACGGCCTATCGGGATCGGAAACAACAAATCATGCGACGTGAACTGGCTACCGGGAGGGAGGAAATTCTGGTGGACCCCTCCAGCCTCAATATTACAGCCACCTTCTCCCCCAATGGTCGATTTGTGACATACGCTTCGGCACACGAGGGCAATTCTGATATCTACCAACTTGAATTGGACACCGGAACCATCAAGCAGTTAACCTTTCATGAGAGCGCGGATCTTTCCCCCACCTGGTCCCCCGACGGGCGGACATTGGCTTTTACCTCCGATCGAGGGGGCCGTCCTCAAATTTATCTCATGGATGCGGATGGGTCGAATGTTCGCCGATTGACTTATGACGGCGATTACAATGCAGCACCGGCTTGGTCACCTAAAGGAGACTGGATCGTCTATGTGTGCCGAATTCCTTCGGAGGGGTTCAAATTGTGCCGGATTTCGCCGGATGGGGAACGCCGTGCGCAAATCACTCGCGGACATAGTATTGACGATTCGCCTTCCTGGGCCCCGAATGGACGACACCTGGCCTTTAGTTCGATACGGAGGGGGGAGAGCCAGTTATATATGATTACGGTCGACGGAAAAGGAGAAGAAAAAATTTCTTCAGGTGGAAGACACCTGAGTTCTCCATCCTGGTCGCCTTTACAACCATAAACCACTCATTTGGTCAAAGGGCTTTTTTTCAGCAAAGGAGTCAACAGATGTTTGCCATGTTTCGTCTCATCGCCTGGGTTGGAATTGTGAGTTTACCGTGGGCCGTATTGACCGGGTGCGAGGAAAAACGCATCCATGTTTCCACCCTCTCCGGAACCAACGGGGAACCTGAAGAACCTGACAGCATGAGTTCGGGCGAGCCCAGCGGTCAAGGCGACCTGGACGGCTTGGGAGCAAGCAATTTCCACGAATCCGATTTGTCCGGTGCTTCACAGGACAGTCTTGCCGCGGCTCAGGATTCCGGGGAGGCCGGCGCCGACACTTCGTCACCATCCGACGCCTATTATCCCTGGCCTGGAGACCTGGATGCCGATCAAGACAGTCAAAAAGCAGGACGCTCTGTTACTGACGGAATCCCGGGATTTCCCTTATCAGATGGATCAAATCTCCATACTCAATCGGGCTCGGCAGATTCCGGTCTATCCGCTGTTTTACAACCTTCGGAAGATCTCACCGGCCCCATGAGCTCAGCCTCAGGACAGCTTTCCGACTCTGATGGAGAATTGTCTAGTGAATTTTTCAATCCGGAGTCTGATCAAGGCACCGAACTCGAACAGATCCCCGCTCCTCTCCATGTAGCGAAGGTGGAACCTTCCGAAGCTCTTCGTGAACAACTTGATAAAATGAAAACCGAGGAATTGGCCAGTGCCAGCCACAATCTCGAGGATGTCTTTTTTCAATTCGATAGTTGGTCTCTGACCGATGAAGGCAAACTTGCCCTTGAACGCAATCTAGGGATGATCCGTCAGGCACCAAACACCATATTCGTAATCGAAGGACACGCCGATCAACGCGGCACACAAGCCTATAACATCATTCTGGGGAAAAAACGCGCTTTGGCCATTCGCGAATACCTCAATCAACTTGGAGTGGACCCCCAGCGGTTATCAGTGATTTCCTATGGAAAAGACAAACCATTCTGCGTCGATCAAACGGAAGTATGTCATCAACTCAACCGCCGCGGGCACTTATTGGTGAAAAACCCTTAAAGGGACATGGTGCTCACCGGCCCCCGGTCAATAAGGAGGACAAGCAAGACTGTGACTACCAGTTCATTGCACATATTGGGATTCAATCGTGATCGACAAGCCGCTTGGCTCTTGAACATTCTTGGCTTGTGCAGTCTTAGCCTTCTGCTCAGCGGCTGTGTGGCGCAACAGGCGGATTTGGCCAGAATTCAAAAAGACCTGGAGAAACAAATCGCCCAAATCAAAGAGGAAAAGCGGGCCCTAGACTCCCAGGTCAACGAAGCCAGGTCCGCCATCATGGAATCTCAAGATATTCTGGCTAATCAAAAATCCGATATTGCGAAAATGCAGCATGATTTGGCGCCGCGAACGGAATTTGCCAATTTAAACCAACAAATTAAGCTCATTCGCGAACAGGATCTGGCCAGTTTGTACGGAAAGCATGAAGTGGCGGAGAAACGGCTGAATGACCTGGAGAAATCTCTTTCAAAGCAATCCGAATCCGTTCAATCGGAAATCGGTTCACTTCAGACCATCCTGCAGACCCAGGGAGAACAACTTCGAGAACAGAACGAACAGATCAAAGCGGCCCAGACCCAAAACAATGCCCTAGCCCAAGAAGTGGATCTCAACAATCAAACGCTGACCACCACCATGGCCGAATTTCAGCAATCGCTGGCCCAATTCAAAGGAACTCTGGGGGAGCTGGGAGCTAAAGTCGGACAACACCAGGAAGAGATAACCGTGCAGCGGACCACAGTTTCGACCCATGACGACCAAATTCGCGCCATCGAGGGCAGCACCCGCGACCTCTCTCAAACTCTCAGCCGGTTACGGGAAGTCGTCGAACAATCTGGCACCATGCTTGGCGGGCGAATTGACGAACAAACGGACCAGGTCGCCCAACTCAAACAGGACATGGCCGATCTTCAACAAAAGTTGAATTCGGATACCCAAGCCTTAAGGACGTATCTCGAGCAGGACGTGCAAATGGCCATCACGCAACTGGGCAAAGATGTGGAATCACAGCAACGCCCTCTCATTGATCGCCTGAATGCCTTCCAGAAGGACATCGAAAATCTGGGCACCCATGTCCAAGCCGATGCCGTCCAGGTCCAGGAATTGGCTCAAACGGTGGTGAAACTCAGGGAAGCCCAGGATGTCATGGGGAGCCTGTTGGGTAAGAGAGGAGATGAAATCATCCAACAGGCCGGGAGGTTGACCGAACGTGTAAACCTGGTGGAATCTCATCAAGCGGAACTCACACAACAGTTGCAGGTCAATACACAAAAAACTGAAAACCATCTCAATGAAGTCAGTGCCAGCCTGGAATCCGTCTCTCAAGCCCTGGCCCAAACCAGTCAATCGCTGACAAGCCGGTTGGCCAAACAGGAAGAAACCTTGAAAGCACT
>JBDIVP010000319.1:0-3923 GCA_039794325.1 Candidatus Inrsubterrania sp.
TGATTTCCCGATGGAGGCAGGCTTGAGCTATGCGACGCCGTGGCTGCTTGAAAGAGGCCCAAAAGTCTTCTTGTGAAGACTTTCAGGGCCCAAAGGCGGGATTGGCATTTTGTCTCGCCCTTCATGACTTCGCCGCCATGGACAAATTTGCCTTTGAAAATTTCAATTATTCAACACTCAAAATGGTCAGAAAATCATGTATTTTGTGAGATCGGGAGGCGGATGTGAAAGGTCGTACCCTTCCCCGGTTCACTGTCAACCCGAATCTGCCCGTGGTGAAGATCGATCACATCTTTGACGATTTTGGTACCGAGGCCGGTGCCTGTTGCTTTCGTACTGAAGGCTTGCGGGGTAAAGAGCCGGTCACGGACTTCGGGGGACATCCCCCGCCCCGTGTCGGCCACGGACAATTCGATAGTGTCCCGGCCTTCCACCTTTTGTCCGGCGATGGAGACCGATCCGCCTCTCGGAACCTCTGGAACGGCATTATTCACAAGATTATAGAGGGCATTAAAGATCCGGCGTTCATCCACCTCGACCGCCGGTAGTGACTGCAATCCTGTGGTGTGGAGGGTAATGCCTTTTTCCGCGGCATACGTTCGAAGAGTTTCGTAAACGCTTTCGACGATTTTATCGATATGACAAAATGTGAAATGCGGGGGACTGGTCACTCCCTTGACGGCATCGGCGATTTCCCGTACCCGGTCCTGAATTCTTCTAGCGTTGGTCTCGATCATCTTGAGGAGGTCCAGGCTGTTGGCATAACTGCGCTCAGCCCCGTTGGCGTTCATTTCGATGAGCCGGGGAAACTGTTCATTCACCTCATCCCGTAAAAGATCGGCTCCAGACAAAACGGGCATCAACATATTTTTTATGTCATGTCCGATGTTCCCGAGTACCCGGGTAACCTCCGCCAATTTGGCTTCCTCCACCAATTGGGCGGCCATGCGTTTTTTCTCGGTGATATCCTGAAATGTCACCACCGCACCCACCAACTGTCCCTGTTCATCGCGAATGGGCGTGCTGGTAAATTGAGCGGGAAAACTGGTCCCGTCCTTTTTCCAAAAGACATCCTCGTCCCCGTGGTGCACAAGTCCGTCCTTATAGGCTCCGTAGATGGGGCATGTCTCGGCAGGATAAGGGGAGCCGTCGGATTTGGAGTGGTGCCAAATGGAATGACTGGGTTTTCCGAGTAATTCGCCCGGCTCGTAGCCCAGGAAACGATTGGCGGCAGGGTTGACGAAGGTATGGTTCCCGTCGAGGTCCAATCCCAGAATGCCTTCGCCGGCGGCCTGCAAAATCAGGTCATTTTGGCGGCGGAATTGTGCGATGGCTTTTTCGCACTGGCGACGATACGTAATATCTTGAAAAACCACAACGGCGCCAAGCAGGGTGCCGTCATGGTCGCGTATGGGCGTGCTGGTATATTCCACCGGAAAGCTGGTGCCGTTTTTTCGCCAAAAAATTTCAGTGTCGCCATTATGGATCTGCCCGTCTTGATAGGCCGCATAAATTGGACAGTCTTCAAGGGGATAGGATGCCCCGTCGGCTTTGGTGTGATGATAGAGTGAATGGCTCGGTTGGCCAAGTAACTCCTGGGGGGTGTATCCCAGCATCCTGGCTGCGGCGGGATTCACAAAGGTATGACATCCCTGCAGATCCAATCCAAAAATACCTTCTCCTGCAGATTGCAAAATAAGGGAGGTTTGCCGTTCAAGGCTCTCAAAGATTGCCTGGCCCTGTGGTTCTCCCGCGGGGGGAGACGGATGTTGAGGTTCGAAAGACATGGTGAGTTCACCTTTGCTGAAAGCCGGACCCTACTGGAGGAGCCTGCCACGAAAATGAGGAAAATGATGTTGATCTTAACATACGGCTCCGGTGATATTTACTTGGCCAAGGTCAGGATGTTGTGGAGGAATTGCCAGACTTGGTCATCGGATAATCCGGGAAACGCCATCATCCCTCTTCCGGCTGATCCTTTTTTATATGATCCAAAACAATGGTCCGTCTGGGAGATTGTTCTCTTTTTTCCACAAGTGAAATGCCTCGGAAATGGAATCAGCCACCCTCTCAATGAATCTTTTCCGACCCCGAACTCGCCGCAGTAAATCACATTATAGAGATAATCCATTGGATGTTGATCGAAGGCGATATTGAAATGAATGGCCGGTTGGGGGCTGAGACCGGAAGCGGCCGGTCCGCAAAAATCAAAAAAACCATTGGACGAAGAAGAGCGATGGAATAATCGGGGTTGGAGGACAGTTTTCATAAGTCTGTTTAAATCAAATTTCCCAAGTAAGTCAGTGTGACACGTTTAACCTGCTTGATTTACCCGGTCTTGTCAGGAGGAAAGCATAGCACTCCGCCTGTCAGGTTATAGACTCTGGTAAATCCGTGTTGAAGCAGAATGCGTGCAGCGAGGTATCCGCGCAATCCGACCCGGCAATAGACGACCGTTTCTTGGTGTTGATCCAATTCAGGGAGATGGTCACGTAACTCATCGAGGGGAAGAAGGCGGGCATGAGGAAGGTGCCCCTCCCGAAATTCGTCCGGAGTCCGGACATCCAATAATTGGAGAGAATGGGCGGTGGCCAATTTTTTTTGCAACTCCTCTCCGGTGAGGGTTCGCACTTCCCCTCGCAACGTGTTGGCGGCTACAAAGCCGGCCATGATCACCGGACCTTTGGCCGAATTGAATTGGGGGGCATAGGCCAAATCCAACTGTTCCAAATCCTGAACGTGCATGCCGGCATGTAAGGCTGTGGCCAGGACATCAATCCGTTTATCTACGCCGTGCTCCCCGATAATTTGAGCCCCCAGCAATTTTCCGGTCTGCTGTTCCACGACCAATTTGATATGAAGCGTTTCCGCTCCGGGATAATAGCCTGCGTGGTCCAGCGGATGGGTGAGGGACACGAAAAATCGAAAACCATGTGCCCCTGCTTCACGCTCGGTCAGCCCCGTTTTCCCGGCGGTGATACCCATGCTCTCGACAATAGCGGTGCCCAGCGCACCGTGAAAGTGCAGGTCACCGCCGGCGGCATTGGCCCCCGCGACACGACCCTGTTTATTGGCAGGACCGGCAAGTGGAATACGAGCCGGTTGGCGAGTGACCAGATGAATGGTTTCCACCGCATCCCCCGCCGCATAGATATCCGGATCGGATGTTTGCTGCCTGGCATTGACGGCAATGCCTCCGGATTCACCGATGTTCAATTCCGCGTCCCGGGCCAATCGTAATTCGGGGCGAACCCCGATTGAGAGGATGGCAAGATCCATCGGCAGGCGATTGCCGCTTTCCAATTCGGCTACTCGCGCAAGCCCTTCCTGTTGCTCAAAGCCCGCGACGCCATCGCCTGTAATAATCTCCACACCCTGCTCTCGAAGGTGATGGGTTACGAGCCGTGCCATATCGGGATCGAAGGGAGGGAGGATTTGAGGGGCTTTTTCGACAATGGTAACCTTTAGCCCCCGGTTTTGAAGGGCCTCCGCTGTTTCAAGTCCGATAAATCCTCCGCCAATGACCAAGGCCCGATCAACGCGATGCCCATCCAGGAAACGTTTAATGGCATCCGAATCGGGAACCGTTTTGACCGTAAAAATATTGTTGGCGCGAATGCCCGGGATATCAGGAACGATCGCGCCGGCTCCCGGGGCCAGAATCAATTTGTCGAAGTGGTGTAATGTCACCTCGTGGGTCAGCAAATTTTTGACCCGGACATATTTCCCTTGTCGATGGATGTGGAGGACTTCATGATAGACATGCACGCGAACCCGAAACCGTTTCCAGAATTGTTCCGGTGTTTGGAGCAGCAGAGCCTCACGGTTGGGGATGGTTTCACCCACGTAGTAGGGAAGTCCGCAATTCGCAAAGGAAATGTAAGCGCCTTTTTCGAACACGGTAATGTCCGCGTTTTCATTCG